>JBAQKO010000001.1:0-7380 GCA_049301075.1 Rhodoferax sp.
CCGCACGCCTGCCCGAATTGCTCAGCGGGGTGTTCAATGCCACCGCTGAACCGGCTCAAACTGGCAAGGCAACGCCCCAGTAATGGAAGGTGAAGGGGCGGGGCCCTGGCAGATAGCGGGTGTGCGCATCGTCCAGTGCAAAGCCCGTTTCCTGCAGCAGCGCCGCCATGTCGCGCCCCAGATGGCAGCCACCCGCCAGCTTGCCCCACAGCGGCTGCAGCCGCTCCTGCCAGCGCCGCACGGAGGCATCGGGTGCGCGGCCATGCTCGCAGTACAGCAACCGTCCACCCGGTGCCAGGACGCGGCGCATTTCCCGTAACGCGGCCACAGGGTCGGCAATGGTGCATAGCGTGTAGGTCACCAGCACGGTGTCAAAACTGGCATCGGGCCGTGGAATCTGCTCGGCCGACAGGCCCACCAGCTCCACGTCCAGGCCGGCTTGCGCAATGCGCTCACGCGCCAGCGGGTGTAGCTGCAACGCCGGGTCCAGCCCGGTGATGCGGGTGACGCGGCGCTTGTCGTAATAGGGCATGTTGAGCCCCGTGCCGATGCCCACCTCTAGTACGCGTCCCTGTGCCAGTGGCACCACCAGCTGGCGCTGGCGGCCGATCATGGGCAGGCCACAGGCATAGTCCAGTGCGCTGGGCAGGATGTGGCGTTCGTACCAGTTGGCAGACATGCCTGGCCCTTCTTGCTGCGGCCTGCGCGGCGGGTCAGGCCTTGGGGGTTTTGGTCTTGGGTTGCACGCGGATGGATTTGACAGCCACGCTGCCGCTGCGGCCGCCACCCTTGCGCATCAGGTCTTCCAGCGTCACGCCATCCAGCACTTCCAGAAACGCGGCAGTGGCCGTGTGCAGCACCCCTTTGAGGGTGCAGGATGAGGTCAGGATGCAGGCGTTCTTGTCGCGGTCAAAACACTCGGCCATGAAGAAATCGGTTTCGGTGCTGCGCACCACCGCGCCGATATTGATGTCTGCCGGCGTCTTGCCCAGCTTGAGGCCACCGTTGCGGCCCCGCACGGTCTGGGCCAGCCCCAGCAAACCGAGCTGGTGTACCACCTTGGTCAGGTGGTTTTTCGCAATTTTGTGCAGGTCGGCAATTTCCTGAATGGTGACCAACCGGTCCTGATTGGCTGCCAGGTACATCAGCGTGCGCAGTGAGTAATCGGTGTAGGTGGTGAGTCTCATGGCGCAGTGGGTATCCGGTAAAGGGTAAATGGGCGCGCCGTTGCGCCGTCACTTAATAGTGTATGCATTTTGGTGGTTTACCACATATTTTGCACTGGCCGGCGGTTGGGTGACGAAATGTGCAAATAAAGATGTAAACGTCTTCCATCTTTAATAAGATGCAGATAGAATGCATCTTAAATTCTGTTTCGTTTTTTAATCACTACCAAGAAGGAAATTTGCCATGCATGCAACACGCAAACTCTGGACTTGGCTCGCTGTGATCTGTGTACTGTCCTTTGCCGTTTTGGGTTGGGTCGGTACCGAGATTTATCTGACAGCGCCGCCGATTCCCAAACAGGTCGTCAGCACCAAAGGAGCTGTGCTCTTCTCCGAAGGGCAGGTTCTCCGGGGCCAGGAAGCCTGGCTGTCGGCCGGCGGACAGCAACTGGGCTCCGTCTGGGGCCACGGCAGCTACGTGGCGCCCGACTGGTCCGCCGACTGGTTGCACCGCGAGGCGCTGGCTCTGCGTGACGTGTGGGCGCAGCGCGATTTCGGCAAATCCTTCGAGCAGCTGGGTGTCGGTCAGCAGGGGGAGCTCAACGCCCGGCTGAAGACGGAGATGCGCGCCAACACCTATGACGCGGCAACCGGCGCCATTACGCTGTCGCCAGAGCGTGCGCAAGCGGTGGAGCAGGTGGTCAAACACTACATGGGGCTGTTTGGTGACGATGCTGCACTGGACAAGCTGCGTGAGCAGTACGCCATGAATTCCGGCTCGGTCCCCGATCAGGACGACCTGCAGGCCTTGCCGGCGTTCATCTTCTGGTCGGCATGGGCTGCCGCCACCGATCGTCCGGGTGAGTCCGACCTCAGCTACACCAGCAACTGGCCGCACGAGCCGCTGGTGGCCAACACGCCCACGGCGGGTGCCGGCATCTGGTCGATTGCCAGCGTGATTCTGATGATCGCAGCCATCGCCGGCATGATCTTCTACCACTCCACGCACCAGGAGGAAGGCGACCCGAAGCCGCCCAAGGCCGATCCCTTGTTCGACCTCAAGCCGACACCGTCGATGAAGGCCAAGCGCAAGTACTTCTACGTGGTCATCGGGCTGATCCTGGCCCAGGTGGGCATGGGGGTCATCACCGCGCACTATGCGGTGGAAGGACAAAGCTTCTTCGGTTTCCCGCTGGCGCAGATCCTGCCGTTCACGGTGAGCCGCACTATCCACACCCAGTTTGCGGTGCTGTGGATTGCCACCGCGTGGCTGGCCACCGGCCTGTACATTGCGCCGGCCATTTCGGGCAAGGAACCCAAGTACCAGAAGCTGGGCGTGGACGTGCTGTTCTACGCGCTGTTGTTCATCGTGGTGGGCTCCACAGCCACCGGCTGGATCGGCAGCCTGCAGCACCTGGGCAATGACTTTTCCTTCTGGATCGGTAACCAGGGCCTGGAGTTCACCAGCATGGGCCGCATTTGGCAGATCCTGCTGTTCATCGGCCTGCTGTTCTGGGTCACGCTGCTGGGCCGTGGCCTGATGCCGGCACTGAAAACACCCTCGGAGAGCCGCGGCCTGATCGCCATGGTGTTCCTGGCGGCCCTGTGCATTGGCGGCTTCTACGCCACCTCCCTCACCTGGGGCAAGCACACCCACTATTCCATGATCGAATACTGGCGCTGGTGGCTGGTCCACCTGTGGGTGGAAGGCTTCTTTGAAGTGTTCGCCACCGCCGTCATTGCGCTGCTGTTCACCCGCCTGGGCCTGATCCGCGCCAGCACCGCCAACAGCGCCATCGTGCTGGAGACCATCGTGTTCCTGTTCGGCGGCATTCTGGGCACGCTGCACCACCTGTACTTCACCGGCACGCCCACCTTCGTGATCGCCATTGGCGCCATGTTCTCGGCGCTGGAAGTGGTGCCCCTGGCCATGATCGGTGTCGAGGCTTACCGCAACTACCAGCGCTCCAAGGTCGCCCCCTGGGTGCAGGCCTACAAGTGGTCCATCCTGTGCTTCATCGCCGTGGGCTTCTGGAACGTGGTGGGTGCCGGCCTCTTGGGCTTCTCCATCAACACCCCCATTGCCCTGTACTACATGCAAGGCCTGAACATGACCGCCGCCCACGGCCACGCCGCACTCTTTGGTGTGTACGGCATGCTGGGTATCGGTTTGCTGTTGTTCTGCCTGCGGGGTCTGTCCGACCGTGCTGCCTGGTCTGACAAGCTGTTGTCGCCCATGTTCTGGTCGCTCAACATCGGCCTGGCCATGATGGTGTTCATCTCGCTGGTGCCGGCCGGCGTGTACCAGGCCTGGGCCAGCATTACCAAGGGCATGTGGTTTGCCCGATCGCCGGAAGTGGTGCACTCGCACTTCATGGAAACCATGGTCTGGCTGCGGGTTCCCGGCGACGTCGTGTTCGCCGTGGGCACGGTCTTCCTGGCCCTGTTTGCCCTGCGTCTGCTGACGGGCGGCAAGCGCCAACAGCCCCTGGCGGTACCTGCGGGGCGCACCAACCGGGCCTGAGCGGCCGGCATAAAAGACAAAGCGCCTTGGCGGCGCTTGTCAAAACCTTCAGCGTCTGCCCCGAAAGGGGCAGGCGCTTATTTGTTTTTGTCCTTGCCGCGGGGAATGACGGCCGTCATCGGTGCCATCGGGCGGTCGGATGTCGAGTTTTTGGGTTCCGAAGTGTCCTTCTTGGGCTTCTTCACCATTTTTTCCTTGCGCTGCTCTTTTGCCATATGTCCTCCAAGCCAGCTTCGAAATGAAGCCTATGGAGCGATATTACTATCTCGCGTTACCGTCAAACCGCCGTCCGGGCAGGTTAGCATTCACAGTACATCCTATTTATTCTGCGAGGTATCCCATGTTCAAGCACATTCTTATTGCTACCGACGGATCTGCCGCCTCCGAGCACGCGGCCCAACTGGCCGTGGGCCTGGCGCGCACGCACGGTGCCAAGCTGACGGCGGTGTACGTGGTGGACCCCTATCCCTACATTGGCCTGGGCGAAGTCAACCCCATGGGGTTCCAGGCGTACATGGCGTCGGCCCAGCAAGCCGCTGCCGCCGCCCACGCCAAGGTGGACGCACTGTGCAAGCAGGGTGGTGCACCCGTGGCGCTGCAAGTGCGCCTGGTGGAAGACGTGGCCGCCGCCAGCGGTGTGGTGCAGACCGCCGTGGCGGAAGGGGCCGACCTGATCGTCATGGGTTCGCACGGACGCACCGGCATTGCCCGCCTGATGCTGGGCAGCGTGGCCACCAAGGTGGTGGCCGAGTCCACCGTGCCGGTGCTGGTCGCCCGCTGATTTACGCCTTGGTGGTGGTGGCCTTGCGGTCTGCCACCACTTGCTGCGCGCTGCTGCGCTCGCCTACCAGCTTGAGGTAGGGCTTGTAGTCCACGCCAGCGGCCGCCAGCAGGTCTTCGCCGTAGATGGCGCGTGTGGCCATGCCCACCAGGGGCAGGTTGTTGAAGGCCACGCAGTCGGCCAGCGTGAAGGTGTCGCCCGCCACGTACGGGGCAAACTTCACCAACCGCTTGAAGCCGGCAATGTTCTTCTCCAGCTGCTTGCGCACGCGTGCCTGGGCCGACTCACTCACCGTGCCGCCAAAGAAGGCCTGCGCGTACAACTCGCGTGCCACCAGCTCCAGGTGCAGGTCGATATAGACGATGAGCTCGCGTACCTTGGCTGCGGCAAACGCATCGGCCGGCAGCAGCGCCGGGGTGGGGTAGGTGGCCTCGATGTATTCCAGAATGGCGTGGCTCTCGCACATGGGGCCATGCGGCGTGCGGATGAACGGAATCTTGCCCAGCGGAGAGCTGCCCAGCACCGCCTCGTCCTTGCTGCCCGTCATCACATGCTCTTCGGCAAAGGGCACACCTTTTTCGAGCAGGGCCATCTTGACCACGTTGTAGTAATTGGAAATGGCAAAGCCGCACAAGGTAATCATGGTGGGGGAGTCTCCTGTTGAATGTTTGCGGAGAAGTCTAAGCGCTGGCCGGGCGGCTGCCGTGCCACGTGCGTGACACGCGTCGCGGGCGACGGGCCTCAGGGCTGCTCGACCTGCAGGGCCTGTAGCGCGTCTTCCTGCCAGAAATGGGCTGCGGCAAAGAACCCTTCCCACACGCAGCCGTTGCAACCGCGTCCGCAGCAACTGGTGGGCTCGGGTGGTGGCTGACGCAGGGCCACGCCCTGTGTGCGGGCCTGCTGCTGCAGGGTGTGGAAGACGGTGGCGGCGTCCTCGCGCGTGCGCAGGACTTTCATGGCGGCGGCGGCGCCGGCTTGCCCCGTCGCCAGAAGCGATCCATCAGCGGCTTGACGCTGATGCCGTGCAGGAAGATGGACAGGGTCACCACAATCAGCGTCAGTTGAATCAGCTTCAGCGACAGCGGTTCCGGCAGGCCGTGCTGGATGGCGTACATCAGGTAGTACAGCGAGCCAATGCCGCGCACACCGAACCAGCCCGTCATGCCCCGTATGCGCCATGCCGTGCCGGTGCCCCACAGGCCCACCAGCACGCTCAAGGGCCGCGCCACCACAAACACAAACAGCGCCACGCCCACGGCTTCCCAGGTCCAGGAGTTGAGAAACAGCGTGCCGCCCACCAGCAGCACCAGCACCAGCTCCGAGAGCCGCTCCAGATGTTCCTTGAACACCAACGAGCCTTCGCTGACCGTGGGCACCGGTTCGGCCTCTTCGGCCCCGGCGCCCACCGGTGCGCGGCTGCCCCGGGCCAGCTTCTGCTCGGTCTGGCGCAGCGCCACGGCGGCAAAGAAGACCGCCAGGAAACCCCAGGCGTGCGCCATGACTGTCAGGCCATAGACCACCCCAATCAGCCCCAGGCCCAGAAAGTCGTCCAGCAACTCGTGCTGGTGGGGCGCGCGGCGCAGCGTCCACCCCAGGCGGGCCAGCGCCACACCGGCCACGCCGCCGATCACCACGGCGGCGGCCGTGGCCCACAGCACGTCCACCAGCATCCATTTCAGCCCGAAGTCGCCCAGGTCATGCAAGCCCAGCAAGCCCAGGCCCAGCATCACAAACGGGAAGGCGCTGCCGTCGTTCATGCCGGCCTCGCAGGTCAGCGTAAAGCGCAGCTGGTCGCGGTCTCCGGGGTGGCGAATCTGCACGTCGGTGGCCAGCACCGGGTCGGTGGGCGCCAGAATGGCCCCCAGCAACACGCCGGCCCCCAGCGGCAAGCCCAGCACGTAATACGCCAGTGCCGCCACCAGCGCCACGGTAATGCCCATGGACACCGTGGCCAGCAAAATGGGCGTGCGCCAGCGCGCCATGCTGAACGGCACCGGCATCTTCACGCCGGCGGAGAAGAGCGAAATCAGCACCACCACTTCCGTCAGTATTTCCAGCAGCGCGGATTCCTTGAGCGGGTTGAAGTGAAACAGGTTGAGCCCGCTGGGTCCGACCACCAGGCCCACCAGCAAATAGACGATGGCCGTCGTGATGGTGGAGCGCTTGAGCACGGTAAACGTCAGGCCCATAACCAGCAGCAGCGCGCCCACCAGTAAAAACCACTGTGCGTTAGTCATCAATACGGTCCAGGGGCATAAATCAATAGGAGAGAAGGGGGCCTGCATCATATCGGCCCGCTCCCTGGTCAATTGCCGGGCAGCCTGTTGTAAACCCAGTCGTGGCGCGGTATTGGTGACTTGTGAACAAAGTTATCCACAAAGCTATCCATAGGAAATGGGGGTAAACCACGGCGCTTGCTGTGGTCTGGCTATATGTTTATGGGGAAATTTTTTTGCTATCACACAATTTGTCGTCATTGGAGAAACGCGACAAAATTCTTCGGGTTAACCCTGATGCTGCTTAAATATTGAGCACCCTGTTCAAAGCCAATGCTGGCGCGGCCCTTGCCGTCTATGAGCAGGGTTATCCACAGCGTGGTCCCCATTAATGAGGGGTAAGTATTTTTCAGGCGGTGGGCAGGCGGTAGTCCTTGAACTGCGTGCGCAGGCTGGTTTTGAGCAACTTGCCCGTGGCCGTGTGCGGCAGGCTGTCGACGAACACCACATCGTCGGGCAACCACCATTTCGCGATGCGGGAACTCAGGTAATCCAGCATGCCGTCCCGGGTGACTTCCTGGCCGGGGCGTTTCACCACAATCAGCAGCGGGCGCTCCTGCCACTTGGGGTGGGCCACGCCGATGATGGCGGCCTCTGCCACGCCCGGGTGGCCCATGGCGATGTTTTCAACGT
>JBAQKO010000002.1:0-5963 GCA_049301075.1 Rhodoferax sp.
GGAGTGGAATGTGCAGACCGGCGAAATCGCCCTCAACGAACGGTGGGCCGAGATCGTGGGCTACACCGCGGCAGAACTGGAACCTTTCACCATCGACACGTGGATGAACATGATTCACCCCGACGACGCGGGACCGAGCCGGGATCGCGTAGAACGTTGCTTTACCCACCAGGACGCCACCTACAAATGCGAGCTGCGCGTGCGCAAGAAGAATGGCGACTGGATCTGGGTGCTCAACCGCGGACGGGTGGTGGAGTGGACGGCGGACAACCGGCCCATGCGCATGTCGGGAACCCAGGCGGACATTGCCGAGCGCAAACGGGCCGAGTTGCAGGAGCACCACCGCAACCAGGTGCTGCAAATGCTGGCCGACGCCCTGCCGCTGCCCCGAGTGCTCGACGCCATCGCGCGCAACGTGGAGAGTGTCCGCCCCAGCATGTTGTGCAGCATTCTGGTGGTGGACAACGAAGGCAAGCGCCTGCACCACGGCGCCGCACCCAGCCTGCCCGGCTTCTTCCGCGAGGTCCTGGACGGTCTGGTCGTGGGCCAGGGCATTGCCCCCTCCGGCATGCCGGTGCCCGCGGGCGAGGGCGTCCTGAACGAGACCCTTGCCACCCACGCCGCCTGGACGCCGTTTCTGGACGCCGCCCGCCGAGCCGGGCTGCAAGCCTGCTGGTCACAACCGATTTTCTCGGCACAGGGCAAATTGCTGGGCACCTTTTCCATCTACCACCACCAAGCCTGCGCCCCCTCGGCCATCGACCTGCAGTTGATCGAGTACGAGGCGCGGCTCACGGCTCTGGCCATTGATAGAACCCTGGCCGAAGCGCGCCTGCAACTCGCTGCCAGCGTGTTTACCCATGCCCGCGAGGGCATCACCATCACCGACGCCGCAGGCACCATCCTCGAAGTCAACGACACCTTCACCCACATCACCGGATACAGCCGCGAAGAGGCATTGGGGCAGAACCCGCGCATGCTGCAGTCGGGCCGGCAGGGACCGGAGTTCTATGCCGCCATGTGGCACGACCTCACCCACAAGGGCCACTGGCACGGAGAGGCCTGGAACCGGCGGAAAAACGGTGAAATTTACGCCGAGATGATCACCATCAGCGCCCTGCGGGACCCCACGGGCGTAACGCAGAACTACGTGGCCCTGTTCACGGACATCACCTCCATCAAGGAACACCAGAAGCAACTCGAGCACATCGCCCACTACGACGCGCTGACCAACCTGCCCAACCGTGTGCTGCTGGCCGACCGCCTGCTGCTGGCCATGGCCCAGTGCCAGCGGCGCGCCCAATCGCTGGCGGTGGTGTACCTGGACCTGGACGGCTTCAAGGCCGTCAACGACAAGCATGGCCACGACGCCGGCGACGAGTTGCTGATCGCCGTGGCGCAACGCATGAAGGAGGCCCTGCGGGAAGGCGACACCCTGGCGCGCATTGGCGGCGACGAGTTCGTGGCCGTGCTGGTGGATCTGGAGCACGCCCAGGATTGCGAGCCGGTGCTCAAGCGGCTGCTGCAGGCCGCCGCAACGCCGGTCACGGCCAACGCCGCCGTACTGCAGGTTTCCGCCAGCATTGGCGTGACGGTCTACCCGCAAGACCAGGCCGACGCCGACTTGCTGCTGCGCCATGCGGACCAGGCCATGTACCTGGCCAAGCAGTTGGGCAAGAACCGTTACCACCTGTTCGATGTGGACCAGGACACGGCCGTGCAGACCCAGCGCGAGAGTCTGGAACACATTCGCCAGGCGCTGGAACGACGCGAATTCGTGCTGCATTACCAGCCCAAGGTGAACATGAAGACCGGAGAGGTCGTGGGCGCCGAGGCCCTGATCCGCTGGCAACACCCCGAGCGCGGCCTGCTCCCGCCCGATGCCTTCCTGCCCATCGTCGAAAACCTTCCTCTCAGCGTGGAACTGGGGGAGTGGGTGATCGCCGCGGCACTGACCCAGATGGCCGCGTGGAAAGCCGCAGGGCTGGACCTGCGGGTCAGCGTCAACATCGGCGCCAGACAGTTGCAACAGGTCGACTTCGTGCTGCGCCTGCAGGACTTGCTGCGCACCCACCCGGAAGTCAGCGCCAGCCAGCTGGAACTCGAAGTGCTGGAAACCAGCGCCATGGAAGACATGGCCCAAGTCTCCGAAACCATGCGCACCTGCCGTGCCATGGGCGTGCACTTTGCACTGGACGACTTTGGCACCGGCTACTCGTCACTGACCTACCTCAAGCACCTGCCGGCCGAGGTGCTCAAGATCGACCGGACCTTTGTGCGCGACATGCTGAACGATCCGGACGACCTGTCGATCGTGGAAAGCGTCATCGGCCTGGCACGGGCCTTCGGCCGCCAGGTGATTGCCGAGGGGGTGGAAACGGGCATCCACGCCGAGCTGTTGCTGGCCCTGGGCTGCGAGCTGGCGCAGGGTTTTGGCATCGCCCACCCGATGCCGGCCCACGCACTGCCGGCCTGGGTCGCGGCCTGGCAACCCGATGCCGCATGGACGGCCCGGCATGCCCGCTCCCTGAGTCCGGACGAGCTGATCGTGCTGCTCACGGAGTTGCACCACCGCTACTGGATGCAATCCGTGGAGGCCTTCCTGGCCGGTGAACGCGACACCCCGCCCGTCGTGGAAACCCGCGACTGCCACTTCAACCGCTGGTACGCAGGAGAAGGGCGGCTGCGCTTTGGCCAGCATCCGGAGGTCCAGCGCCTGCACGCCTTGCACGAGCGCATCCACGCGATGGGGCAGGATCTCATCGTGCTGTGCAGCCAGGGGCAGCAGGACCAGGCCTTTGCACAACTCAGGGAACTGCGTCCCTTGGTGGACGAGCTGATGAACGGATTGAGCGATCTGTTGAAAACCTAGCGCGAACGCGGATTCCGGCACAGTTTTGGCTTGACGTATGTCAACCTGTTGCCATGCCTGGCTTGTGTATCCACCGGCCCCCGTTCTACAGTGCACCACACCTATAAAAAGCGCACGCCAGCTTCTCTGGCGCGAACGCTGCACCACCTTTTTTCACATGAAACTCAATCTGCCTGTCACACAACAAGAGTACGAACTGCCGGATGGGGAAACCCTGGTTTCCACCACCGACACCACCGGACGCATCACCCATTGCAACCAGGCCTTCGTGCTGGCCAGCGGCTACGATTACGCCGAGTTGCTGGGCCAGCCCCACGACATCGTGCGCCACCCCGATGTGCCACCCGAGGCCTTCAAGGATCTGTGGTCCACCATTGGACGCGGGCGTCCCTGGAGCGGCATCGTCAAAAACCGGCGCAAGAATGGCGACCACTACTGGGTCTGCGCCAACGTGACGCCGGTCATGGACGGTGGCAAGCCCAAAGCCTATATGTCGGTCCGGCTGAAACCCACCCGCGAACAGATTGCGGCCGCCGAAGCCCTGTACGCCCAGGTTGCCACGCAACGCCAGTCGGGGCGGGCAACCTTCTGCCTGCACGCCGGCAACCTGCGGCCCGTGGGTTGGCGCAACGCGCTGGGCAAACTGCACCGGCTGACCCTGACCCAGCGCGCCGGCGCCGCCTTGACCCTGACCCTGGCGCTGACCCTGCTGCCGGCCCTGCTGTTGCCGGGATACGATCCACGCACCGTCTTGCTGCTGCAGCTGCTAACGGGATTGGCAGGCGCCGGCGCCTTCATGGCGTGGTTCGTGCGGACGGTGACGCGCCCCCTGGAAAAAGCCAAGCAGCTGGCCAGCGAAGTGGCCGGCTGCAACCTTGATGGCCAGATCACCTATGACGCCACCAGCCCGCTGTCCTCGCTGATGCGCAAACTGTGGCTGATCAACCTCAACATGCGCGCCATCGTCGCCGACGTGCGCGCCGAGGTGGTAGGCGTAACGCAGGCCACGCAGGCCATTCACCAGGGCAGCATCGAGCTGGCGGGCCGCACCGACTCCCAGGCCAGCGGCGTGGAGCAGACGTCGACCTCCTCAGAGCAAATTGCCGGCACCGTGAAACAGACCGCCGACACGGTGCAGGAGCTGTCGAGCCTGAGCAGCAGCGCGAGTTCCGAAGCCACGCAAGGGGGCGCCGCCGTGGATCGCGTGGCGCAGTCCATGCACCGCATCCAGTCGTCGTCGGAGCGCATCACCGAGATCATTGCCGTCATCGAGAAGCTGGCCTTCCAGACCAACCTGCTGGCACTCAATGCCGCGGTGGAGGCCTCCCATGCCGGCGAACACGGGCGCGGCTTCGGCGTGGTGGCCGGCGAAGTGCGCGCACTGGCGCGCCGCAGCACCGATGCCGCGCTGCAGATCCGCGAGTTGATCCAGCGCTCGGCGCAAGAAGTGACGGAAGGCACGCAGACCGTGACCAGCGCCGCGGCCACCATTCGTACCGCGGTGGAGTCGGTCCAACGGGTCACCACCCGCCTGAACGAAATCACCCAGGCCACCCAGGAACAGTCTCAGGGCGTGCTGCAGATCAGCCAGGCCATGCAGCTGCTCGATGGCGTCACCCAGCAAAACGCCGCGCTGGTGCGGCAGTCCACCACCGCCTGTGAAGCGCTGGCGGCCCGCAGCAACACCCTGCAGCGGGCGGTGAGGGTCTTTACCATGAAGGCCCATCCGTCCTGAGCGCGTGCGCCCGAAACGGGCGAGCCGTCCGGCAACCGGCGCCCGTCTGCTCCACAATGGAGGCATGAACGCACTCCCCAGCCTCATTGGCGCGCCCACCGATGTGGGCGCGGGCACCCGCGGCGCCAGCATGGGCCCCGAGGCGCTGCGTGTGGCCCATGTGGCGACGGTGCTGGCCCGTCACGGGTTGGAAGTGGTCGACCGGGGCAACCTGAGCGGCCCCGGCAACCCCTGGCAGGCGCCCGTCAACGGCTACCGCCATCTGGCCGAGGTCACGGCCTGGAACCAGACGGTGCACGATGCGGTCTACCAGGAGCTGGCCCTGGGACGCTTGCCCGTGTTGCTGGGCGGCGACCACAGCCTGGGCATCGGCTCCATCAGCGCCGTGGCCCGCCACTGCCGCGAAGCCGGCAAGAAGTTGCGCGTGCTCTGGCTGGACGCCCATGCCGACTTCAACACCCACACCCTCACCCCCAGCGGCAACCTCCATGGCATGCCGGTCGCCTGCCTGTGCGGCTTGGGTCCGCCCGAACTGATTGGCCTGAGCGGTCAGGTACCCGCCCTGCAAACCAAATGGATCCGCCAGATCGGTATCCGCAGCGTGGACGAAGGCGAAAAACGCCTGGTGCACGAACAGGACCTGGAAGTGTTTGACATGCGCTACATCGACGAAATGGGCATGCGCGCCGCCATGGAACTGGCACTGGCGCTGGTAGACGCCAACACCCACCTGCACGTGAGCTTTGACGTGGATTTCCTCGACCCCGCCATCGCACCGGGTGTGGGCACCACGGTGCGCGGCGGCCCCAACTACCGCGAGGCCCAGCTGTGCATGGAAATGATCGCCGACACCGGCCGCCTGGGCTCACTGGACGTGGTGGAGCTCAACCCGGCGCTGGATGAACGCAACCGCACCGCGGAAGTGGCGGTGGACCTGATGGCGTCGCTTTTTGGCAAAAGCACCCTGATGCGCAAGTCCGCCCGGCCAGCCCCCTTTTTTCAACCTTGACGGAGTTTTTCGATATGACCACCCTAGGCACCCCCCTGTCGCCCCACGCCACCAAAGTCATGCTGCTGGGCAGCGGCGAGCTGGGCAAGGAGGTCATGATCGCCCTGCAGCGCCTGGGCGTGGAAACCATTGCCGTGGACCGCTACGACAACGCGCCCGGCCAGCAGGTCGCCCACCATGCGCGCACCATCACCATGAGTGACCCGGCCCAACTCCAGGCGCTGATCGAGCAAGAAAAACCCGATCTGGTGGTGCCCGAGATTGAAGCCATTGCCACCCCCATGCTGGAACAGCTGGAAGCCGCCGGCACCGTGCGCGTCATCCCCACGGCGCGCGCGGCCCGCCTG
>JBAQKO010000003.1:0-4036 GCA_049301075.1 Rhodoferax sp.
GTTCATGTGTGCATACCTCACCAGCGTTTACCCATCTGTTTTTCCAGCAACGGTTTGACCTTGGCAGAAATGGCCTCCCGTGCACGGAAAATCCGCGAACGGACGGTTCCAATGGGACAGTCCATCACGGCAGCAATTTCCTCGTAACTCAAGCCTTCGATCTCCCGCAAAGTGATCGCTTCTTTCAAATCCTCCGGCAAGCCCTCCATGGCCGCGTTCACCACCGACGCAATCTCCTTGGCCGCCAAAAGGGACTCTGGTGTCTCACCCGCTATTGGTTCCTGTTTTCGCCAGGAAGTTTCATCCTCATCATCCGGCGCCAGAAAACTCTCGGAAACCGTCGGGTCGCGCTTGAGTTCGAGCAGGAATTTCTTGGCCGTATTGACGGCAATGCGGTACAGCCAGGTATAGAACTGCGCATCACCCCGGAACTGGTGCAGGGCGCGGTACGCCCGAATGAAGGTCTCCTGGGCAATATCCTCGACCAGGTCGGTGTCGCGCACCATGCGCCCGATCAGCCGCTGAATGCGTCGCTGGTATTTCAGCACCAGCAAGCCATAGGCGCGCTGGTCTCCGGCTACGGTGCGTTGCACCAGCACCAGATCGGTGTCCTGGTCCGTGGCGGGTGGCAGCGCGCTCATGCACAACCTCCATCCGGCCGGGATAGGGCGCTATCCCCTGCAGCGGGTAGCCGCCGGCTGGCAACCACAGCACGGCGCAAAGCCATCCAGTGCGGGTCCCCCGGCATGGACTCCAGCCACAGCCATGTGGTACGCCTTGCCGAGCCCCGCAAGGACACCAGCATCACGCGTTGGAAATCAAAATGCAGGATCAGCCGGCAGTCCGGCGTATCGGAAACATCCGGCCAGTGCCAGCGCAGGCCATCCCACTGCAAGCAGCCTGCGGGAGAACGGTACCAACCCACCAGCGCCGTGGCACCGGTTGCCAGTACCACCGCTGCCAGCAGCAGCGCCTGCATCGGAGGCAGGTCGCGTGCCAACGCCCCACAAGCCAGCCCCGCCAGCACACACAGCACCCCGATGGCCCGCAAGTGCCACGCTGACCGGGCTACTGCAACACTAACCGCCGGGGCGCTGGGCATGGGCTGTCAGGGGTGGGCCCCCATCAGACGCGTTTGAACACCAGGGTACCGTTGGTCCCGCCGAAGCCGAAGTTGTTCTTGACCGCGACATCGATGCGCATGTCGCGTGCGGTGTTGGCGCAGTAATCCAGATCGCACTCCGGATCCTGATTGAAGATATTGATGGTTGGCGGACTCTTCTGGTGGTGCAGCGCCAAAACAGTGAACACCGACTCCACCCCACCAGCACCACCCAGCAAGTGGCCGGTCATGGACTTGGTGGAATTCACCACAATCTTCTTGGCATGGTCGCCCAGTGCCGCCTTGATCGCATTCGTTTCGTTGAGGTCACCCAGCGGCGTGGATGTGCCATGCGCGTTCAGATAATCCACCTGGTCCGCGTTCACACCTGCATTGCGCATAGCGTTCAGCATGGCGCGGCGGGGGCCGTCCATGCTGGGAGCGGTCATGTGCCCTGCATCGGCACTCATGCCAAAACCTGCCAGCTCGGCGTAAATTTTGGCGCCCCGCGCCTTGGCGTGTTCGTACTCCTCAAGCACCATCACGCCGCCGCCCTCGCCCAGAACGAAACCATCGCGATCCTTGTCCCAGGGGCGTGACGCCGTGGCGGGGTCATCGTTGCGCGTGCTCAGGGCCCGCATGGCGGCAAAACCGCCAATGCCCAGTGGAGACACCGTCGCCTCGGAACCACCGGCCACCATGACGTCAGCATCGCCGTATTCGATCATGCGGCCCGCTTCACCGATGCAATGCAAACCGGTCGTGCAGGCAGTAACAATGGCGATATTCGGGCCCTTGAAGCCATAACGCATGGACACATGACCAGCGGTCATGTTGATGATGGTCGCGGGCACGAAAAACGGGGAAATGCGGCGGGGCCCCCGGCTGGCGTACTCCGTGTGCATGCCCTCGATCATGGGCAAGCCACCAATACCCGAGCCGATCACGCAACCGATGCGCGTCGCCTCTTCCTCACCCAAGGCATCCCCCGTGGGCAAGCCGGCATCGGCCACAGCCTGCGCGGCAGCGGCGATACCGTAATGAATGAACGTGTCCATGGCCCGTGCATCTTTGGCACTGATATAGGACTCGAGATCAAAATTGCGGACCTCGCCTGCAATCTTGCAGGAAAAGGCGGACGCATCAAATTTGGTGATCAGGTCAATGCCAGATTTGCCAGCGATCAAATTTGACCACGCCTCTGAGACCGTATTTCCTACGGGACTGACACAACCCAAACCAGTGACAACAACGCGGCGACGGGACATAACAATCAGTTTTCAGCAGTTTGTCAAAAAAAATGCCGCATGGAACGGCAAAGTGTCGGGTCGGCAGGCAACAGTGTTTCCACCGTGCCCGTCACAACCCGTTCGGAGCGGCACCGAAGCACCGCCAAGACCTCATCAGGCCTTTTTGTGCGTATTGGCGTAGTCAATCGCATTCTGGACCGTGGTGATTTTTTCCGCGTCTTCGTCGGGAATTTCAATTCCGAACTCGTCTTCCAACGCCATCACCAGTTCCACGGTGTCCAGAGAATCAGCACCCAGATCGGCCACGAAGGCTTTTTCGTTGGTGACTTGAGACTCTTCCACTCCGAGTTGCTCGGCAATGATTTTTTTGACGCGGACTTCGATATCGCTCATGGCTTCCCTCTAAGGGTTGTAAAAGAATCCGTAATTTTACCCGGGCTTAGGGCCTTGACTCTAACCGGGTGGCCGAACGGACAAATCGGCTGGATTTTCATGCGTTACATGTACATGCCGCCGTTGACGTGCAGCTCCTGCCCCGTCACGTAACTGGCGCCGGGAGACGCCAAGTATGCAACAGCGTGCGCAATGTCGGCGGGCTTGCCCAGATGACCCAGCGGAATCTGGCCCAGCAAGGCTTTCTGCTGTTCCTCCTGCAGGCCTGCAGTCATGTCGGTTTCGATAAATCCGGGGGCGATGCAGTTGACGGTGATGTTGCGCGAACCCAGTTCGCGCGCCAGCGCGCGGGTCATGCCAGCAACACCCGCCTTGGCGGCGGCGTAGTTGGCTTGGCCCGGGTTGCCCGAGGCACCCACCACGGACGTGATGCTGATGATGCGGCCATAGCGCTGCTTCATCATGGTGCGCATCACGGCGCGGCTCATGCGGAAGACGCCTTTGAGGTTGGCCTCCATCACGGCATCCCACTCCTCGTCCTTCATGCGCATGGCCAGGTTGTCACGCGTGATGCCGGCATTGTTGACCAGCACCTGCAAGCCACCATGTTCCTTGACGATGGCGTCAATCAGCGCTTCACCGGCAGGCCCCTGGGTCACATCCAGTGTGCGCCCTGCGCAGCCGGGAAAGGCCGCCAGTGCGTCCGTAATTTTTGCGGCACCCGCATCGGTGGTGGCAGTGCCGATGACCTTCAGCCCCTTGCGGGCCAGCTCCAGGGCAATGGCGGCGCCAATACCGCGCGAGGCGCCCGTCACCA
The DNA here is from genome assembly GCA_049301075.1 of Rhodoferax sp. Taxonomy (GTDB): domain Bacteria; phylum Pseudomonadota; class Gammaproteobacteria; order Burkholderiales; family Burkholderiaceae_C; genus Allorhodoferax. The sequence goes on from JBAQKO010000003.1 coordinate 3,563, forward strand.
GCGCAACCTGGCCTTCAAATTTCACTTCGTTCATGCCAATGCACCTTTCAACTCTTGCAGACTGGCGGGATCAAACAGCGCCAGTCCGATCAACTCCGGGTCAATGCGCTTGACCATGCCGGCCAGCACTTTGCCCGGACCGCACTCCACCAGTGTAGTCAAACCGTGGGCCTTGATCGCCTGCACGCATTCCACCCAACGTACCGGGCCGAAGGCCTGGCGGTACAGGGCATCACGGATGCGGTCGGCGTCGACCTCCACGGCTACGTCGATATTGTTAATCAGGGCCATCTGGGGCGTCGCAAACTCGATGGCCTCCAGGCGCGCCTTGAGCTTTTCGGCTGCGGGCTGCATCAGCCGGGAGTGAAACGGCGCCGACACCGGCAACGGCAAGGCCCGCTTGGCTCCATTGGCCTTGAGCAGCTCGCAGGCTTTGTCCACCGCCGCTTTGCTGCCAGCAATCACGGTCTGGGC
>JBAQKO010000004.1:0-4437 GCA_049301075.1 Rhodoferax sp.
CAGCGACCCGGCCTCGCGGTTGAGCAGCAGCGTGTGCTTGCCGCGCCAGCCCTGTCCACTGCGCGCGGCCAGCTCGGCCTCCAGCACGGGGGCGGAATCGGTGAACACGCGGTGGCCAAACGGGCCAATCGCCGTGGCAATGCGGTCGCTGAGTTTTTGCAGGCGGCTGCGCAGGACCTTGTGGTAGTCCCGCCCGCGGGCATAGATGGACACAATGCCTTCGCCCGGCTGCTGCAGGCGCCCCAGCTCCAGGCTGGTCCAGCCCTCGGGTGTGGTCCGGGGCAGGTAATCCATGCGGGCCGTGATGACGCTCAGCGTGCCGGGCACCAGTTCAGCGGGGCGTGCGCGCTTGAGGCCGTGGCTGGCCATGTAGCCCATATCGCCATGGAAACCCTGCTCCAGCCAGGTCATCAAACCGGCCTCGGCGGAGGTCAAATCGACACCGGTCACGCCTATTTGAGAGAATCCCAGTTCCCGGGCCCACGCCTGTATTTGCGAAACCAGTTGGTTGCCATCGAATTGAGTGCTGTTGATCGTCACGCGCCTATTGTAAAAACCCTGCTCTGGCCGGACGAAACCGCCACGCAGGCGTTTGCCCGGACCCTGGCCGCGCAGCCGCCCCTGCGCCACGCCTTCATTGCCCTGCATGGCGATCTGGGCGCGGGCAAGACCACGCTGGTGCGCCACCTGCTGCACGCGCTGGGCGTGACCGGGCGCGTCAAAAGCCCCACCTATGCCGTGGTGGAGCCCTACGAGCTGCCCGGCCTGAACGTGTGGCACTTCGACTTCTATCGCTTTGCCGACCCGCGCGAATGGGAAGATGCGGGCTTTCGCGACATCTTTGCCAGCGCCGGCCTGAAGCTGGCCGAGTGGCCCGAAAAAGCCGGTGCCATGCTGCCCCCGGCCGACCTGGACATCACCCTGCGGACCACTCCCGACGCCGCGCGCCAGGTTACCCTGACCGCCCGCACGCCCACCGGCGAGGCCTTGCTGCAGGCGGCGCACGGCCACGGAGCCGACACGTGAAACGCCGCACCCTCCTGCAAGGTGGCAGCATCGTCCTGACGCTGGGTCTGGCGCAGCTGGCGCGTGGCGCCACCATCCTCACCGTGCGGGTCTGGCCGGCGCCCGAGTACTCGCGCGTCACAATCGAGTCCGATGCGGCGCTCACCGCCAAACCCCAGTTCGTTCCCAGCCCGCCGCGGCTGGCAGTAGACATTGAAGGCATTACCCTCAACCCCGCGCTCAAGGAGCTGGTCGCCAAGGTCCGCCCTGACGACCCCAACATTGCCGGCATCCGCGTGGGGCAGTTCACCCCCAACGTGGTGCGCCTGGTGGTGGACCTCAAGCTACCCATCCGCCCCCAGGTGTTCACGCTGGCGCCCGTCGCGGCCTACCAGCACCGGCTGGTACTGGACCTGTACCCGACGCAGGAAATCGACCCGCTGGAAGCCCTGATTGCCCAGCGCCTGAAAGACAGCACGCCAGCCCCCAACGCGCACACCGGCGCCGATCCGCTGGGCGAGTTGATTGCGCAGCACGTCCAGAAGCCGGCCGACAAGCCCGGCGGCGCCGACGGCAAACCCGCCACCAGCCCCACGCCTGCTACACAATCCATAGCTTCTGGCGCAGGTTCCACGGGGCCTGGCGGCCAAAATGCCACCCAAAATGCGACCGACCGGCTGATCATCATCGCCCTGGACCCCGGCCACGGTGGCGAAGACCCCGGCGCCATCGGCCCCGGCGGCACGCGCGAGAAAGACGTGGTGCTGCGTCTGGCCCACCTGCTGCGCGACCGCATCAACGCCACCAGCGTGAACGGCAACGCCATGCGGGCCTACCTCACGCGCGATGCCGACTTCTTCGTGCCGCTGCAGGTGCGGGTGCAAAAGGCGCGCCGCGTGCAGGCCGATCTGTTCGTCAGCCTGCATGCCGATGCGTTCTTCACCCCCGACCCGCAGGGTGCCAGCGTGTTTGCCCTCAGCCAGGGCGGCGCGTCCAGCAGCGCCGCACGCTGGATGGCGGCCAAGGAGAACAAGGCCGACTCGATTGGCGGGCTCAACATCAAGGCCAAGGATGCCTCGGTCATGCGCGCCCTGCTGGACATGAGCACCACCGCACAAATCAACGACAGCCTCAAGCTGGGCAAGACCCTGCTGGGTGAAATTGGCCGCGTCGGCAAGCTGCACAAACCCCGCGTGGAGCAGGCGGCCTTTGCAGTGCTCAAGGCGCCCGACATTCCCAGCGTGCTGGTGGAGGCGGCCTTCATCAGCAATCCCAAGGAGGAAGCCAAGCTCAACAGCGAGGAATACCAGAACCAGCTGGCCGATGCGCTGATGCGCGGCATCGAGGGCTATTTCTCCCGGAACCCGCCCCTGGCGCGCAACCGCGTCCGCAGCTGAAGCCCCGCGCTGCGCACGTTACGCGGCGGCCTTGCGTCGGGCCTTCCAGGCACCGAACACAATCACCAGACCCGGAGCCAGAATCAGGGCCCAGATGATCTTGTCGAGGTGCGCCTTCACAAACGGGATGTTGCCGAAGAAGTAGCCAATGGTGACGATGCCGCCCACCCACAGGGCGCCACCCACCACGTCAAACAGCATGAAGCGCCCGCGCGACATCTGCGCCACCCCGGCCACAAAGGGTGCAAACGTACGCAAAAACGGCATGAAGCGTGCCGCCACGATGGTGATGCCGCCGTAGCGCTCGTAAAACGCATGCGCCGCGTTGAATGCGTTGCGGTTGAACAGGCGGGAGTTTTCCCACTGGAACACCTTGGGGCCAAAGTAATGGCCAATGGTGTAGTTGGACTGGTTGCCCAGCACCGCCGCCGCGAACAGCAAGCCTACCGACAGCGGGTAGCTCATCAGCCCCACCCCGCACATGGCGCCCACCACAAACAGCAGCGAGTCCCCGGGCAGAAACGGCATGACGACCACGCCGGTTTCCACAAAGATCACCAGAAACAGCAGGGCGTACACCCACAGGCCGTAGTTCTGGATGAACGCCTCCAGGTATTTGTCGACGTGGAGGATGAAGTCAATGGCAAAGCTAACAAGTTCCATGCAGGGGATTATCCCTGCCGCGCGCCGGGCTCAGCGCGCCAGGTAGCCGCCGTCCACCGGATAGTAGGCGCCCGTGACAAAAGACGCCCGCTCGGAGGCCAGCCAGGCCACCAGCTCCGCCACCTCTTCGGGACGCCCCAAGCGCCCGATGGGATGGGCCCCCACCAGCATGGCGTTGATGCCGGCATCCTGCTCCAGCGCGCCGATCATGGGCGTGTGAATAAAGCCGGGGCCCACGGCATTGACCCGCACGCCCTGTGCGCCGTATTCCAGTGCCGCCGCCTGGGTCAACCCCACCACGCCGTGCTTGGCCGCGGTGTAGGCCGGGCTGCCACCAAACCCCACCGCACCGAGAATGGATGCCATGTTGATGATGGAGCCGCCGCCGGTCTTGAGCATGGCGGCAATCTGGTACTTCATGCCGTAGAACACACCCGAGAGGTTGATGTTGATGACCTGCGCCCAGCCGTCCAGCGGATAGTCGGCCGTGGGCGCCTGTGGCCCGCCAATGCCGGCGTTGTTGCAAGCCACGTCCAGCCGGCCGAAATGGGCCACCGTGCGTTCCACCAGCCGGGCGCCGTCGTCGGGCTTGCCCACATCGGCCGCCACAAAAATGGCTTCGCCGCCCTGGGCCCGCACCAGGGCTACCGTTTCTTCGCCGCCTTGCGGGTTCATGTCGGACACCACCACCCGGGCCCCCTCGCGCGCCCAGACCAGCGCCACGGCGCGCCCGATGCCGGACGACCCACCCGTGACCAGCGCCACTTTGTTTTTGAGCATGGAAAACCCCCTTTGTTGTTGAATGACCGTATGCGAAAACATTGTGCGACCGATTCCGGCACGAAGCAAGAAACCGCCCCTGGACCCGACCGGTGCGAAATGCCGGAGAATTGGTATAGATTCACGTGCATCGAAAAATAAATACCCATGACTGAAACCACCCAACGCCCCCCTCTGCCCGACCACCTGTCCGTGGACCCGCGCAGCCCCCACCATGTCGCGGCCGTGTTCGAGCACGACATTGGCATTCGCCTGAATGACAAGGAACGCACGGATGTCGAGGAATACTGCATCAGCGAAGGCTGGGTCAAGGTGCCCGCCGGCAAAACGGTGGACCGCAAGGGCAAGCCGCTGCTGATCAAGCTCAAGGGCAAAGTCGAAGCGTTCTACCTCTAGGCAGCCGCCCCGCACGCCAGTTCCCCATTGCCCCAACCGGAAAGCACCCGCCCCATGCCCACACGCTCGACTCCCTCGAAAAACACCCGGCACGCGCGCAGCGCAGCGCTGGCGGCCATGACCCTGGCGTCCGTGACGCTCCTGGGGGGCTGCTCCATCTGGCCCAAGGCACTGACTTTCTCATCCGACCCGGACC
>JBAQKO010000005.1:0-3118 GCA_049301075.1 Rhodoferax sp.
CATCATGGCAGCGCAGCTGGCGGCCTTGCGCAAGTTCCGCCAGAAGAAATAAGCGGCACCAGCCGTCCCAGCAATACCGCCTTCGGGCGGTTTTGTATTTGGGGCTCACAGCAGTGCGGGTTCGTCCGGGAGTTCGTTGGCGTGGGCTGCGCCAGCCTGCGGGGGAAAGTGGGTTGCCAGGAGAACGGATACCTCGCCCAGGGCCTGGCCTAGGCCGTCTTCAAAACGGCCCGCGCGCAGGGCCTCACCCAGGCGTTGCACGATGGCCTGCCACTGCGCGGGGCTGATGTGCGGGTTCAAGCCCCGATCGGCCACCACCTCGATGGTGCGCTCTGCCAGCAGCAAATAGATGAGGACGCCGTTGTTGTGCGCGGTGTCCCAGACCCGCAGCTTGCCGAACTGGGCCAGCGCCCGCTGGCGCGTCAGGTCGGCCATGCTATCCGGACGCAGCAGGTAGCTGTTGGGCAGGCCGGCCTCAATGCAGATGCGGATTTCTCCGCTGTGGCGTGCCTCGCTGGCAGCCACGCTCTGCATCAGCCGCTGCACGGCTGCTGGCGCAATGACACGGTGGGAGTCGTCCATCCAGCGGTGTTTGAACAGGCGTGCGATGCGCTGGAACATTACCATCCCCCCGAGGCGCCACCGCCCCCAAAGTTGCCACCCCCGCCGGAGCTGAAACCGCCCCCGCCCGAGCCGGAGCTCCAGCCACCGCCACCGGAACCCATGCCGCCGCCAAACCCGCTACCGCCGGGCCGGCTGCGGGCGGCGCTGACGATCAGGGTGAACACCAGCGCCACCACACCCGCCAGCAGGGCCAGCACGACGCTGGTGGTCAGCAGCAGGACGATGCCACCGGCCACGCCCCCGGTCACCACGGAACCCAGCTTGTTGCCTAGTATCTGGCGGGCGATGGAGCCCCCCACCATCACGGCAAAAAACAGGAACATGGCTAAATCCTGCCATTGGAAATCGCCACGCTTGTCGTTGCGTGCGGCCGGTTGCGCGGGTGCCGGCAAGGCCTCGCCCTTGATCAGCGCCATGATCTGGTCCACCCCGGCATCCACCCCGCCGGCAAAGTCGCCCTGCTTGAAGCGGGGCGTGATGGCGTCATTGATGATCTGGCTGGCAGCGAGGTCCGGGATGGCGCCTTCCAGCGTCTTGGCCACTTCGATGCGCAGCTTGCGGTCGTCCTTGGCGACGATGAGCAGCAGGCCGTCTCCAATGGCCTTGCGACCGATCTTCCAGGTGTTGCCAACCCGGTTGGCGTAGCTGGCAATGTCTTCCGGCTGGGTGGTGGGCACCATCAGCACCACCACCTGCGAACCACTGCTGGCTTCAAAGGCGCTGAGCTTGTCCTCCAGGGCTTGTCGGCGCGCAGGGTCCAGCGTGCCGGTGCTGTCGATCACGTGCCCGGTCAGTGCCGGCACGGGCAACACGCCCTGGGCCCCGGCCAGACCCCCGAGCAGGCTCAGCAGCAGGGCGAGGAAGCCGCGCAGCAGCATGGCGGGTGCTTACTTCTTGTTGAAGTCCACCACCGGCGGTGCGGTAATGGCGGCTTCGTTCTGCACGGCAAAGGCGGGTTTGGGTTGGTAGCTGAACACCATGGCCGTCAGGTTGCTGGGGAAGCTGCGCGCCAGCACGTTGTACTCCTGCACGGCCTGGATGTAGCGGTTGCGGGCCACGGTGATGCGGTTCTCGGTGCCTTCCAGTTGCACGCGCAGGTCACTGAAGCCCTTGTTGGCCTTCAGGTCCGGGTAGCGCTCGCTGACCACCATCAGGCGGCTGAGCGCGCTGCTGAGCTCGCCCTGCGCGGCCTGGAACTTCTGGAAGGCCGCCGGGTCGTTCAGGGTTTCGGGGGTCACCTGAATGGAGGTGGCCTTGGCGCGGGCCTCCACCACCTTGGTCAGGGTCTCCTGCTCGAAATTGGCCTCGCCCTTGACGGTGGCCACGATGTTGGGCACCAGATCGGCCCGCCGCTGGTACTGGTTGAGCACTTCGCTCCAGGCGGACTTGGTCTGTTCGTCCAGTCGCTGGAAGTCGTTATAGCCACAGCCGGACAGTGCCAGCGCCGACAGCAAGGCCAAAATCCAAGTCTTCATCGCCATCTCCTACGGGGTTAGTGCAACCGTAGCATACATGGGGTTGTGCCTGCAGCCATCAAGTGGGCGGCCGCCGGTCGGGTAAACGCGGCAAAATGGGCGCTGCAACCACTTATTCCCCACCCATGCCCAAAGCCCGCCAGCAAGCCGCCTCCCTGGGAGGCACGCCCGATGACGTCGAGGCCGCCTTTTATGAGGCGCTGCAGACGGCCGATCTCGACAAACTCATGGCGTGCTGGGCGGACGAGGATGACATCGTGTGCATTCACCCCGGCGGCCCGCGCGTGATCGGTGCGGGTGCCATCCGCGCGGCGTTCGATGCCCTGTTTGCGCACGGGGGTGCCATCCAGATCCGTCCGGAGGCCATTCGGCGGGTGGACTCCCTGGCCAGCGCCGTGCATACCCTGCTGGAGCGGGTGGAAGTGCTAACGGCCGAGGGGCCGGTGCACGCCCATGTTCTGGTGACCAATGTGTACCACAAGACTCCGCAGGGCTGGCGCCTGGTGGTGCACCACGCCAGCCCGGGCACCCAGGGCGAAGCGCAGGAAGTTGAACAGCCGCCCAAAGTGCTGCACTGAGCAATAAATAGTGCACAACTTCCCGTAACCATTGTCTGAACAGCTATGCATTATGTAGCGCCCCGCTGGCTGCCCGGCGGCAACCTGCAGACCATCTGGCCGGCGCTGTACGCACGCCGGGTGGCGGGGCCGCCGCCGGTTTACCGCCGCGAGCGGTGGGGCACGCCGGATGCCGATTTCATCGACGTGGACTGGCTGGTGGATGGCGCCTGCGCGCCCGATGCCGGCCCGCGAACGCTGCTGGTGCTGTTCCACGGCCTGGAAGGTTCCTCGGCCAGCCACTACGCACAGGCTTTTGCCGGCTACGCCCGCGCGCAGCACATGGCGTACGCCGTGCCGCACTTTCGCGGCTGCAGCGGCGAGATCAATCTGGGGCCTCGCGCCTACCACTCGGGCGATTTTGAGGAAATCGGCTGGGTGCTGCAGCGCCTGCGCCAGGCC
>JBAQKO010000006.1:0-4305 GCA_049301075.1 Rhodoferax sp.
CAGAACGACCATGTGCTCGATGCCAGCCTGGGTTACTTCATCCTGCCGCTGGTCAACGTGGCGCTGGGCTTTGTGTTCCTGCATGAGCGCCCGCGCCTGGGCCAGTGGGTGGCGGTGGCCGTAGCGGCGGCCGGCGTGCTGTGGCTGACGGTGCAGGCCGGGCGTCTGCCCTGGGTGGCGGTGCTGCTGGCGTTGACCTTCGGCTTTTACGGCCTGCTGCGCAAGGTGGCGCCGCTGGGCGCGTTGGAGGGCCTGGCGCTGGAGACGCTGCTGCTCGCGCCCTTTGCGGTGGGCCTGCTGGCGTGGTGGGCCTGGCAGGGCCAGGGAGCCCTGGTGCAGGGCGACGCCACAACCCTGGGCTGGCTGGTGCTGGCCGGGCCCATTACCGCCATTCCGCTGCTACTGTTTGCCGCTGGCGCGCGCCGGGTGTCCATGGCCACCCTGGGGCTGCTGCAGTACATCGCACCCAGCATGTTGCTGCTGCTGGGCGTGTGGCTCTATGGCGAGGCCTTTGAGGCCCGCCGCGCCGTGGGGTTTGTGCTGATCTGGGTGGCGCTGCTGGTGTACAGCGCCGAGGGCTGGTGGGCCAGCACCCAGGCCCGGCGTAAACCCTAGCTCAGGTGCTTGCCCGCCAGGCCGGCGAGCTCAAACATGGTGACCTGCGGCTTGCCAAACACGGCCAGCAGCTTGGCGTCGGCGTTGATGGCGCGCTTGTTGGTGGCGTCCTGCAGGCCGTTGGCCTTGATGTAGTCCCACAGTTTCTTGATGACCTGGGTGCGGGCCACCGGTTCGCTGCCAATGACCGCTGCCAGCGCCGCGCTCGGCTGCAGGCCGGCGGCGGTGCTGGCCTTGCGCGGGGCTTTGGGCTTGGCGGTCTTGGCGGCGGCCGTCTTGGTGCCTGCTGCTTTCTTTGCGGGCACTTTTTTGGCTGCAGCCCCCGTCTTTGCTGCGCGGGTAGCTCCTGATTTTGTAGCGGCTATCGGCTTGCCGGCCGTTTTACGGGGCGGGAACTTGGAGGGCGCAAACTCGAAGTTCACCTTGCCAGCTTCAGCATCCCACGCCAGCATGGCCTTGAAGGCGCGCCGGGTGCGCATGGAAACAAACTTGTCCAGCAGGTCGGTCTTGCCGGTGGCCAGCAGCTTCTGCATTTGCGCGCGTTCAATGGGCTGCTGCAGGATGATCTGGCCGCTCTTGAAGTCGCAGGTGGGGGTGGGGTGGGCGTGGGTGGGGACCGAGCGGTCGCAGACGTAGTTCTTGCCGTGCTCGAACACCGAGCCGCCACACTTGGGGCAGGTGCCCAGCGATTCCTGGGCGGAGAAGTCGATGATCTCGCCCGACTCTTCGCCGGCCTTGTCATCGCCAAAGTCGAATTCGAGCTTGTAGTTTTTCGTCTCGTCATCAAACTTGATGACCATCTCGGCCACAAAGGGCCAGCCCGCCTTGGAGCGGAAGCCATCCAGCGGACCGATGTGCTTGTCGCGCAGGAACTGCTCCACCTCGGCCACCTCGAAGGTCCGCCCGGCGGGGGACTTGCCAAACGAGAAGCCGCAACCCTCTTCGGCCCCGGACTTGCCGGTGCAGGTGTAGCGGCGGTAGTTTTCCTTGACGATGCCGCCGCAATTGGGGCAGGGTGCGCTCAGGGTGGCGTAGTCGCCGGGAATGGTGTCGCGGTCGTATTCCTTGGCTTTCTTGACCATGCGCTCGGTCATGGCGGCGATCTCGGCCATGAAGGCGTCGCGCCCCAGCTTGCCGTGCTCCATCTGGGCCAGCTTGTATTCCCACTCGCCGGTGAGTTCGGCCTTGGAGAGTTCTTCCACGCCCAGGCCGCGCAGCAGCGTCATGAGCTGGAATGCCTTGGCGGTGGGGATGAGTTCACGGCCTTCGCGCAGCATGTACTTCTCGGCAATCAGGCCTTCGATGATGCTGGAGCGGGTGGCAGGCGTGCCCAGACCCTTTTCGCCCATGGCTTCGCGCAGTTCGTCGTCGTCCACCGTCTTGCCGGCGTTTTCCATGGCGCCCAGCAGGGTGGCTTCGGAGTAGCGCGCGGGGGGCTTGGTCTTGAGGCCCTTGGGCTCGACCGGGTCGCCTGTGACCTTCTCATTGGGTTGCACCGGAACCAGGTTCTGGCCCTTGTCGCCTTCCTTGGCGTCGGCCACTTCGTCGGCGGCTTCCTTGCCGTAGATGGCCAGCCAGCCCGGCTTGACCAGCACTTTGCCTTCGGTCTTGAAGCTGTGGCCCACGGCGGTGGTGATGCGGGTCGTCACCTGGTATTCGGCGCTGGGGAAGAACACGGCCATGAAGCGGCGCACCACCAGGTCGTAGACCTTCTGCTCGGCCTCCGACAGACCATGCGGGGCCTGCAGCGTGGGGATGATGGCAAAGTGGTCCGACACCTTGGCGTTGTCAAAAATGCGCTTGGTGGGCTTGACGTACCCGCCCTTGACCGCCGTGGCGGCAAAGGGTGCCAGGTGCTGCATGCCGCTGTCGGCCAGCATGGCAAAGGTGTCCTTGACCACGGGCAGGTAGTCTTCGGGCAGCGCGCGCGAATCGGTACGCGGGTAGGTCAGCGCCTTGTGGCGTTCGTACAGGCTTTGTGCGATGGACAGCGTGGTTTTGGCAGAGTAGCCGAATTTGCCGTTCGCCTCGCGTTGCAAAGACGTCAAATCGAACAGCAGGGGAGACGCCTGGGTCGTGGGCTTGCTTTCCTCGGTGACCGTCGCCTGCTGGCCGCGCACGGCGTCCGCTATGGCCTGGGCTTCGCGCTGGCTCCAGACGCGGTCGGCCTTTTTCTCGGCGTCGTCGGCGTCTTTTTTATGCGCAGGGTTGAACCACTTGGCAGGGTATTCGCCGGCTTGTGCGGCGAACGATGCGTGGATTTCCCAGTAGTCGCGGCTGATGAACTTGCGAATCTGCTCTTCGCGCTCCACCACCACCGACAGCGTGGGCGTCTGCACCCGGCCCACGGTGGTGAGGAAGAAGCCGCCATCGCGCGAGTTGAAGGCGGTCATGGCGCGCGTGCCGTTGATGCCCACCAGCCAGTCAGCCTCGGAGCGGCAGCGTGCGGCATCGGCTAGCGGTTGCATTTGTTCGTTGCTGCGCAGGTGCTCAAAGCCGTCGCGGATGGCCTGCGGCGTCATGGACTGCAGCCACAGGCGCGAAACGGGCTTGCCCAGTGGCTTGGCGCCGCCGGCGTACTGCTCGATCAGGCGGAAGATCAGCTCCCCCTCGCGGCCCGCGTCACAGGCGTTGATGAGTTGGCCCACGTCCTTGCGCTTGGCCAGTTTCACCACGGCGTTCAGGCGCGTCTTGGTTTTGTCCACGGGTTTGAGGTCAAAGTGCGGGGGAATCACCGGCAGGTTGGCAAAGCTCCATTTGCCGCGCTTCACGTCAAATTCCTCCGGGGCCTGGATCTCCACCAGGTGGCCCACGGCGCTGGAAACCACGTAGGTGTCGCTCTCGAAATATTCGTCGTGCTTCTCGAATTTGCCAGCGGTGGGCGTCAACGCCCGCACGATGTCTTGGGCGACGGATGGCTTTTCTGCAATGACCAATGTTTTCATCTGACTACAATCCAGTTCTCGCGTGCGCGCAGGTGCGCGCCCACACACGCAGGCGCGCCCATGCGCGCCCATACGATTCACCATACCAAATTTTTGAGCCGTGGCAAAAAAACCCGATATTTCAGCCAGCCCCTCTTCCAGCCGCCGCATCCAGGCCCGGCGCTCCGGTGTGCATGGCAAGGGGGTGTTTGCCGTGCAGGATATTGCCGAAGGCGAAACCATCATCGAGTACGTGGGCGAGGTCATCAGCTGGGAAGAGGCGCAAGCCCGCCATCCGCATGACCCCAAGGACCCCAACCACACGTTTTACTTTTCCCTGGAAAACGGCGATGTCATCGACGCGCTGTACGGCGGCAATTCCTCGCGCTGGATCAACCACTCCTGCGACGGCAACTGCGAGGCCGACGAGGTGGACGGCCGCGTCTTCATCAAGGCGCTGCGCAACATCCGCGCGGGTGAAGAGCTCAATTACGACTACGGCCTGATCATCGACGAGCGCTACACCCCCAAGCTCAAGGCGGAGTACCCCTGCTGGTGCGGCTCCCGCAACTGCCGCGGCACCCTGCTGGCGCCCAAGCGCGGCCGGAAGTAGGCCACCATGCGCAGCGCCGGACCCGCACCCGTCCAGTGGCCTGCCGAGGCGATCTGGGAAGCCGTGGCGCCCCAGCTGGCGGGCTTCACCGTGGAGGTGCTGCCCGAGATTGATTCGACCAACACCGAGCTGATGCGCCGCGCGCGCGCCGGC
>JBAQKO010000007.1:0-7566 GCA_049301075.1 Rhodoferax sp.
GGGTATGGCCTCGCGGCGCGAGGCCGACGACTGGATCGCCAAGGGCTGGGTCAAGGTCAATGGCAAGGTGGCCGAGATGGGCATGCAGATTGCCCCCGACGCCCGCATCGAGGTCACCCAGCAAGCCAAGGGCGCGCAGGCCAACCAGGTCACCATCCTCATCAACAAGCCCCTGGGACTGGTCAGCGGCCAGGCCGAGGACGGCCACCTGCCGGCCATCACCCTGGTGCAGCCGCAAAACCGCTGGGCCGAGGACAACGCCCGCTTCTTCTTCAACCCCAGCCAACTCAAGAGCCTGGTGCCCGCCGGCCGGCTGGACATCGACTCCACCGGCCTCTTGGTGCTGACGCAGGACGGCCGCGTGGCGCGCCAGCTCATCGGCGAAGACTCGGTGATGGAAAAGGAATACCTGGTGCGCGTGGCCTATACCGGCGTGGAGAACCCGGCCGCGGCGACTTCGCCCGCCGCCACCTACGGCGGCAAGACGCAACAGCTCATGCGCATTGACGATGAAGACCCCGTCACCAGCGATGTGCAGTCCGTCTTCCCGGCCGACAAGCTCCAGCTGCTGCGCCACGGCCTGAGCCTGGACAACCAGCCCCTGAAACCCGCCAAAGTGGAGTGGCAGAACCCCGAGCAACTGCGCTTTGTGCTGACCGAGGGCAAAAAACGCCAGATCCGGCGCATGTGCGAGCTGGTGGGCCTGAAGGTGGTGGGGCTCAAGCGCGTGCGCGTGGGCAACGTGATGCTGGGCAACCTGCCCGTGGGCCAGTGGCGTTACCTGCAGCCGCACGAACGCTTCTAGCCCCCTCTTGCCCCGACGCCACCATGCCCGCCAACCCCCTCAAGCACCTGCGCCCCTCCGACCTGCGCGCCGTGGCCCAGCTGGCCACGCAGGCCACGCAGGGCGTTGCCACCATGGCCGAAGGCGTCCACCAATCGGTGTGGAGCACCCTGGGCGCGCCCGGCACGGCGTCCGGGCAGACCCGCGGCCTCACCGGGCTGGTGTACCGTACCCTGCACGGCGTCACGCGGTGGGTGGGCAAGGGGCTCAACACCGCCTTGGCCAGACTCGAACCCCTGCTGGAATCGGCGCTGGATGAACCCGCCGAGTCCCCCGCGCGCGAAGCCATTCTGGCCGCCCTCAACGGCGTCATGGGCGACCACCTGGCGGCGCACCACAACCCGCTGGCCACGCCCATGACCCTGCGCTACCAGGGGCAGGCGCTCGACGCCGCCTCCGTGGGCGCGTTGCCTGGGGCCACCGGCAAGATCCTGCTGCTGATCCACGGCCTGTGCATGAACGACCTGCAGTGGCACACCCACCCCAAGGGCGACGATGCGCCCGGCGTGGACCATGGCGCCGCGCTGGCGGCCGCGCTGGGCTACACGCCCATTTATGTGCGCTACAACACGGGTCTGCACACCTCGGAAAACGGCCATGCCCTGGCGGCCCAACTGGAGCAGCTGGTCGCGCACTGGCCCGTCCCGGTGGACGCGCTCACCGTCGTCGCCCACAGCATGGGCGGCCTGGTGACGCGCAGCGCCTGGCACTACGCCCGCCAGGAGGGCCTGCGCTGGCCGGACCATCTGAAGGCCATCGTGTTCCTGGGAACGCCCCACCACGGCGCGCCGCTGGAGCGGGCTGGCAACTGGGTGGACACGATTCTGGGCAGCACCCCGTACACCCGGCCCCTGGCCAAACTCGGGCAATTGCGCAGCGCCGGCATCACGGACTTGCGCTACGGCCATGTGCTGGATGCGGACTGGATGGGCCACGACCGCTTCCGCCGCAAACCCGACAGCCGCCAGCCCCTGCCGCTGCCCGCAGGCGTGGCCTGCTACGCCATTGCCGCCACCAACGCCGCCCAGCGCAGCCCGCTGGCGGAACGCGTGATCGGCGACGGCCTGGTGCCCCTGCCCAGCGCACTAGGCCAGCACCCCGACCCGCAACGCCAACTGGCGTTTGCCCCCGGCGCGCAGTGGATTGCCTACCGCACCCACCATATGGAGTTGCTCAGCAGTCCCGCGGTGACGCAGCAACTGCTGGCATGGCTGACGCCGCCAATGGTCGCCGTCTCTTGAAACCCCCACCCATCGCCCATAATTAAAGGTTTCCCGCGGGGCGCACAGGGCGCCTGGCGGCATCCCCATTTCGTTTTACCGAGACATTCCATTCCTATGAGCAAGCAAACCCTTTCCTTCCAGGCCGAAGTCGCGCAACTGCTGCATCTGGTGACGCACTCGCTGTACTCCAACAAGGAAATTTTCCTGCGCGAGCTGATTTCCAACGCATCGGACGCCTGCGACAAGCTGCGTTTTGAAGCCATCAACGACAGCGGCCTGTACGAAACCGACTCCGAACTCAAGGTCCGCGTCACCCTGGATCCGACCGCCAAGACCCTGACCATCACCGACAACGGCATCGGCATGAGCGCGCAGGAAGCCATTGACCACCTGGGCACCATTGCCAAGAGCGGCACCAAGGACTTTGTCTCCAAGCTCAGCGGCGACCAGAAGGCCGATTCCAACCTCATCGGCCAGTTTGGCGTGGGCTTTTATTCCGGCTTCATCGTGGCCGACAAGATCACGGTCGAATCGCGCCGTGCCGGCATGCAAGAGACCGAAGGCGTGCGCTGGGTCAGCGGCGGATCGGGCGACTTCGAGGTGGAAACCATCACCCGCCCGGCGCGTGGCACCAGCGTCATCCTGCACCTGCGCGACGACGCCCTGGACTACACCCAGAGCTGGAAGGTCAAGGGCATCATCGCCAAGTACTCCGACCACATCAGCCTGCCCATCCAGATGGAAAAGGAAGAGTGGAAAGACGGCGAGCTGATCAACCCCTCCGACGAAAACGGCGGCCGCCAGCCCGGCGCCATGGTCAAGACCGGCGAGTGGGAAACCGTCAACAAGGCCAACGCCATCTGGGCGCGCGCCAAGAAAGACGTCACCCAGGAGCAGTACGACGATTTCTACAAGCAGATCAGCCACGACTTTGAAGCGCCCCTGGCCCACACGCACAACCGCGTGGAAGGCAGCACCGAGTACACCCAGCTGCTGTACATCCCCGGCAAGGCGCCCATGGACCTGTACAACCGCGAGAAGTCGGCCGGCGTGAAGCTGTACGTCAAGCGCGTGTTCATCATGGACGACGCCGAGGCCCTGTTGCCCACCTACCTGCGCTTTGTGAAGGGGGTGGTCGACTCCGCCGACCTGCCCCTGAACGTGAGCCGCGAGCTGCTGCAGGAAAGCCGCGACGTGAAAGCCATCCGCGAAGGCTGCACCAAGCGCGTGCTGGGTATGCTGGAAGACCTGGCCAAGCACGACAAGCTGCCGGAGAGCTCGGCCGATGGTGTGACCGATGTGGTCAGCGAGGAAGACAAGGCCAACGTGGGCAAGTACAGCAAGTTCTACGCTGAATTTGGCGCCGTGCTCAAGGAAGGCCTGGGCGAAGACTTTGGCAACAAGGAACGCCTGGCCAAGTTGCTGCGCTTTGCCAGCAGCACCACCGACACGGTGAGCGTGTCCTTTGCCGACTACAAGGCACGCATGAAAGAAGGCCAGGAGGCCATCTACTACATCACCGCCGACACCCTGGCCGCCGCCAAGAACAGCCCGCAGCTCGAAGTGTTCAAGAAAAAGGGCATTGAAGTGCTCTTGATGACCGACCGCGTGGACGAGTGGGCGCTGAACTACCTGCACGACTTCGACGGCACGCCCCTGCAATCCGTCGCCAAGGGCGCGGTCGATCTGGGCAGCCTGCAGGACGAAGCCGAGAAGAAAGCCGCTGAAGAAGCCGCTGAAGCCTTCAAGCCGCTGCTGGCCAAACTGAAGGAAGCGCTAAAGGACAAGGCCGAAGACGTGCGCGTGACCACCCGCCTGGTCGACAGCCCCGCCTGCCTGGTGGTGCAGGACCACGGCATGAGCACCCAGCTGGCCCGCATGCTCAAGCAGGCCGGCCAGGCCGCACCCGACGTGAAACCGGTGCTGGAAGTCAACGCCGAACACCCACTGGTGAAGAAGCTCGACGGCTCGGTGCACTTCCACGACCTGGCCCACATCCTGTTCGACCAGGCCCTGCTGGCCGAAGGCGGCCTGCCCGCCGACCCGGCCGCCTACGTCAAGCGGGTAAACGCCTTGCTGGCGTAAATTGCAGGCGCAAACGGGGTTCCAGGCCCCGTATTGATTGCGCAAATAGCTATCTAAATGATAGCAATAGCCACTCCCACAACCCCGCAGCCCTTTCGGCTGACGGGGTTTTTTGCATGGCGCATGCGGACGGTATGATGGAACGCGATTCCTAGAATATCCATTGCACGCAGGGGCCCTGGCCGCCGCGCTACCAAACCAAGGAGACACCATGAAACCCATTTCCCGCGCCTTGACGGGCGTTGTTTGCGCCGTCGGCTTGCTGCTGGGCCTGCCCGCCATGGCCGCCGAAAAAGTGAACATCGGTGTGGTCACCGGCCCCACCTTTGTCCACACGGTGGCAGCGCAGAAGTTCAAGGAAGAACTCGACAAGGCCTTGCCCGGCAAATACGACGTCGTGGTACACCACTCCGCCGCACTGGGCAGCGAGACCCAGGTCCTGCAGCAACTGCAGCTGGGCACCGTGCAGATGAGCGTGTGCACGACCGGCCCCGTGGAGGCCTTTGTGCCCGAGATCAAGGCCCTGGAAATGCCCTTCCTGTTAAGTTCCTACGAGGCGTCAGACAAGGTGCTGGACGGCCCCATCGGCCAGGACCTGCTCAAGCGTTTTGACAAGGCAGGCCTGGTGGGCATGCACTTTCTGGACAACGGTTTTCGCAACGTCACCAACTCCAAGCGCGCCGTCAACGGACCCGACGACCTCAAGGGCATGAAGATCCGCACCATGGAGTCGCCCACCCATCTGGCCATCTGGCGCGCCATTGGTGCCAACCCGACACCCATGGCCTGGCCCATCACCACCCAGCTGCAGCAGGGCGTGCTCGACGGGCAGGAAAACCCGATCTCCGTCATCTCCGCGGGCAAACTCAACGAAGCGGGCCAGAAGTACCTCTCGATCACCCGCCACGTGTATTCCGCGCTGGTGTTCGTGGGCAGCAAACCCTTCATGGACAAACTGCCCGCGGCTGACCGCAAGGCCTTCATGGAAGCCGCCAAGGCAGCCTCCCTGGCCGGGCGCCGTTACGTGCGGGACAACGAAGCCAGCCAGCTCGCCGCACTGAAGGCCGCCGGCATGCAGGTCGTCGAGAACCCCGATCTGGCCGCCTTCCGCGCCAAGACCGAGCCGGTCTACGCAACGCTGAGCGGCGACACCAAGAAGATCGTCGACGAGATTCGCAAGACCGTCAAATAAGCCGCCTGCGGGCATAACCGGCGTGGCGTCTGTCGCCACGCCGATTTTTTTTGGAGCACCCATGCGTCTCAACCAACAGCTGCAGTCCGTCAGCGAGCGGGTCAATGCCCTGGTAGAAAAAGTCTTGCTGGTGGCGGGCGTCGCCATATCACTGATCCTGTTCGTACAGGTGCTGGCACGCTACCTGGGCGAATCGCTGAGCTGGTCGGAGGAAGTCGGTCGCTACCTGCTGGTGGCCACCACGTTTCTCGGCGCCACCGTGGCCTACAAACGGGCCCATTTCATCGGCCTGGCGGGCTTTGGCGCACGCTTCGGGCTGCTGGTGGAGCAGATCATCGTGCGCGGCCTGCAGGTGCTGACCCTGGGCTGCTTCGGGCTGATCACCTGGTTCGGCACCATCTACACCGTGAACGCCTGGGAGCAGACCTCCACCGCCGTGCAGATGCCCATGTCGCTGCCCATCGCCGTGGTGCCCCTGTCCGGCCTGATCTTCCTGCTGCACATTCTGGCCGACATGGCCAAGCACAAGGCGGTGACGCCATGATCATCGTCCTGCTGTTCACCCTGATGTTCCTGCTGATGGCGCTGGGCCTGCCCATTGCGCTGGCCATTGGCTTGCCGGCAATCGGGCTGATCGTCACTCCCGGCGTCTTCCCGGACACCGTCACCCTGGCTGCGCTCGGTCAGACCGTGGTCCAGCAGCTGTTCTCCGGCGTCGACTCCTTCGACCTGCTGGCCGTGCCGCTGTTCATGATCGCCGGCTCCATCATGGAGGTGGGGGGCATCTCGCGGCGCCTGATCGATTTCTGCAACAGCCTGGTGGGCTGGGCGCCCGGCGGGCTGGCAGCCGCGGCCATCGTGGCGTCAATGATCATCGCCGGCATTTCCGGCTCGGCGGCGGCTGACACGGCGGCCATCGGCGCCGTGGTGATTCCGGCCATGATCCGCCAGGGCTACCCGCCCGCGTTTGCCGCCGCCGTGGTGGCCGCCGGGGGCTCGATTGGCATCATCATTCCGCCCTCGATCCCGATGGTCATCTTCGGCTTCATGACCAACATTTCGATCTCGCAACTGTTTGCCGGCGGCATGCTGGTCGGCATACTGCTGGGGCTGTCGTTCATCGTCGTGGCGGTCGCCATTGCCTGGCGCAAAGGCTATGGCGAGCGCGAGGCCTTCAGCTGGCGCAGGGTGGCCGTCACCGGCAAGGCCGCCATCTGGTCCATGGGGGCACCCGTGGTGGTGCTCGGAGGCATTCTGTCGGGCGTGGTGACGGTCACCGAGGCCGCCGCGCTGGCCGTGTTCTACGCGTTGCTGGTGGGCACGGTCATCAACCGTGAACTGGCCTGGAAGGACCTGCCCGGGCTCATCATCCGCTCTCAGGTGGCCGCCGGCGGCATTCTGTTCATCATCGCCATGGCCAAGATCTTTGGCTGGCTGCTGGCCATGCAGCAGGCAGCCCAGCTGCTCGATGTGTTCGTCAACTCGCTGTCGTTGCCGCCCGTGGGCCTGCTGCTGCTGGTGATGGCCATGCTGCTGGTGGTGGGTTGCGTCATGGAAACCACGGCCGCCCTGTTGCTGCTGGTGCCGGTGCTGGCCGTGCTGACACCGCAAATGCAGGTGGACCCGGTTCAATTTGGCGTGCTGGTGGTGGTGAACCTGGCCATCGGCATGCTGACACCGCCGGTGGGCATCTGCCTGTTCGTGAGTTGCAGCATTGCCGGCGTCACGCTGGGCAAGATTTCGCGGGCCGTCATGCCGCTGGTACTGGTGGCACTGCTCGACCTGCTGATCGCCGCGCTGTGGCCGCCCCTGACCATGTGGCTGCCCACCCTGTTCTACCGCTAGGCCGTTTTCAAACTGGTCTACCATGAACAGCTGTCAGGGCCGGCACGACCGGCGCTGACAGCTATTTTTTATTGAAAGAGCCACCATGACCCCGTTGAGTCCGACCTACATCAGTGCGTTCTGGTCGCTGCCTGTCATGGAAGTCAACTTCCTGATTTTCATCAACCTGCTGGGCGCGCTGCTGCTGGGCCTGCTGGTGGGGTATGAGCGCTCCTACCATGGGCGCGCCGCCGGCATGCGCACCTATGGCCTGGTCTGCATGGCCTCAGCGGCCCTGACCGTGTTCGCCGGCTACCCCGGCTTCTGGTGGGGCGGCGCGGCCCCCGGCATGGCGCCGGTGGACCCTACCCGCGTGGTGCAGGGCATCGTGACCGGTG
>JBAQKO010000008.1:0-19783 GCA_049301075.1 Rhodoferax sp.
ACGTGGGATTTCTCCCTGGCCAAGTTCTCTGCGTAATACACGGGCAAATGACATGAGCTTGATGGCGCCCGATTCCCTCAGGCACTGACTCAGCCCATTGCCAAAATCGGCGATTCTCCCCAGCAAATCAACATCGTCATAGAGTTGCCCAAACGACTTATGGGATTGCGAATGGGCCGCAATCACCCCCCAAACCCCAAACACAGGTTGTCTATTCGGTTTAACCAAGGCCAAGAGAATCGCTACGAACTCGTGTTTGAAGGACTCAGCGTCTGCCCTTGCCACCGCCCCTCCGTATGGCCAGCCGGAGACCATCGGCGTATTCTTAAACCACTCACGCTTTTCAAAAAACTCATCAAGCCGTCTGGTCTTTACCTTGTCCGTAAAGCATGCACGAATCACCGCAGCCAGAACAGTATCAGTTGAACTATAAGGGTCACAAACGACACTGCTGCCTGGGTAGAACCCTTTACCAAGAATGAAATGTGAAGCAATTTTCACCCCAAGCGAACCATCGACGCCGCCGACTCGGTCAGTTGCGAGCATCGCGCATGCCAGGAGTAATCGGAGCGATTCCCAGTACCTTCGCAAAGCGAGGTTCGCTGCTTGCTCAAGAAAAACATCTGAGACTGAACTGCCGTCTTGGTGTCGCACGACTCCATGTGCTTGAGAATAAGTCATCTCCAGCAATGAGTAATCGACATGAGAGAGATTGGAAATTTCTTCAATCTCGTCGATTTCCAACTCATATTGCTTGATACCCCACCATTTGATGAAATGGTCACCAAGCCAAGTTGCCGCTTCTTCGTCTTTACGAGCCACTGCATCCAGCAGAAGTCGCGCAGACTCCTCAATATGGGAACAGTAAGCTTTTGCTCTATTGCAAACTTGCCACCACCGAAGCTCTCCTTCACTGGAATCTGTGATGCGTATTTGAAAGCTACTCCAGCCGCCGACAAAGGTCATTAAAGCTTGTCGATATGTTGAGGCGGTTGGTTCCGGAAGTTTGAGAGAAGACCTCGAATGAGTATCGCTTCCACCCGCTTCAACTCGACGTGTCCACCAGATAGCAAGGCGATACAACAGGTTGCTTGGTACAAGCATCGACTCGGCATGCAGACTAAATGGCAGCTGCTTCACCAGACCCGCCAATTTGCTGTGCGTGTATGAGATTGCTTCAAATAGTGATGAGTCTTCCTCCAGAACATTTACCGCAATCGTAGCTAGCGGGCGATACAGTTCAAGCCATGAGCCGTGAAACGATTCACTACCAAAAAATCTATATGGCTCGCGATGAAGTTGTGCGGCTGTACCAAACAAGTCCGACTTATTTTCACAGGCACTAAGCAGGTTCGCGTGTAGCCGAACGGCTGTCAGAAATGCCTCCCTCGCCGCAGTGAACCTCCGCTGCTCTGCAAGTGCTTGAGCCTCAAGCAGCAACTCTTGCAGCATGTCCTTAGTAGTCAACTGAAATGAAGTGCCCGTTTCTTTCCGAAAAACAAAAGCTGAGCGGATTAAAGTTTTCTCAATTCCTGTGAGTTTTCGACCACCATTTACGTAGCCAAGAACGACCGCTCCAGAAACAGCTCGACCGAATGGAGGAAAGAAACTAGCCGCATATTTTCTTGAAATCGTCTTGCTATTTTTAGTCGCTTCTACCGCAGGGCGCGTACGCACCGAGCGCAACGCAAAACGGAGGACACCAGAACGGACATCGACCAGTCGCTGCAGTCCCCTAAGACTGAGTGAAACAGGGTCTCCAGTAGAAGATAAGCCCAGCATAGAAATCTTGGCGTTTTGCGCACCGGCTGCGTATGAATCATGTCCCCAGTGTTCGGGAAGGCCTGCACAAAGTTCTTGCACTAGGGCATCCTCCACCTCCTCACGTAGGACCTGCCTCACTGCAAGCCTCGTAAGCGCGAGGTTCCCCGCTTCATCCTGAATAAAGCGAGAGGTCTTTGTTAAGAAGTACCCCGCCATTGCGATATTCACCAAGAGCCATGTTCCATTGAAGGACAGTAGAAAGGTCAGCCCGGTGCCGCCGAAATAGGGCAGTAAGAAATATTCGACGGTCATCACGGCCGTTAATAGCAATGAGCTAAGGCCCGCAGGTAGCACGCCTGATTCCAATATGTAGACGCGAAGCATCACTTTTGCCGAGGCTCTACGCTGGATTAGGACCGCGATAAACGAGAAAACGATTGGATATACAAGCGCGACAAGAGTTGCCTGGACACCCCAAGCAGGCCCAAAGAATTCGACGACGTTGAAGTTAGCTATCGACGAAGGCGATAGGAACTTATAAGTGTGTCGAGCGAGCCATTCGGCGGCGCCGCCCAAGAACACGGAAATTGCCCCGATTGCACATGCGAAATGAACGGGATGGGAACCGGCCCATTGAACAATTCCCGGAAATGGGCCCTGCGAGAACGATTGTTGAGTTTCGTTGTCTCGAAATGCAGTCCGAACTTTGCGGCGAGCAATTGGGCGCAATTCACCAGTCAAACGCCGTGGCAATACGGCGCACAAAACCTTCATAAGTGATTGAAGCACTAAACCTCCCTACTTTTTATTTCGTGAAGCTAGCTTAGCCGCTAAGTTGCTGTCGTCTGGAATCTCCCTCATCGAACGTATGGGGTAGCCGTTCACTTGAAACTCAACAAATTCCCAAAAGATGCATTTCACGGTAAACAAACTGGCTTACGGAGATTTGTTAACTACGCCATCCGCGTCTATCACCAAGTGCCCGTCAAATATCAAACGTTGGACTACCCGCTCAACAGCGGGGTCGTCCGCGAACTTCAAACCTAGAAAAGATTTGACTGCGCCGTAGAGGCGAGCTTTACGAGCAGGCTTGTTTTTGGACTTGCGCAAGGAAGCCAAGACATGTTCGTAGGCCTTATCGCCACCAGCGTCTACGCCTCCAACGTCAGTGGAAGTACTCTTCGACGGCTTGGCAGTTTTGGCCTTTGCCGTGGGAGTTTTCTTCGTTGGAGTCGGCTTCTTGCCCTGAGGTTCAGCGGTAATTGCACCGGAGACATCCACCGTTGGGTTGGTCTTTTTGGATGCTGGACTTTTCTTGACTGGCACTGCGGCAGGCCCGGATACCGCGGACGGCGCCTTCTTGGCCGGTAACGCCTTTTTCGCTGCAGCTTTTTTGGCTGGTGCTTTGGCGGTCGAGGCCTGCTTGGTCGCTGCTTTCTTGGCTACAACCTTCTTGGCCGGACTCTTTGGGGCGCCAAATCCAATCTGACTAGCTGCAAAGCCCAGTTCTTTGGCATGTTCAAGCATGGGGCCGTAGCCCTTGTCATTTGAGATGACGACAAACCTGGCATTCGGGTTGCGCGAGCTGATGTAGCCAACGTAATAGCTCAAGTGAAAATCCAGGGCATTGTTCCCTGTGCGTGAAATGGGGACTAATGTCAGCGCATCTCCAAAAGACACCTGGTTTTGGGCTACCTTCTTTTGATTGGGCCCATGAAAAATCCAGACGTCAGTGACATCCGGTACCAGCGCGCGTATATCGGCATCTTTGGGCTGCACATTCTCCCAATCAATCAGCACATGGGTATGGTGTACCTTCGGCTCATGCTCTTGGGAGGCTGTTTTCTCTGCGGCGAGCGGGTACTTGATTGCGTTTTTTGCCAGCTTGTCCTCAACCGCCTCACTCAAATCAACGCCTGAGTAGTCGGCCAGCTGAATCAAGTACAAGAAGACGTCGGCCACTTCCTCTCCGACCCGGATTCGCAGGGCGGCATCCGTTTTTGCGACCTGGGATTCTTCAGGAGTTTTCCACTGAAAAAGCTCCATGAGCTCGGCCGCCTCAACCATTAAGGCCATTGCGAGATTCTTAGGCGTATGGAACGGCTCCCACTGCCGCTCCGAAGCGAATTTTCTGAGTCTGTTTTGCAGGACGTTGATGTCCATCGAAGTCTCCCTGTCTTAAGGTCTCGCTAGTGGACCTGTTGAAGACTTGAGCTTATCGGATATGCAGTCCGGGCTTCTGGGTATTCGAACGCGTTGTCATCGTTCTGAGCGTCTCCCTTTTAGCATTCGCTGGCTATCCAGACTGGAGCATTCACGCCAGGAGGAAGCTTCAGCAGGATGCAGAGGTCCTCGTACGCCCGAAGGCTGCCTTTCTCGATTGAGAGCAGGCCGTCGAAGAACGACGCCATGAGCACGTAGTCTTGGTCAAGGATGTCGTTTAGTACGGTCTTGTCCGGCGCGCTCTCTAGTCCTCCTTCGCCGAGCCATTGCATGGCCTGATGCACGAGCATGTAAGCCCATCGACGATGCATCCCGCCGGTCTTCCACAATCGCCGGGACACCGACAGCGGAACCTTCATGTTTCGCATGTGCGCAACATACAGGGCGTCTCCTACGTCGCGCGTAATTCCTAGCCGCGAAAGGCGCCCAGGCTGGCCCTCTCGCTTGCAAGCTCTCAACTCCTCGAGCGTCAGCTTGGACCTGGCCTCGGCAATCAGATGGGTGAGCTCCTCTCGAAGCACCGGGCCGTTTAAGTCTTCAGCCGCCAGGACAGCGCGCGCTCCGTCCATTTTGCGGCGAAGCTGCTGCATTGTGGCATTGTCATTGCCGGGCTGGCTCCCCACGATTGCTCCGCGAAGCAAACAGGTGAAGTCATCCGGCAAGAGCTGACCTTCAATGGACACTCTTCGCTTCAACTCATACTCCCGCGCCTCCTGAACAGAGAGGCTCATGAAACACCGAGTCACAACGGGAACAAGGGCCGCGAAGTTTCTCTTGAAGGTGTACTCCCACTTTTCGCTCTTCACCATCTCCACGAGCCCGGTGTCGGGCACGACGTATTTCGCGTCCGGGTGCTCGGCGAAAAACCTCGGGAGCTCCGGCCGCTGCATCACGTTCTGGTCGATAACATAGATTTTTGCCATAGCCCAATTTTCAGGCAAAGGGCGGCACCTTCGAAGTCTGCTGTGTCTGCTAGCCAGCGCACACACGTCAAAGTTGGGCAGGGCTTTCTGTACGCTTCCACCATGGAGTTCGCGCTCATCGGAATCCGGGGCATCTCTACCTCTCTGGACCTACCCCATTGCCCCGGTCCTCGTCGGCCTGATTCATCGGTCCGATGACTGAGAAGCATCTACGCCATGCGCTCGCCATAAGTCAAGGCGAGCAGACCAGGCTGCCCTCGTTTAGCACTCTACCGAGGTTGGCGAGAGGATTTGCACGCTTGCACAACTTCAGCGCTTCTGCGGATGTCGGCGCGTCTGCTCGTCTTAGAAAGGTCTTCTATGGTCAAGCACCTCTTTTGAGTGCGCAAGCAATGGCAGAATCCTTCTCATGTTCGTGTCTCATACATCCTGGGAAAATTTCTCAATTGCCTGCGTCGGCCAAGGTGCCGTCTCACGCTCGTTCAATGTCAGGCTTACAAAGCTGGAACCAGAGTTCGAGCCTGTTCATTGGGAAGTCCAACTCACACGACTGGCGCCCGATGAGAATGAAGAACCTTACGAGCTCACCCTCGTTGAGGAGGATGACGACTGCGCTCGCATTGACGTCATCCACAACCATTCGAATCCACACTTTTTAAAGGCTGGCATCCCCGAGGTACTTCTTCCTGCTGTGGCTTCAAGAATCGGTCGGCGCATTCGTTCAAATTCGAGTATCGCTGTCGGCAACATTTTCCGAAGCGAGAACGCGACCCGCATGTGGGAAAGACTTCGTAGTATTGGCAGGGCGACTCTGGACAATGAGACCGACTTCTACTGGCTGAGCTAAGCCTGCAATTCCAGGTACGAGTTGGTAGAGGTCACTGCTCGGGCTGAATCGAGCCATAACCATGAACGTCCTGTCCTGGCCCAGAGCCACGGCGTCACTCGCAATTTTTTGCTTTCTCTCCGAGTCTGAGCACCGCACATATACTGGGCTGGTCCGAGACCTACCTCATGCACTCTTCCGACAAAAACGCTCATGCCACGCTCGAGTCTATGAAGCAAGCCCGATTCCATCGCCTAATTCATGAGACCGAGGAGCTCCACAGCAAGGGGCAACTCAAGCGGTTGCCGCTGCGACCTGGGCAAGTCCGCCCGGCAACTCGAGAGTTGCGAATCAAAACTCCTCGCTAGTTCCACGTGTGCCCATTAGGCATACTCTGTTCAGTCGATAGACTTGGCTCGCTTCGTCATAGAGCAAGTGTCGCTCTGCAGCTTCCCCAACACCGCGCTCAAGATGTCGTCCGCAGCATCTGAACGCGTCGGTCAATAGGACTGCCAGCAGCGAGCACCTGTTCCGCTTGAAGAAGCCACTCCCGCGCTACGTCAGGGAGCATTGATGAATCCCCGAGCCTGGCCTTGATGTGTTTCAGGTATTCGATACAAAGCTCAGCATCTCTCCAGGCGGTTGCCTCTTTGAGTAACTGAGCTCGGAGCTCCTCCTCCTTGCGGCGCTTACGCTCCAATTCTTCGCGAATGCGAGCCTCCTCCTCCCAACGGGCTTTCTGGCGGGCTCGTTCCTCGGCCCTGGCGCGTATGCTTTCAATGGCTGCAGCCAGGCCAGTTACGAAGTCAGCGAGCTTGTCATCCAGGTTATCGCGCTTACCGTCTGCCCAGGACTTCTGGCCATCAAAATAGCCTTCGATTTGGAGGGAAAGCTGACCGGTCATGGAGTACGTGTAAATCTTCCGGTCATTCCAGCTGTACTTCGGGTCCTTGAGAACCTCGAAGGTCGATGTGTACTTTTCAAACAGCTTGAAAGTCACAGCAACGCCTCCGCGCTCCACCTGGAGGCGGTTCTCCGTCGGAGACTTGTTCAGCTGTGCGGCAATCTCCGGCATCGCCAGTTCGATGGCATGAAGCAGCCGTGCTGCCCGGTCCACCGACGCGGGTGACACCTCGCAGCTGAAAGCGTCTGCTCCATGACATGAGACGATGCCGCGCCCGTCTGACTTGGCTTTCAAAAGACGCTTGAACGTGGCTGCCGCGAACGGAGCCAAGTGTTCGGTCGTGGACGGCGGGCGAACCGTCAGGTGAGTACGCTTTAACTCTGCCACTGGTTCGGGAAGCGGCGGTAGTCGATAACGACTGGCGTCCAGGACGATGTCAGCGTCGTCGCCCTTGGGCAGCGGCGGTTTGGACACGGGCTTGCCGTGCTGCACCTTGGTCCAATGGCCAACCGGCGGAATCGGAATCGCATGCTTCCGGCAGGCCTTGGCCAATCCAACATCCGAAATGTCGAACTCCTTGGCTAGGGTCCGGATAGGAGTCTCCCAGACCCGACGGTAGAGTTCAGCGCGTGAGATTTTCATTGGCGTCTCCTGGATAGCTACCAGCATATCGACGCCCAAGTAGCGGGCTTACATCAGCGCCAAACAGATAGTTTCAGTCTATTCCACCGGATGCACGCAAATCTGCGCGCATCCGGTGGAAACCTTTGAAAATCAATAAGTTACCTAGCGAAAATGGGGCTGCCGAGTCCCTTCGGCGGCATGTATTCCATTCCGTCACCTTGCCGAATTTGCTTCAGCCGTTCCAAAACACTGCTAAGCCAACCATCTCGTTGCCACCGCCTGAACGTCTTCGTCAGATTGGTCCCGACGAAACCCGAGTCACGCGACATCGCCTTCCATGACCTGCCGCTAGAGTGCTTCTTCAGCATGACATCCAGCAATGCTCGCCAGGAATGTGCTTTCTCACGGCGCTTTCCGCCAGTCAAGCGCTTATTGACGCCCCAAACTCCCGGAATCGGCAAGGAACAGAAGCACTGGTCATTGGCGCCCAGCTTTTCTTCGCAAAAAGAGCAGCACTTACAGGCAGTATTTTTTTGGACGGCTTATGCTCTAAAAACCGACTATGGGCCGAGTTATGCTTTCCAAGACGGGAGATATGCTGCCCATTTCCTGGCGAAACCGGCCACGATATCCTTTATTTCGTGGCCACCATTTGATTAACGGCACAGTGCTGTGCTGCACCGGGGCCCTTTTTTCATTCTTGGCCAGCCCAGCGAGGGCTAGCCGCACACCCGGCTCAGTAAGGCATCTTGACGAACTGGCGGGACAGACGTTGCCACCACGGCAGCTCAACCGACATGTTCCAGTAGAACTGGACGGGCGACGTAATGCCTTCGACCTTGCTGTTGAAAGCCACCGGTTCGAAGAACTGGCCCAGGATGCCAAAGGCACCGATGTCAACGAGGCGTTGCTGCACCTTGGCCGCCAGGGCTTTCTTCTCGTCCTGCGAGCTGGCGCGATCAAAGGCTACGCGGTACTTCTCGAGCTCCTCGTCCTTTGGCCAGCCATACCAGCCCGTTTCACGGTCACCCGAGAAGGCAATGAAGCTCGGGTCCATGAGGTCACCGGCCAGCCACCACGTATGGAACATGTTCCAGCCGCCGTCCTTGACCGCACCGCGGCTGGAACGCCGCTGTGTCAGCGTGGCCCAGTCCATGTCCTGTACATCCACCGTCATACCGATCTGGCGCAACTTCTCGGCCGTCACCTTCGTGAAGGCCGAAATGACCGGGTTGTCCTTCGGGTTCAGGATCACGACGGGTGTACCGTCGTACTTTGCCGCCTGCAAAGCCTTCTTGGCGGCATCCAGGTTGGTGGCCTTCATGGTGTCGCTGCCAGCGCTGTTGGAGTACGTCGTGCCGCACGGGAACACCGAGTAGCAGGTGCGCCAGTACTTCTTGTCTCCCAGCGCAGCGGCCATGTAGTCTTCCTGCTGCATCACCATCGCCACCGCACGCCGCACGGCCACATTGTCAAACGGTGGCACCAGGGTGTTGAAGCGCGCCATGCCAATATTGCCCAGCGGATCGGTGGAGGCAATCGTCACATCCTTCTGGTTTTCCAGCATGGGAATCAGCTGGCTGGACGGTGATTCGACATAGTCCACCTTGCCTGCAATCAGCGCCTTGACCGCCGCAGCCTGGTCCGGGTAATAGCGCCATTCAATCCGGTCCGCCTTGGGCACTTTTCCTCCGGCTGCCATCGACGATTCCTCGGCACGCGGCACATACATCTTGTTCTTGACATAGACGGCCTGCGACTCCGGAATCCACTCATCCTTCTTGAAGATGAAAGGGCCAGAGCCCGTGGCGTCCTGGATGGGCTGGAACGGATCGGTTTCAGCCACCCGCTTGGGCATCATGAACGGCACGTTGGCCGACATCTTGGCCAGCGTTGCCGGCAGGTCCCCGTGGGGTGCCCGCAGGTTCACGCTGAACGTCTTGGCATCGGCGGCGGTCAGGCTTTCCACGTCACGGAACAGTTGCTGCCCCACACCATCGCGCTTGCTCCAGCGCTGAAGCGAGGCAATGCAGTCCGCTGCTGTTACATCCGTGCCGTCATGCCACTTGAGACCATCGCGCAGTTTGAAGGTCCAGGTCTTCTTGTCTGGCGACACGGTCCACGTGTCAACCATCTGCGGCTTGGCATCAAAATTCTCATCCATGGCGAACAGGGTGTCATAGACGAGATACCCGTGGTTTCGCGTGATGTAGGCCGTGGTCCAGACCGGATCAACGACTTTGAGCTCCGCGTGCGGCGCAACGCGCAACACGTTTCCGGCGCATCCTGCCAACAGCAGGGGCACGGCCAGCGCCACCACCGAAGCGACTCGGCTTCTTTCCAGTTTCAGAATTTTCATTTCCATTCCCCTTTTAAAAATCAACAACAAACACAGCAAACCCGCCGTCGCCAACCGACGCAATCCGCACCAGAAACTCCCTGCAATACCGTCGCCCCTTACTCAGGCCCTTATGCCGCCATCCCCCCTGCCCGGCTCGTAGGACAGCAGGGTGTACACCAGGCTTCCGCCATAAAAATCCGCCTGCAACTTGACCGGACCCCGCAGCACCGCGAACTCGCAAGTCACCTTGAAGGGCAGAGCGGATGAACGCGTCTGCATCCGGCTGTCAATCTGGAACACATGGCTGGTATGCACGGTTGCCGGCAGGCATTTGCTCACCACCTTGAGAAACGGGCGCGGAAAGTAGGGTGCCAGCATGAGTACCAGCGGGCTGAGCAGACCGCCCCGCGGCACCGTGGGCGCCAGGTCCTGCCAGTGCATGCCGGCCTTGGCGGCATACGGTATGGACGGCACCGCCAGCGCCAGCAGCTTGAGAAAGGGTGAGGCCACCTGTCGCAACTCCGTGATGCGCCAGGCATCGGGATCGAGCCGGGACACCAGGCTGCCTTTCCCGTCCACCTGAAAAATACGCTGGCCAAATTCGTCCAGCAGGATGTCCACCCGCAACGTGCCCGCGGACTGCTGCTGCCGGTACGCGCGGGGCACGCGCCCCTTGGACTCCAACATCCAGACGGCGGACCCCGGAACAATGCCGGCCAGCGTCTGGTACACCGGCACATTCACCGGTGCGGCCATGACCACATCGCCCTCAGCGGGAAGCGCGGCAGCGTTCCACGACAGAAAGGCTGCATCGGGCGGTGTGGTGGTCAGGTAGTTAGCCAGACGGAAGGCCTCTGTAGGCGCGCCCGGCTCGGGCGAATCCTGATACTGCAGGTGCAGATGGGGAACCGGCGAGCGCCCGGAGTTGCCCACCAACCCCAGGTAGTTGCCGGTTTCTACACGCGCGCCCGGCGCCACGGCGACCGTTCCCTGTTGCAGGTGGGCCACCAGAACCCAGCCCCCCTTGTCCAGGCGAATGACAACGAAATTGCCCCATTTGTCCGCGTAGTTGCATTCGCCCATCGCGTTGTCCGGCACCGTGTTCTTGATGCGCTCCACAATGCCTGAAACCGGCGAGAGAACGCTGGCCCCCCAGATGGAACCCGCCGCCGAAGGACGCTGGAAGTCCAGGGCATGGGAATAGGCCCCCGTGTGGCTGAGGTCGCCCGCGAACCCCTGCGAGATCTTCAATTCGCCGGACACCGGAACCGCCAGCAGCGAGAAATACGGCCCAAACCGCTGGTACCAATAGGCCGCCAGCCACCACCGTTCTTCCGGCGTGATGCCCGAGGCGAAGCTCTGGCGCACGATGGACCGGTCCCGGGTGAACGCGCCCACGCCCACCCAAATCGCCACCGCGGAGGAAACCGGCAGATAGGCGATCGCCGACCAGTCCAGCGCGTACTGCAGCACCAGGGCAAAAAACGAGGCGGCACACCCGCCCACGACCGCCACCAGCAAGCTCAATCGACCCGGCAGGAACACCACCGAACCCAACGCCATGCCGGTGATGAAATAGTTGTACGACACCGGCAGCCAGTAATACACCAGCGACATGTGCTGGAACGCAAGCGCCACGCAGACCCCGCTGATCCAGCCGGCCAGGCCATTGAGGAACATCGTCCGGGACCACAGCAGGATGGCCAGGCATACCAGCAGGCCGACGCCGACTTCGGACGTGTACATCAGCGACCCCATCGACCGCAGGAAGCTTTCCCCCCAGCTGGTTGCATCCTGCGGCAGGGGCCAGACGGGCATGGTGTTGGCCGCAACTACCGTGCATTGCGGGCACACCTTGAACAGCATGATGGCCACCAGGCAATAGCCCCAGAGCAGCGGCGGAAAGACGCTCTTGGCGAAGGCCCGCAGCAACGCCGCAGACACCAGCGTGGCGGCCAACGCCGCGGCGCTGGCCATCCCCAACCGCGGCCCCCACGCCAGCCCCTGGCCACTGGTCATCCAGCCCGTCACAATCGCCGCCATCAGGGCATTGGCCTTTAACCCACCGCCCAGAATAGGCGTTTCGTGGATCCGCAACGTGCGCTTGATGAGCGCTCCGGTAGCCAGCCCCACCAGCGCAAAGACGGCGTAGGACGGTTGGCGCAACAAGGCGATCCACAGCAGAAGCCCAATCAATGGGTCGGGAATATAGAAAATACCGCCGAGAACCCGCCCGAACGGGGTTAGCAGAGGATCGAGTTTTTTGCGCAAGGCGCCGCCTGCCCGGGCCAATGCCCGCCCCAGTCCCGTCGATACCGGAACGCGCAGGGTCACCGAGTCAGCGGCCATTACGCTTTACCTCCCAGATGGGCCGGTAGCCGTTCCGGCCGCTGGACGTCGTCCAGCCCCTCACGCGCACGGATGATTTCCGGCTTCCCGTTGGCACCAATCAGGACCACTGCGGGGCGGTAGCAGATGAACTGCATGGACTGCGAGAGGTTGTAGGCGCCCACCGGATGCAGGGTGACCACGTCGCCCACGCTCAGCGGGGGCAAGTCCACGCTGTAACGCACCACATCGATGGACATGCACAACGGGCCATAGAGCCGTACCGGAGACGGAGGGGCATTGACCACGCGTGCCGGCAAGGCATTGATCTGGTACCAGGTGGCCGTGTAGAGCAGGTTGACCCCGGCATCCAGAACATAGCTCGCCCGCGCCTGCTCGCCCAGCAGCATCTGGTCTTTGTAATCCCGCCCGGTGAGGTCCGCGTTGATGGCCACCGGGTGACGCACCCCCTTGATGGCCACCACCGACGTCAACAGATAGCCGGCATCGTCCACCAGATGGCGCCCGCTTTCAAAACGCAGTTGGGGGCGCTTCTTGGCGGGCAGACGGTTCAACACGCCGGCAATGGCATCGGCGTACGCCTCGATCGGGGGAACCACCCGTTCGGCCGGCCCTTCCATGCCGTGCAACAGGCTGTGGGAGGGGAAGCCGCCCCCCAGGTTGATGCAGGGTACAAGGTGCTGGTGCTCGACAAAGATCTGTTCGCGCAACGCCAGCAGCTTTTCGGCCGCCACCGCATAGGCGCCGGGGGCAAGGATATACGTCCCGATGTGCGTGTGCAGGGTGTGCAGCCGCAATTTGGAGTTTCGCACAACCCGATCGGCGGCACGCCCGGCTTCCCCGTTTTCCACCGAGAAACCGAACTTGGACCAGACGGGCCGGATGCCCGCGTCCAGCCAGACGCGCAAGCCAACATCCAGCGGCTTGCTGAGGTGACGGGTGAGCTCTTCGATCAGGCTCAGCTCATCCCAGTTGTCAATCTGAATCAGGGCTCCGTCACCGATGGCCCGCTCCAGAATGCTGCGGGGTTTGTACGGTCCGTTGAAAATGATGTTCCCACCGGGAATGCCGAGCTTGCGCGCCTTCTGGTACTCGAAATCTGAGACGACCTCGGCCATCCAGCCTTCCTGGTGAAAGACCGTGCAGATGGCGTTCAGGTAGTTGGTCTTGTACGACCAGGCAAACTGCGTGTTGTCGTAGCGGCTGCGAAAAGCCTCCCGCATGCGGCGGGCGTGGTCCCGCAGGCTGTTCTCGGAAAAGACAAACAGCGGCGAGCCGAATTGCGCAATCAGCTCCGTTACCGAAACACCGTCAATCTCCGGCAAGGTGGACGAGTTGGCACCGCGCGCGTAGAAATTGCGCTCGGCCTGGGCATCCAGCGCCTGGCGACCGAGTTCGGCGCCAACACTGGGGGGTAGGTATTCGCTGCTCATGGCTTGCTCCCTGCCGGGGCGGAAAGGGGTTGAAGTACGCGCTCACCACGGCTGGCCATGTCCGCGAAGTCGGCAAAGTCACCCAGGAGGTCGACACAGTGGCGGACGAACATCTGGCCCGCAACGGGGGTCTTCAGGGGTGCGGGCGCCTGGCCCAGCAGACGGTCCATCAGCAAGGCCGGGAGATTGCAGCCCACCTGGGAGGGAAAATCGATCCAGGCCGGGAAACGGGGATTGATTTCCATGAGCGCATAGGGCTTGCCCGCTGCCTTGAGAAACTCCAGTTCGAACGGTCCGTTCCACCGCAGCCCGTGGATGATGCGTTGCGACAGTTCATCAATTTCCGGGTTCTCGACGACGATGCCGCCATAGCCCTTGCCGTGCGCGGTCCGCAACAGCTTGCGAATGGTGCAGCTCTTGACAATGCGGCCCTTGCCGTCGCCCACACCGGTGACGTCGTACTCCTCGCCGGCAACGGCTTCCTGCACGATCAGGGGCCAACCCCAGATATTGACAATGTCTTCATAGGCGAGGGCCAGATCCGCGTAGGACTTGACCAAGTGCGCGTTGTACAGGCGGCCTTTGACGTACACCGGATAGCCGATTGCCGCCGCGCATTGCTCAACCTCCCAGGGGGTTTTCGCGACTTTTGTCACCGGCGACGGCACGCCGATGCGTTGACAAAAATCGTACAGGCCCGCCTTGCTGCTGGCGTCAAACGATGCCGGCGTAGGAAGAATGCACCCGATGCCCCACTCCTGCAGCTTCGGCGCGATGGCGGTAAAGTTCTCAAGCTCCGAATCCAGGCACGGAATGACAAAGCCAATGTCTTCCTTCTGGCGGATGGTGTCCAGCCGCTCCTGCAAAGCGGCGGCACCCGCACCCGGGAAAGGTATCAGGTACGCGGCATCTGGATGGTCGGGGCCCTGCCCAAACAGACTGCTCTCCATGGGATCGTACGAAAGCCCGATCAGTCGCAGACTCGGGAAGCGTCGGCGCAGGCTGGCAATGACCGACGCACCGGGTTGCGGATTCTCACCGCGGTGCAGCCCGGTGACGGCGACGGCTTTGATCTGGAATTTCATGATTTTTACTTCGCCGGCTCGTTATCAAGAAGACCCAAGGCCGTCAACTGGTTCAGCAACAGTTCCGAATCGCGCACGGCAGTGGCGTGGTCCACCCCGTAGCGCGCCATGATCAGGTCGGCGAACTCTTCCGTTTTGGCACCCGCTTCCCGTGCGCGCAGCAGGTAGTCCGCCGTCGGGCTCAGTCGGTAAAACATGCCGGAGGCGGTATTCAGGACGAACGAATCGCCGTAAAAACGCAGCGCATCCGCCGGCCGCACCGCCTGGGTACCCGTCGTATTCTTTTTCTTCCCAGCCACGTTATTCCCCATTCCTTCTTCCGCGTTGGACGCGTCCACAAACCGCACACACACCATGCACGGTTGGTATAGGTAAAGACTAAACACTTCGCGCATCCCATAATTGACAAAACTCAACGCGCAACACCGGTCGGCGCGCCCCTTGAAGAACCTTGAAAACGGCCCCATTTGCCCCTATATTGAAGGTAGGTAGTTGGGAAAGACCGAAAAGAACCCACTTGGCTCCTTGAACAATCGCAACCATGACTGAACCTGTCTACAGAACCCGATGGCATATGGCGGCTACGCTGCTGACGCCTCTTTTCGACCGACGCAAGGGCGAAAGAAGGTCTGCGGGCGCTACATCCGCCGCCGGGGCTCCGGTTGCGGAACGGCGGGGAGACCGGCGGCGCTTGGTGAGCGTTGCGCTGTGGAGCATGCCGTCGCTTTTCATGCCCGCAGCGGCCCATGCCGGTGAAAAGGTGATGTTTGAGGCCAGCCGCGCCTACTACGCGGACCATGTAACCCTGCGGGCCGACATCTCCAAGCCGGCAGGGGAAGGCCCGTTTCCTGCCGTGGTGTTGATGCACGGTTGCGGCGGCTGGCAGCCGGCCGTTCGCTACACCATGAATTCCTATGCCGATTTCTTGGTCAGCAAGGGTTTTGTCGTCCTGAACCTCGACAGCTTCGGTCCCCGCAGCATCGGTGGCGGAAAGGTCTGCGAAAACGTCAGCAAGCAGGTCGATGCACTGGATTACCGCACCTATGACGCCTACGATGCCCTGAAATACCTGCAGTCCCTGAAGTACGTGAACCCCAAAGGCATCTTCCTGATGGGCCAGAGCAACGGCGGCAGCGTCGCCATCAACGTGGCTCTGGGCGACGGACCGCGTGAAATGAAGGCCAAGGATGGTGGCTACCGCGCAGTCGTGGCCTACTACCCTTGGTGTGGCTCATTTGGCAACCGCCGCATCGAACTCGCCAAGCCGCTGCTGGTTTTCGGCGGTGGACAGGACAATTGGA
This sequence comes from Rhodoferax sp., assembly GCA_049301075.1. Taxonomy (GTDB): domain Bacteria; phylum Pseudomonadota; class Gammaproteobacteria; order Burkholderiales; family Burkholderiaceae_C; genus Allorhodoferax. Next base: position 15,774 of record JBAQKO010000008.1, read on the forward strand.
CGCCCCCGCAGGAGTGCGAAAACGCCCGCTCCACCGGTGCGCCGCTGGATGTGAAGGTGTATCCGGAAGCCGCGCACTCGTTTGACCTGGAAATGGTGCCGCAACGCTATCTGGGCAATCTGGTGGGGCTCAACCGGCCCGCGGCAGATGACAGCCGGGAGCGCATGTTGGCGTTCTTCATCAAACACGTTGACGGTTACGGTTGGCAGACGACTGCACAGGCACCTGGCACCGAGCGCACCGCGCAGTTGGCTAACGCCAACGTCCAGTAACTCCCGGGTTGATTCCCGGCCGTCAGGTCCACAAATCCAGCGGCGGGTCGGCCACCACGGCATGCAGGATGTCCGAGCGCGAGACGAAGCCGGTCACCTGCCCATGGTCATCCACCACGGGCAAACCAGGCAGGCCGGTATCCAGCAGCACACGGGCCACCCGACGAATGTCGGTGTCGGCAGCCACGCTGGGTACCGGCGTCCACATCACCTCCGAAACATTCTGCAGCAGCAGGGCACGCCACACCAGCGCGTGGCTTTCCGGGCCGGGCAATCGCTCCGGGCGCATCAGGTCGGCACGTGAAAGCAGGCCCACCAGCACGCCGTCGTGGGCCACTACCGGCGCCTGACCCAGGTGGTTTTGCGCCAGCACCTGCCAGGCTTGCTCCACCGTGAACGTGTCGGCAATGGTGGTCACCGGGCTGCTCATGATGGCGTCTACCCGCGTCAGCAGGTGCCGCGACGCATCCGGCTTGCGGGTCTGCTCATAGGCGGCCAGCGCGCTGCGGTGTGCCACATCGGTAGGAATGATGGGGTGGGGGTCAGAAAAATGGGTGGGGTTCTGGTCACGGGGGTCCAAGCCGATGGGCCGCACCGCGTACGAGCGGGCGACTGCGGACACCGGCCCCACATGCCGCAATTCCTCCATGGAGCCCCGAAACAGGCGCCCCGCCTTGCCGTATACCGAGAACATCGCACCCCCTTTCACGTGCCAGCGGCACGCTGCTCAGTCTGCATTGGACAGGAAAAGCGCCTGCAAGTCACTGAGGAAATCAAAACCCCGTTGCGTGGGGCGAACACGGGCAAAGTCGCGCTCGATCAGGCCTTTGCGCTCCGCCTGCTCCAGAGCGGCTTCGATGGCCGTCACCGCCAGCCCGGTGCGCTCGGTGAAATCACGCAGCCCGAATCCGTTGCGCAGGCGCAAGGCGTTGAGCATGAATTCAAATGGCAGCTCAGCACGACTGACCTCCTCGACCTGTGCCACCGCGTTGCCCGCCAGCGCGTGCTCCATGTACAGGCGCGGCTCCCGAAAGCGCACCTGGCGCACCACCCGGTGCGCAAAACTCAGCTTGCTGTGGGCACCGGCGCCAATGCCCAGGTAATCGCCAAACTGCCAGTAGTTGAGGTTATGCCGGCAGCGATGGCCACTCTTGGCATAGGCCGACACCTCATAGCGCTCCAGCCCCGCTACACCCGTCAATTCCGTGATGTGGTCCAGCATGGCGTAGGCCATGTCGTCTTCCGGAATGGCGGGAGGAAACTTGGCAAAGTAGGTGTTGGGCTCAATGGTGAGGTGGTAGATGGAAATGTGCGGTGGCGCGAACTGCAGGGCCGTGGCAATGTCCTGCCCCACCTGCTCCAGCGTCTGACCCGGCAGGGCGTACATGATGTCCAGGTTGAACGTGTCAAACGCCTGCGCGGCCTCCTCCACCGCGGCCAGAGCCTGGGCGCGGTCGTGCACCCGCCCCAGGGCCGCCAGGTGGGCATCGTTGAAACTCTGGACACCCACCGAAAGCCGGGTCACGCCCGCTTGGCGGTAGGCGCGAAAGCGGTCTTTCTCGAAGGTTCCAGGGTTGGCTTCCAGCGTGATCTCGCAGTCCGGCTCCAGGCGCAGTCGGGCACGGATGTCACCCAACAGGCGGTCGATGGTGGCGGGGGCAAACAGGCTGGGCGTGCCACCACCGATGAAGATGCTGTGGATGCCACGACCCCAGATCAACGGCAGGGCCGCCTCCAGATCGGCCATCAGGGCGTCCACGTAGCGCTGCTGCGGCAGGTCCGTCGGCGCCATCTCGTGCGAGTTGAAGTCGCAGTACGGGCATTTCTTCAGGCACCAGGGCAGGTGCACGTACAACGACAGCGGCGGCAGCGCTGCCAGTTGCAGTGTGCCGGGGCGCATGTAGTGGGTGATGTCCTGCACCACCGCCGGAGCCGCGGCGGATGACGCCGGAACGATGGGAATCATGGCGTGGTCAGCCAGCGTTCACGAATCAGCGCGGCCATGGCCTGGGCGGCACGCCCGCGATGGCTGTTGGCGTTCTTGACCGCAGTAGGCAACTGGGCAAAGGTTTGTCCGAACTCGGGAATCCACATGACCGGATCAAAACCGAACCCGTTGGAACCGGCAGGCTCCCGCGCAATCTGGCCTACCACGCGACCCATCGCAATCAGCGGCTCGGGATCGTCCGGGGTGCGCACCGCCACCAGGGTGCTGACCAGCGCCGCGCGCCGGTTGTCGATGCCGTGCATTTGCTCCAGCAAGGCGCGCACGTTGTTGGCATCGCCCTTCTCGTAGCCGAACTGGGTGGCGTAGTACGCCGTGTCCACCCCCGGCAGGCCATTGAAGGCGTCCACGCACAGGCCAGCGTCATCGGCCAGCGCCGGCAGACCGGTATGGTGCGCCGCGTTGCGCGCCTTGTCCAGCGCGTTTTCCACAAAAGTGCGGTGCGGCTCCGGCGCCTCGGGCACGCCCAGTTCACCCTGGGGCACCAGCGTGCAACCCAGCGGGGCGAACATGGCCTGCAACTCGGCGAGCTTGCCCGGGTTGTTGGAGGCGAGAACAATTTTCATAAAAATACGGCCTGAAGCTCCGTCAATACTGCGCAGACAGCTACTATTTTGATAGCGCCTGCTGCTGCAAGCCCATCAACTCGGAAATGCCTTTTTCGGCCAGCGCCAGCAGACTGTCCATTTCGGCACGCGAGAAGGCAGCACCCTCCGCCGTGCCTTGCACTTCGACAAAATGCCCGGCACCGGTCATCACCACGTTCATGTCGGTGTCGCAGGCCGAGTCTTCCGTGTATTCCAGGTCCAGTAGTGGTGTGCCCTGCACGATGCCCACCGAGATGGCCGCCACCGGGGCGGTAATGGGCGACTCGGTGATCTTGCCGGCTGCCAGCAGGCCGTTGACGGCGTCCTGCGCGGCCACGAAGGCACCGGTGATGGCGGCGGTGCGGGTGCCGCCATCGGCCTGCAGCACGTCGCAGTCAAGCTGGATGGTGCGTTCACCCAGCTTCTTGAGGTCAAACACGGCACGCATGGAGCGGCCGATCAGGCGCTGGATTTCCTGGGTGCGTCCACTTTGCTTGCCACGCGCGGCCTCGCGGTCGCTGCGCGTGTGGGTGGCCCGGGGCAGCATGCCGTATTCGGCGGTGACCCAACCCTCGCCACTTCCGCGCTTGTGGGGCGGCACTTTTTCTTCCACCGAAGCGGTGCACAGGACACGGGTATCTCCGAACTCGATCAGCACCGAGCCCTCGGCATGGATGGTGTAACCGCGGGTGATGCGCACCGGGCGCAGCTGGTTGGCGGCACGTGTACCGCTGCGAACAAATTCAGTCATACAGGAACCTTGGACAGGAGGGCGCGCTGCGGCGCCACGGATCAGGATTTGCGGGACGCGGTGCGCCGGATGGCTTCGTTGATTTCGGCAATGGAGCGTTCAATGGCGTCGTCGTCCAGATCGTCCACGCCGGAATCGAGCCAGCCTACCTGCACGGTGGAGGCAAACACGCCGTCGTCAATGCTGTCGGTCGATATGCTGCCACGGGTGGACTCGAACGTATCGGGCGTCTCCCACTCCATGGCAATCACGGTGACGTTGTCGCTCTGGGAGCCAGCCTTGATCAGCGCGCGCTCGGCCAGATCGGGAACGGAGGACGCCACCGGCTTCTGGCCCAGGTGGTAGACGATGTCGGAATCTTCCAGGCTGCTCCACAGGCCGTCGGAGCACAGGAG
>JBAQKO010000009.1:0-1764 GCA_049301075.1 Rhodoferax sp.
TGGGCAGACGCCCGGCGGTGTCGATCAGCACCACGTCTTTGCCGCGGGCCTTGCCAGCGCTCACGGCGTCAAAGCTCACGGCGGCTGGGTCGCCACCGGCCTGGCTGATGATCTCCACCAGGTTGCGGTCGGCCCACACGCTGAGCTGTTCGCGCGCGGCGGCACGGAAGGTGTCGGCCGCCGCCAGCAGCACGCTGGCGCCGTGGTCGGCCAGGTGCTTGGTCAGCTTGCCGATGGAGGTTGTTTTGCCCGCGCCGTTGACGCCCGCCACCATGACGACGGTGGGCTGGTGCTGGCCAATGACCAGCGGTTTTTCCAGCGGCTGCAGCAATTCGGTGAGCAGGGCCACCAGCACGTTCTTCAGGGCCACCGGGTGCGTCACGCCGCCTTCTTTGGCCTTGCGGCGCAGTTCGGTCAGCAGGTACTGGGTAGCGGCCACGCCGGCGTCGGACATCAGCAGCGCGTCTTCCAGCGCCTCGTACAAGGCCTCGTCGATCTGCGAACCGCCAAACACGCCCGAGATGCTGGATGCCGTCTTGCCCAGTCCGGCCTTGAGCTTGTCCAGCCATTTCTGCCGCTCGGGCGGCGCGGCGCTGGGTACCGGTACGTCAATGGGGGCAACCAGTGCGCTGCCAATGAGGGAGCCGCCTGCGGTGGGTGAACCGGCGGGCGCGCCAGCAGGGGCAGCCGGCGCCGCAGGCGCGGCGGCGGGTGGGGAAGGGGATTTTTTTTTGAAAAAACTGAACATGTGGAGCGTTCTTAGAATCACACCATTCTATGAAACACCCACTCCCCCTGTCCCGCTCGCCCCTGGCGAGCCGCGCAAACTCCGTTTCTTCCCGTTTCCGTGCCCTGGCGCTGACCCTGCTGCTGCTGGCGGCAGGCCTGGGCGTGGTGTCCGGGGCGCGGGCCGACACGCCGGTGTCGGCCGTGCAGCAGTTCACCCTGTCCAACGGCATGACGCTCATCGTCCAACCCGACCACCGCGCCCCCACCGCGGTCAACATGGTCTGGGTGCGGGTGGGCTCCATGGACGAAGTGGATGGCACCTCCGGCGTGGCGCACGTGCTGGAGCACATGATGTTCAAGGGCACACCCACCGTGAAGGCGGGCGACTTCTCGCGCCGCGTGGCGGCCTTGGGGGGGCGCGAAAACGCCTTTACCGGCAAGGACAGCACCGGCTACTACCAGCAGATTCCTGCCGCGCGCCTGGAAGAGGTGATGCGGCTGGAGGCCGACCGCTTCGCCCACAACCAGTGGAGCGACGCCGTGTTTGCCAAGGAGCTCGAAGTGGTCAAGGAAGAGCGCCGCCTGCGCACCGAGGACAACCCCCACGCCCGTCTGCACGAGGCGCTGGACGCCACCGTCTATCTGGCCTCGCCCTACCGTCGCCCGGTGGTGGGCTGGATGAGCGACCTCGACGCGCTGACCGCCGACGACGCCCGCGCGTTCTACCGGCGCTGGTACACCCCGGCCAACGCCGCTGTGGTGGTGGCCGGCGATGTGGACGTGGCCCGGGTGAATGCCCTGGCCGAGAAGATTTACGGGCGCATCCCCTCGCGCGCCGTGCCTGTGCGCAAGCCACGGGAGGAACCCGCCCAGGCGGGGCTGCGCCGGCTCGATTTCAAGGCCCCGGCCGAGCAGGCCTACGTGGCGCTGGCGTTCAAGGGACCGAGCCTGATGCCGCAGGGCCTGGAGCGCGCCGGGGTCGACGCGGGCAGTGACGACGCTCTGGCCCTGACCGTGCTGGCGGCCGTGCTGGAC
>JBAQKO010000010.1:0-8798 GCA_049301075.1 Rhodoferax sp.
TGGCGATAACGTGTCGATCACCGTCAAGCTGATCAACCCCATCGCCATGGAAGAAGGCCTGCGCTTCGCGATCCGCGAAGGCGGTCGTACCGTGGGCGCCGGTGTGGTTGCCAAGATCATTGCGTAATCCGCACCTTTCAAGGAACGACCATGGCTACCAAGCAAAAGATTCGCATCCGCCTGAAGGCGTTTGACTACAAGCTGATCGACCAGTCGGCGGCTGAAATTGTGGACACCGCCAAGCGGACCGGTGCGATTGTCAAGGGCCCAGTGCCTTTGCCTACCCGCATGAAGCGTTTCGACATCCTGCGTTCACCCCACGTGAACAAGGCCAGTCGCGACCAGTTTGAAATCCGTACGCACCAGCGTCTGATGGACATCGTGGATCCTACGGACAAAACCGTTGACGCCCTGATGAAGCTCGACCTGCCTGCAGGCGTGGACGTCGAAATCAAGCTGCAATAAGTGTTGGTTGATGGCCCGGCCCCCTGTGGGTTCGAGGCTGTCTGTCAGTAGAGTGGGCGCCAGGGCTTGCGTATACCGCAGGCCCGCGCTATACTCGCAGGCTTCCTTGCATATGCTTGCGCATGTGCATGGGGGTTTTATTAACAGTCTTTCGCGCAAAAACGGTGCAGCCAATTGAAGTTGCAACGGCGAGAGTTACGGAGAAAACAATGAGTCTTAGCAATCACTTAGGGTTGCTGGGTCGCAAGGTTGGCATGATGCGCCTATTCACCGACGACGGGGATGCAGTTCCTGTTACGGTGGTAGATGTGTCCAACAACCGTGTGACACAGGTGAAAACCCAGGAGAACGACGGCTATGTTGCCTTGCAGGTAACGTTCGGTTCGCGCAAAGCTTCGCGCGTGACCAAGCCCATTGCTGGCCACCTTGCGAAAGCAGGCGTTGAAGCCGGTGAAATCATCCAGGAATTCCGTGTACCCGCTGACAAGGCGGCCAAATACGCTGCTGGCGCCACTGTGCCGGTTGCTGACGTGTTTGCCGTGGGCCAGAAGGTGGACGTGCAAGGCACTTCCATCGGTAAGGGCTACGCCGGTACCATCAAGCGTCACAACATGAGCTCGCAGCGCGCGTCGCACGGTAACAGCCGTTCGCACAACGTGCCCGGCTCTATCGGTATGGCGCAGGATCCCGGTCGCGTGTTCCCCGGTAAGCGCATGACAGGTCACCTGGGCGACGCCACCGTCACCACCCAGAATCTGGATGTCTTCCGCATTGACGAAGCGCGTCAACTGCTGTTGATCAAGGGTGCTATCCCTGGATCGGCTGGCGGTTTTGTAACCGTCCGTCCCGCTGTCAAAGCCAAATCCGCCGCCGCGAAAGGAGCGAACTGATGCAGCTCGAACTCCTGAATGACCAAGGCCAGGCCACTTCCAAGTACGAAGCGCCTGAGACCGTGTTTGGTCGCGCATACAACGAAGATCTGGTGCACCAGGTTGTGGTTGCTTTCCAGGCCAATGCCCGTCAAGGCACCCGCGCCCAGAAAGACCGCGAACAGGTCCATCACTCGACCAAGAAGCCATTCAAGCAAAAGGGAACGGGCCGCGCCCGTGCCGGTATGACTTCCTCGCCACTGTGGCGCGGAGGCGGCCGTATTTTCCCGAATATGCCGGATGAAAACTTCGCCCAGAAGATCAACAAGAAGATGTACCGCGCCGGTATGGCCTCCATCTTCTCCCAGCTGGCCCGTGAAGGCCGCCTGGCTGTGGTTGATTCCCTCAAGGTGGATTCCCCCAAGACAAAGCCATTGGCTGCGAAGTTCAAGGCGATGAACCTGGAGTCGGTGCTCGTGATCGCCGACGAGGTTGACGAGAATCTGTACCTGGCTTCGCGCAACCTGGTGAACATCCTGGTGGTTGAGCCCCGCTACGCTGATCCGCTGTCGCTGGTGCACTACCGCAAGGTGTTGGTTACCAAGGCTGCCATGGACAAACTCAAGGAGATGTTCGCATGAGCCACGGTCCTAATCTGAGCAAGTTTGACGAAGGCCGCCTGATGCAGGTTCTGGTCGCTCCCATCGTGTCCGAAAAGGCCACCCTGGTTGCTGAAAAGAGCAATGCCGTGACCTTCAAGGTGTTGCAAGACGCCACCAAGTATGAAATCAAAGCCGCTGTGGAATTGATGTTCAAGGTCGAAGTCAAGGGTGTGTCCGTAATGAACACCAAAGGCAAGACCAAGCGTTTTGGCAAGTCGGTTGGTCGTCGCGACAATGTCCGCAAGGCATATGTGACGCTCAAGCCTGGCCAAGAGCTGAACCTCGGCGGGGAGGCTGCGTAATCATGGCTGTTATTAAAATGAAACCAACTTCCCCAGGCCGTCGTGGCGTGGTGAAGATTTCGCGGGACCACCTGCACAAGGGTGCCCCCCACGCTGCTTTGCTGGAGCCACAATTCCAGCATGCAGGCCGTAACAACAACGGTCACATCACGACCCGCCACAAGGGTGGTGGTCACAAGCACCACTACCGCGTGGTGGACTTCAAGCGCATCAAGGACGGCATCCCCGCCAAGGTTGAGCGCATTGAGTACGATCCCAACCGTTCCGCGCACATCGCTCTGGTGTGCTACGCCGACGGCGAGCGCACGTACATCATTGCGCCGCGTGGTCTGGAAGTTGGCGCGAGCATCATGAGTGGTTCCGAGGCGCCTATCCGCGTCGGCAACACCCTGCCTATCCGCAACATCCCCGTGGGTTCGATCATCCACTGCGTTGAGCTGCAGGTTGGCAAGGGCGCGCAGATCATCCGGTCCGCCGGTACCTCTGCCACGCTGCTGGCCCGTGAAGGCACCTACGCTCAAGTCCGTGTGCGTTCTGGCGAAGTTCGCAAGATCCACATCGACTGCCGCGCAACCCTGGGCCAAGTGGCCAATGAAGAGCACAGCCTGCGTCAACTCGGTAAAGCCGGTGTGAAACGCTGGATGGGTATTCGCCCGACCGTTCGCGGTGTGGTGATGAACCCCGTTGACCACCCGCACGGTGGTGGCGAAGGCAAGACCGGTGAAGGCCGTCATGCAGTCGATCCTTGGGGTAATCTGACCAAGGGTTACCGTACCCGTAACAACAAGCGCACGCAGGTCATGATCGTGTCGCGTCGCAAGAAGTAAGGGGAACGTAAATGACTCGCTCTCTCAAAAAAGGTCCCTTTGTTGACCATCATTTGGTAGCCAAGACCGAAAAGGCCGTGGCAACCAAGGACAAGAAGCCGATTAAGACCTGGTCGCGTCGCTCCATGATCCTGCCCGAGTTCATCGGCTTGACCATTGCCGTGCACAACGGCAAGCAGCACGTTCCGGTCTATATCACCGATCAAATGGTTGGCCACAAGTTGGGTGAGTTCGCTCTGACCCGTACTTTCAAGGGTCACCCGGCGGACAAAAAAGTCCAGAAGAAATAAGGAGGTGACCATGGAAACACGTGCAACCCTTCGTGGCGTTCGTTTGTCGGTCGATAAAGGCCGCTTGGTCGCGGATCTGATCCGCGGCAAGAAGGTGGATCAAGCCTTGAACATCTTGCAGTTCACGCAGAAAAAAGCTGCTGTGATCATCAAGAAGGTTCTGGAGTCCGCCATTGCCAATGCTGAGCACAATGACGGTGCCGACATCGACGAGTTGAAGGTGAAAACCATCTACGTCGAGCAAGGTGCCTCGCTGCGCCGCTTCACGGCCCGCGCCAAAGGTCGCGGAAATCAAATCAGAAAACCCACGTGCCATGTGTACGTGACGGTTGGTAACTGAAAGAGGCCAGGAAGATATGGGACAAAAAATCCACCCAACCGGCTTTCGCTTGGCGATCAGCCGTAACTGGTCGTCGCGCTGGTACGCCAGCAACAGTGACTTCGCCGGTATGCTGGCCGAAGACATCAAGGTTCGCGAATACCTCAAGAAGAAGCTGAAAAATGCTTCCGTGTCGCGCGTCTTGATCGAGCGCCCCGCCAAGAACGCCCGCATCACGATTTTCTCGGCTCGTCCGGGTGTCGTGATCGGTAAAAAAGGCGAGGACATCGAGGACCTCAAGCGTGACTTGAGCAAGCAACTGGGCGTGCCCGTTGCCGTCAACATCGAAGAAGTGCGCAAGCCCGAAATCGATGCCAAGTTGATCGCCGACAGCATCACGCAGCAATTGGAAAAGCGGATCATGTTCCGCCGTGCCATGAAGCGCGCCATGCAGAACGCCATGCGTCTGGGTGCCCTGGGCATCAAGATCATGTCGTCGGGTCGTCTCAACGGCATTGAAATTGCCCGTTGCGAGTGGTATCGCGAAGGTCGCGTGCCACTCCACACCCTGCGTGCCGACATTGACTACGGAACCTCTGAAGCCAGCACCACCTACGGCATCATTGGTGTTAAGGTGTGGGTCTACAAGGGTGATACGCTGGGTCGCAATGACCTGCCGGCCGCCGTTGAGCCCCGTGCTGACGAAGAGCGCCGCCCACGTGGCCCCCGCCGCGATGACCGCGGTGCCCGCCCCGGTTCCGACCGCCCCGCACCGCGTGGCGCACGTCGCCCGGCTGGGACCAATGCGGCTCCGGCTGACGGCAGCGACAAGCCTTCCGAGGCAGCCGTTGCTGATGCCACCAAACCCGCCGTTAAGCGCGTACGCAAAGTCGCCGCGCCAGCTGCAGCAGCTGACGGCAAAGGAGAATAATTATGTTGCAACCCGCTCGCCGCAAGTACCGCAAAGAGCAGAAAGGCCGTAACACCGGCATCGCGACCCGAGGCAGCTCGGTCGCTTTTGGTGATTTTGGCCTGAAATGTACAGACCGTGGTCGTTTGACCGCGCGCCAGATCGAAGCGGCACGCCGTGCCATTTCCCGTCACGTGAAGCGTGGTGGCCGTATCTGGATTCGCGTGTTTCCCGACAAGCCGATTTCCCAGAAGCCTGCTGAAGTGCGTATGGGTAACGGTAAAGGCAATCCCGAGTACTACGTGGCTGAAATTCAGCCCGGAAAAATCGTGTTTGAAATCGTTGGCGTGCCCGAAGAGCTGGCTCGTGAAGCGTTCCGTCTGGCGGCTGCCAAGCTGCCTCTGCGGACCACTTTCGTTGCCCGCATGATCGGCCAGTAATCAGGAGATGAAAGAAATGAAAGCTGCTGAACTGCGCCAAAAAGACGTTGCTGGTCTGGAATCCGAAGTCAAAGCCTTGCAAAAGGCCCACTTTGGTCTGCGTATGCAAAAGGCCACGCAACAACTCAACAACACCGCTACGCTGCGCTCTGCGCGCCGCGATATTGCTCGCGCCAAGACCATTCTTGTCGAGAAGCAAAGCGCTGAAAAATCCGCCAAATAAGGAGCGATAAATGACGGAAGCTAAAAAATCCCTCAAGCGCACCTTGATTGGCAAGGTGGTCAGCGACAAACGTGCGAAGACGGTGACTGTGCTGATCGAGCGTCGTGTGAAGCACGAGCTCTACGGCAAGATCGTTGGGAAATCCAGCAAGTACCACGCCCATGACGAAAAGGGCGAGTACAAGTTGGGTGACATCATCGAAATCACCGAGAGCCGGCCTATTTCCAAGACCAAGAACTGGGTTGCGACCCGTTTGGTCGAGAAGGCTGCTGCCGTCTAAGGGTTTCGACCTTCAGGACCGCAGGTCTGCAGAAAACGGCTCACAATTGTGAGCCGTTTTCATTTGTGGAAGCGAATAACCTGGAGCAAACATGATCAAAGTAGGTGACACCCTTCCCGCAGCAACGTTGATGGAATACGTTGAAGTGGAAGGCAACGGCTGCAGCATCGGGCCGAACCCGGTGGATGTCGCCCAGGCCACGGCCGGCAAGACCATTGCCCTGTTTGGTTTGCCTGGGGCTTTCACGCCGACCTGCTCCGCCAAGCATGTTCCCGGCTACGTGGAAAACGCCGCTGCGTTCAAGGCCGCAGGCGTTGACGAAATCTGGTGCGTGAGCGTCAACGATGCCTTTGTGATGGGCGCCTGGGCGCGCGACCAGAAAACCGGTGGCGCCGTGCGCATGCTGGCCGACGGCAGTGCTGCCTTTGCGCAGGCTACCGGCTTGACGCTGGATTTGACGGCCAAGGGCATGGGCCTGCGCAGCAACCGCTACTCCATGCTGGTCAAGAACGGAAAAGTGGTGCAGCTCAATGTTGAGGGCCCGGGCCAGTTTGCCGTGAGCGACGCCGCCACTTTGCTGGCACAAGCCCGCAACGCCTGAGTGCCGGGCGGGCCTGGCCTTGCGCTGCGCAAGCGGTTGCGCCTACAGATCCGCCTTGAGGTAGTGGGCGCCCGCGATCGGGTTGAAGTAGTACGGCGGAATTTCCTCGAAACCGAGTTCCTGGTAGAGCGCGCGGGCCGATTCCATGTCATCCAGGGTGTCGAGCAGAACACAGCTGTAGCCCGCCAGACGGGCTGCGTCCAGGATGCCCTCGGCCAGCAGACGGCCCAGACCCAGGCCACGGACTGCCGGGCGGACGAATAGCCGCTTCATCTCGCAGGCGTTGGGGTAGTCTGCGGTGTCCAGCGGGCGCATGGCGCAGCAACCCGCATATTGGCCATTGACGGTGGCGGCCAGCAGCGCGCCCCGTGGTGCGCGGTATTCGCCCGGCAGGCCCTGCAGTTCCTCGGCAAAATTCTGGAAACACAGGTCGACCGTCAGGGTGCTGGCGTATTCCGTGAACAGGGTACGGACCTGGGTCAGCTCAGCGGCCGACGCCGGCGCCAGCAGTTCGATATGAGGCGTAGTTGTGCGCATGTGTTTTGATACCTTTCAGTGGGTCCAGCGCACCAGACCCACGACGGCCGCCGCACAACACGCCAGCACGCCAAGCGCTCGTATCTGGGACCAGACGTCATCGCGGGCCGCTTCAAACGGTTCGGCCAGTTGCTTGTCGCCGGTCAGCATGGGCAGCATCAGATTCTCGCCCCGGCGGATGCGGTGAAAGACAATGGCGGCAATGTGCAATTGCACCAGCACAATCAGAATGATCTTGCCGATTTGCGTGTGGTAAACCGTTGCGGCCTGCACCCAGGTGGCCGATACCATTTTGGCCAGTGGCCCGACCGTAGTGGCGGTTTCATCGGCACTGAACAGGCCGGCCGCTGCCTGCAGCAGCGTACAGAGCAGCAGGGCCAGCACCGCTACGGAGCCCAGCGGGTTGTGGCCCACGGTCAGGCCCGCCGTCTGATCGCCCCGGATGTAGCGCCGGAGGGTGGCTGGTGCCAGCCCAAAGGCGCTGAAACGCGACCAACGGCCACCCAGTACGCCCCAGATCAGCCGGAACAGCAGCAGGCTCAGGGCGGTGTAGCCCAGACGAAAATGCCAGACCATGGCGTTGCCCGCCACCTCTGCGGTGGCCAGCAGTCCGGCAAAGCACAGGACCAAGCTCCAGTGGAACAGCCGTGTCGGCAGATCCCACACCCTTACCTTGAACAACATGTATCTCCCACGGGCAAGCCGTTGTCAGGGGAGGATCATAAAGAATATTACCGACGAGTCCGCTGGCCGCCGCCGTGAGGGTCAGCCTTCGGCCAGCAGCTTCTCGATGAGCTGGTGCAATTCGGCAAAGTTGGGTTCGCCCACGTAGCGCTTGACGATCTGGCCGCGCTTGTTCACCAGGTAGGTGGTGGGCGTGAGCTGGACATCTCCCCAGGACTTGGCCAGCGCACCGGTGTTGTCCAGTGCGACCTGGAAGGGCAGCTTGCGGGTTTGGACGTAATTGACTACGTAGCTGGGCGGGTCGTATTGCATGGCAACCGCCAGCGTGTCAAAACCCTGGTTCTTGTACTTGTCGTGGGTGGCAATGAGTTGCGGCATCTCGGCGACGCAAGTCACGCAACTGGTGGCCCAGAAATTCACCAGCGTCACCCGACCCTTGAGGTCCGCGGTATGCTTTTGGGAACCATCCAGCAGGACGAAGGTGGACGCCGGTGCGGCCGTGCTGTCGTTCCACAAATAAGCGCCCGCCACAACGGCGCAAGACGCTACGATGGCGGCAATAACGAGGTTTCGTTTCATACAGAGGTGCTATCCATGGATCGTCGTCAGTTTAATTCCATTTCAATGTCCGCGCTGGCCGTACTGGGGATGACCGCGCTGCAACAGGCCCACGCCCTGACGCTGGCCGACATCAGCAACGCCGACGCCTCCAAGGGCCTAAAAACCGCGCTGGAAAAAGGCGCCCTATCGGCCATTGGTTTGCTGGGCGTACAGGATGGATTCCTGGGAAATGAAAAAGTTCGCATTCCTTTGCCTGGCTACCTCAACGATGCGGCCAATCTGTTGCGCACCTTTGGCCAGGCGGGCCGGGTGGATGAACTGATCACGGCCATGAACCGGGGCGCCGAGGCCGCCGTGCCCATGGCCAAGGACCTGCTGCTCAAGGCGGTGCAGACCATGACGGTAACCGATGCCAAAGGCATCCTGAGCGGAGGCGAAACCGCCGTAACCAATTTCTTCGCCTCCAAGACCCGCCCGGACCTGGCGGTGCAGTTTCTGCCGGTGGTGACCCGCGCCACGGCCAAGGTGGGCTTGGCGGACAAGTACAACCAGGTTGCCGGCAAGGCATCCGAGTTGGGGTTGCTGAAGAAAGAAGACGCCAATATCCAGCAGTACGTCACCGGCAAGACGCTGGACGGCCTGTATTTCATGATTTCGGAAGAAGAGAAGAAAATCCGGCAAAACCCGGTGGGTTACGGCAGTGCCATCGTGAGCAAGGTTTTTGGCGCGCTGCGATGAGGCCGCATGGACTCCTGGTCGTAGCGGCCCTGGCCCTGGCGGGCTGCAGCCCGACGCTGAACTGGCGGGAGGTGCCGCTGGAGGGCCTGA
>JBAQKO010000011.1:0-1859 GCA_049301075.1 Rhodoferax sp.
GTGCCGGCATCGGCGTCCAAGCGCAGGCGGTCGCCGTTGCGCACCTTGGACAAGGGGCCGCCGGCAGCGGCTTCGGGCGAAACGTGGATGGCCGCCGGCACCTTGCCCGACGCGCCGCTCATGCGGCCGTCGGTGACCAGCGCCACCCGGTAACCCTTGCCCTGCAGCACGGCCAGCGGCGGCGTGAGCTTGTGCAATTCGGGCATGCCATTGGCTTGCGGGCCCTGCCAGCGCACCACGCAAATCACATCCTGGTTGAGTTCGTTGGCGTTGAACGCCTGGTGCAGGGCTTCCTGCGAATCGAACACGCGGCACGGGGCCTCAATCACATGGCGGTCATCGGGCACGGCCGACACCTTGATCACGCTGCGCCCCAGATTGCCGCGCAACAGCTTCAAGCCGCCGTGGGCGCTGAACGGCGCGCTGACCGGCCGCACCACAGACAGGTCCTGGCTGGCACCGGCGTCATGCCAACGCAGCACGCCGTTTTCCGGGTGTGCATCGGGAATGGCGGTGTATTCGCGCAAGCCGCCGGCGCGCACCGTCAGCACGTCGGGGTGCAGAAAACCGGCGTCCAGCAGCTCACGGATCACAAAGCCCGGGCCGCCAGCGGCCTGAAACTGGTTCACGTCGGCGCTGCCGTTGGGGTAGACATGGGTCAGCAGCGGCACCACGTCCGACAAGGCGGAAAAATCGTCCCAGTCGATGGTGATGCCCGCCGCGCGCGCTACCGCCACCCAGTGGATCAGGTGGTTGGTGGAGCCGCCGGTGGCCAGCAACGCCACCATGGCATTGACGATGCAGCGTTCGTCCACCACCCGTCCGATGGGGGCAAAACGCTTCGCCTTGGTGATGCCCAGAACCGTGCGCAACGCTTCGCGTGTGAGCTCGTCGCGCACCTCGGCACCGGGGTTGATGAAGGCCGTGCCCGGCACGTGCAGGCCCATGGCCTCCAGCAGCATCTGGTTGCTGTTGGCAGTACCGTAGAAGGTGCAGGTGCCCGGGGCGTGGTAGGCCGCCGACTCGGCCGCCAGCAGCTCGGCCCGCCCCACCAGCCCTTGCGCCGCCTGTTCGCGCACCTTGCTTTTCTCGCCGTTGGACAGGCCCGATGTCATGGGCCCCGCCGGCACGAACACGGTGGGCAGGTGGCCAAAATGCAGCGCGCCAATCAGCAGGCCGGGCACGATCTTGTCGCACACGCCCAGCATCAGCGCGGCATCGAACACGTCGTGGCTCAAGGCCACGGCGGTGGCCATGGCGATGGTGTCGCGTGAAAACAGGCTCAGCTCCATGCCGGCGGTGCCCTGGGTCACGCCATCGCACATGGCGGGCACACCACCGGCCACCTGCGCCGTGGCGCCCAGGCGACGGGCCTCGGTCTTGATGAGGTCGGGGTAGGTCTGCAGCGGCGCGTGGGCCGAGAGCATGTCGTTGAACGCCGTAACGATGCCGATGTTGGCACCGCGTTCCACCACCACCTGGAACTTGTCAATGGATGTGGCGCGGGCCTTGTCGCCATCGGGCATGGCGGCAAAAGCATGGGCCACGTTGGCACAGCCCATGCGCTGCGCGCCCGGCGGGCGGTTTGCGGCGGCGTCCAGACGGGCGAGGTAGGCACTGCGGGCGGGGGCACTGCGCTCGCGGATGCGGCGGGTGACCGCTTCCACGACCGGATGGAGGGGTGACAGGTTGGACATGGTGGTATGTAACAAAATTACATATTGGATGGTAACTGGGAAACCCCGCTCTGGGAATGCCCCCGGTTACCAACGGGGTACGAAGTGCTCACTCCCGCCGTCAGGCTTGCCGGGCGTCCCAGAGCGAGCGGACCCGGTGCAAATCCTCCAGCGTGTCGATGT
>JBAQKO010000012.1:0-3137 GCA_049301075.1 Rhodoferax sp.
GCGCTGGGGTGTGGTCAGGATGATGGCCGCTGCGCTCTCGTCCAGCAGGGCACGGCGCAGCTGGGTTTGTGCCACGCGCTGGCTGATGTCGGAGTGGGTGCCCATCATCTGCACGGGGCGCCCCTCCACCATGTCCGTGACATCGCCCCGCGACTCGACCCACAGCCAGTCCCCTGTGGTCGTGCGCAGGCGGAATTCGCAGCGGTAGTCCTTGCCGTGCTGCAAATGCGCGTCCAGGTGGTGCTGGTAGCGATCCCGGTCGCCGGGATGAATCCATTGCCGCACGGTGTCCTCGTCCAGCGTCATGGAGGCGTCCGTGTAGCCCAGCATCTCGCAGCAGCGCCGGTCCCACTGCATGCGGTGCGTGGTCAGGTCCCATTCCCACAGGCCGTCGTGGGTGGCGCGCATCGTGAGGCGCAGGCGCTCTTCGCTGGCATGCAGGGCTTCCTGGATGGCCCGTTCCTGCGTCACGTCATGGATGTAGCCATGCCACAGCACGCTGCCATCGGGTTCGCGCTCCGGGTTGGCTGAGCCGTGCAGCCAGCGTACGACGCCATCGGTCAAACGCACGCGGTACTGGCTGTCCCAGGCCGTCAGTTGCGCGGTGGCCGTGAGGACCTCGTCGCGCACGCGCTGCGCATCCTGCGGATGCAGCAGCTGCAGTGCGGCCTTGCCGTTGAGTCCCACCTCGGCCGGTGACACGCGGTGCAGGCCATAGATGCCCGGGCTCATGTAGGGAAAGAGCGAGCTGCCGTCCGGGTTCACCCGGAACTGGAACAGCGCCCCGGGTACCTGGGCCACCAGCTTGCGCAAGCGTTCTTCGCCGGCTTCCAGCAGCGCCTGCGTCCGGTGCTTCTGCCAGGTCAGCCAAGCAATGACCAGGGCACCGACCAGGATCAGGGCGCTGCTGAAGCCATTGCGCAACAGGCTGGAGCGCACGGCGGGAACCAGGGGGTCAAGTGCGGCCGCCTTGTCCAGACCCACGCTCACCACGGCCGGAAACGGGCCCACGCGGCTCCAGGCGTAATAGCGTTCCACGCCGTCCACCGCCGCCACGGTTTCGTAGGCACCATGGGTTTTGGCCGGGTCGAGCAGGAATTCGCGTTGCGGGAGGTCCGACGTGCCCAGGACGGCTGCTTCGTCCCGGGAGCGGGCCAGGTAGGCGCCGTCATCGCGCAACAGCAGGATCACGTCGCGGGGCTGGTCCAGAATGTCCTGGAAAAATCCCGAGAGGTAGGCTGGGGATACCGACACCACGACCACGCCGGCAAATGCGTCGCCGACCCGCATGGCACGCGACAGCTGGATGGCCCATTGCCCGGACACACGGCCCAACAGGGGGCGGCTGATGTACAGGCCCGCATGGCGGTTTTGCGCGTGAACGCGGAAATGTTCCCGGTCCTGGATGGACGGCAGGGGGGCGCGGGACGCTGGGGGGCGCAGGCTGGAGTACACCACCCGGCCCTCCCGGTCGGCAACGGCAATCTGCAGGATGGCCCCCTTGGGGTAGGCCTGCAGCGCGGTCTGGACGGCCAGGGTAAAACCGCTGGCGTCGCGTTCCTGGTATTGCGCCACTAGGTTCTGGGCGGCGAAGTCGAGTCCCGAGAACAGGGTTTCCACCTGCAGGGCGAGGGATTTGGCCATCTGCCCGGCCCGCAACCGGGTCTGCTGTTCCAGGTCCTGCCGTTGTGTCCGGTGGCCGTCGAGCAACTGCCCCCAATACACGCCCAGCACCAGCAAGAGCAGCAGCAGCCCCCAACCGATTCGTTGGGTGATGGGGTCGTGGAGTGCCTGAAACAGGCGGCGCAGAAGTTTCCAGAAGTTGGACATGGCGGCCATTGTTGTGAATGGCCCGGGTGGTGCGTTGTGAATCCGCAAGCCCCCGACAAAAAAAAGCCACCCGAGGGTGGCTTTGTAAAAGTCCCCCGAGAGGGACGTCGTTGGAACCGTGAGAAGCCGACCTATTGGCTGACCGGACTTCGATTCTTTTGAACTGTGACAGCAGTGGTTGCAACTTTAGGGGGTCTGCAGCGTTTGCGGTATCCCCCATTCGGGTGAATTTGCAGCCATTTTTCGGAAAAAACCGTCCAAACGGTCAAAAAAAGGCAGCGAGAAGCGTGAAACCGGTCATTCAGGCGGTTTGCATGGGCAGTCGGATCTCAAAGCAGGCCCCTTCCGGCTCCTGGTTGTGACAGCTGACCGATCCGCCGTGGCGCTGGGCAATGGATTTCACCAGCGCCAGCCCCAGGCCCACGCCGCCATCGCGTTCCGAGGCGCCAGGCAGCCGGTAGAAGGGTTCAAAAATACGTTCCTGCAAGGCAGTCGGCACGCCTGGACCCTGGTCACACACCTGGATGACGGCCTGCTGGCCCTCCTGTGTCAGGCGCACCGTTACCTCACCGGCGGTATAGCGGTGCGCATTTTCCAGCAGATTGCGCAGGGCGCGGCGCAGCAGCTTGTTCACGCCGGGCACCAGCAGGGGCGTGTTGGCGGTGCTGGCTTCCAGGGTGGCGCCACTGCGTGCGCATTCCTCGGCCGCGAGGCCCAGCATGTCCACCGGTTCCACGGTGCCCAGGTCCGCCTCCTTGGCATCCAGCCGGCTGGCCAGCAGGATCTCATCGATCAGCTGGTCGAGCTCGGCGATGTTGCGCGAGATTTCGTCTTTTGCCTGCGCGTTGGGGGTGCTGCCCAGGAACTCCAGCCCCATGCGGATGCGCGTCAGGGGGGAGCGCAGCTCGTGCGAGGCATTGGCCAGCAGGGATTTTTGCGACGCCAGCAGGGCATCGCGGGCATTGACCAGGGTTTCGATCTGCTGCGCCGCGTGGTTGAAACGCGAGGCCAGAAACCCGATTTCGTCATCGCCGCCCACCGGTACACGCACGCTCAGGTTGCCGTCCCCCCACTGCTCCACGCTGTGTTGCAGTGCTTCCAGGCGGCGCGTCAGCCGGCGCACGATGGGGTAGGTGGCCAGCGCCACGGCCACGGCCACCAGTCCCAGGGTCCAGAAGAAACCGAACGGTGCGCGCCAGGACGACTGGGGCGGGCGCGGCAAATGCAGGTGCATGGTCTGGCCGTCCTGCATGTGGACTTCGAACTGGGGGCCGCTGCCCCAGCGGTTGCGGCCGTCGGGTTCGCTC
>JBAQKO010000013.1:0-8166 GCA_049301075.1 Rhodoferax sp.
GTTCATGGTATCGCCCAAAGCCAGCGCATTCATGACCGTCGCCAGCATCCCCATGTAATCGGCGGTGGCCCGGTCCATGCCGACGGAGCCGCCGGCAACGCCACGGAAAATATTGCCACCGCCAATAACCACCGCAACCTCCACACCCAGGCGGGTAACCTCAGCGATTTCATCAACCATGCGCACGATCGTGTCACGGTTGATGCCGAACTGGTCATCACCCATCAAAGCCTCGCCCGACAACTTCAGCAAAATTCGCTTGTATGCGGGTTTATCTTGGTGCATGGGTGACTCCCGATGGTTCATAGGTGGATGCGGATCTTTCTGGTTTGCCTGCAATCAAGCTGGTTGCTTGGCAGCAGCAACCTGGGCGGCGACTTCTGCAGCGAAATCGTCAACTTTCTTCTCGATGCCCTCACCCACCACATACAGGGTGAAGCCCTTCACGGTGGTACCAACAGCCTTGAGCATTTGCTCAACGGTTTGCTTGTCATTTTTCACAAACGGCTGGTTAAAGAGAGAGACTTCCTTCAGGTACTTCTGCACTCCGCCCTCAATACGCTTGGCAACAATGTCAGCAGACTGAACGGGCTTGCCGGCCGCCGTGGCAACGGCCGCATCTTCTGCCGCCTTTGCAGCCGCGACCGAACGCTCACGCTCCACCAGTTCGGCAGGAACATCGGCGCTGGACAGCGCTACGGGTTTCATGGCGGCGACGTGCATCGCCACATCCTTGGCGGCAACATCATCACCCTCGAACTCCACGACCACGCCAATACGCGTGCCATGCAGGTAGGAAGCCAGCTTGGCGCCCGACGCAAAACGCTTGAAACGACGGAACGTCATGTTCTCGCCAATTTTGCCGATCAGCCCCTTGCGGACATCTTCCAGCGTGGGACCAAAGCCATCCTGGGCATATGCAAGTGCACTCAGCGCAGCCACATCAACCGGATTGTGCTTGGCAACCAAAGCCGCCGCCGCATTGGCCAGCGCCAAAAAGCTGTCGTTCTTGGTCACAAAATCGGTTTCACAATTGACTTCAATCATGGAACCCACCGTGCCATCCATGGAAGTCGCCACCACGCCTTCGGCAGTGATACGCGCAGCAGCCTTGCCAGCCTTGCTACCCAGCTTCACACGCAACAACTCTTCTGCTTTCACCATGTCGCCATCGGCTTCCGTCAGTGCCTTCTTGCACTCCATCATCGGCGCGTCGGTTTTTCCACGCAGTTCAGCAACCATGCTTGCGGTAATTGCAGCCATCTTATTTCTCCGTCATCAATTCAATAGTTTAGTAAAGGCTAAAAAAAAGGGGCCACGAAGCCCCCTTTTCCGGGCGAAAAAACCTCAAGCAGAGGCTTCATTCACCTCAACGAACTCGTCTTCGCTCTCAGCGGCAACCGCCTTAACGACATCGTCCACAGCATTGGCGCGACCTTCCAGAATGGCGTCCGCAATGCCGCGGGCATACAACGTCACGGCCTTGGCCGAATCGTCGTTACCGGGGATCACGTAATCAATGCCCTCTGGGGAGTGGTTGGAATCGACCACACCAATCAGTGGGATACCCAGCTTGCGTGCTTCAGCAATGGCAATCTTGTGGTAGCCAACGTCGATAACAAAGATCGCGTCTGGCAAAGCAGCCATATCCTGAATGCCGCCGATGTCTTTTTCCAGCTTCGCCAGTTCGCGAGCAAACATCAGCTGCTCCTTCTTGCTCATGCTGTCCAGGCCGGCTTCCTGCTGAACCTTCATTTCCTTCAAACGCTTGATCGATGTCTTAACGGTCTTGAAGTTGGTCAACATGCCGCCCAACCAACGCTGATCCACGAAAGGCACGCCGGCGCGTTGCGCCTCAGCAGCTACCGTCTCGCGAGCTTGGCGCTTGGTACCCACCATCAGAATGGTGCCGCGCTTTGCGGACAACTGGCGAACGAACTTGGCCGCATCCTGGAACATCGGGAGCGATTTTTCCAGGTTGATGATGTGAATTTTGTTGCGATGACCAAAAATGAACGGGGCCATCTTGGGGTTCCAGAAGCGGGTTTGGTGTCCAAAATGGACGCCGGCTTCCAGCATCTCGCGCATTGTTACTGCCATAAATTACTCCAAAGGTTAGGTCTAAAATCCGGTCCGCTTTTTGCCCGATCAAAAAGAATTTCCTTTTCGATCTGGCAACACCTTGGCAGGACCGGTTTGCGATTGAATTGCAGGCGCCAAAGGCACACTATGCAAAGCCTTGAAAGTATAGCACGACAGGGGAAATCACACCCTGGGCTCCCTATAATGCCCGCTTCGGCTACAGCTCCCCAGAATTTAAGGTTTCCATGAAGATCGCCGTCATTGGCGCCGGGATTATCGGCATTACTACGGCCTATGAACTGGCTTGCGACGGGCACGAAGTGACTGTGCTTGAAAAAACCGGCGCCGCCGCCGAAAGCGCCAGTTTCGCCAACGCGGGGCTGGTGGCCCCCAGTGGCACGCTTCCCCTGTCGATGCCCGTATGGCCTGCTACTTCCGCACTGCATTTTTTACGCTCACTGGGCCAGGTGACATGGAAGCACAAGATCTCAAGCCAAGATATGCGTTGGCTCTGGAAATGGAGCCAGGCAGGCAAATCCGATGCCTTTGTGCTCAACCGCGACTGTCTCCAGCAGCTGTATGCCTACAGCCAGGACCGGATGCATCAAATTGCCGCCACCGCGCAACTTGAATATGAGCGCAGCACCGGGCAGTTGCTCCTGATTCACTCAGAGGCGGCGCACAAAACCCTGCAACCCCACCTCGCCGCACTCAAGGAGGCTGGCGTTGCATTTCAGGAAATGCAACCGGCGGATGCGAAGAAAATTGAACCCGCCCTGCATGTCGCAGAAACTTTGCGTTCCGTGATTCACTTCCCGAACGACGAGGTGGGAAACTGCCGCCAATATGCCCTTCTTCTCAAGAACGCGGCCCAGAAAATGGGGGTTCAATTCGCGTTTAACACGACCGTTACCCGCATTGAAACCACGCCGACTCTGGTGGTATCGATTCACGGTGATCCGACTGCACGCGCATTCGACAGCATCGTGGTCTGCACGGGCGGCCCCTCCCATCCCATGTTGGCACCACTCAAAATTCGCCTCCCAGTCGCGTCGGTATCCGGCTACTCCCTGAGTGCGTCCATTCGCGAACCGCTGAATGCCCCCAGAAGTGCCGTGATGGACCTGACCTCCGGAATCGTGATCGCCCGCTTGGGCAACCGGATCCGGGTTTCCGGTGGCGCCGAACTGGGTGGCAACCCGGCAACCCACGACCCCAAAATGGTACAGAGCCTGTACAAGGCCTTGCAGAGCCATTTCCCCGGAGCGGCGCATTTTCCTTCTGGAACACAAATCTGGAAAGGCGCCAGGAGTGTTACGTTTGATGGCCTACCCGTGATGGGTGCTAGCGAAATTCCGGGCGTATGGCTGAATTTGGGCCACGGCCCCAATGGCTGGGGCCTGTCTAGCGGAGCTGCCCGGGTTTTGGCCGATCTGATCGCGAAGAAGTCCCCCGTCATCGACACCGAGCGCCTGCGTGCGGATCGCCGCCCCAGCTGAAGCCGGGCCCCTTATTGAGGGCGCATGTGCTGACACAATACGCCCACGACGAACTTATTAGTCATGTTTCCCAAACTCTGCCCAAGAAATGCTAGATTGCAGCTTTGTGGCATTTTTTGCACGCGACGGAAAGAAACACCATGAAGGTCAGGTTTTGGGGAGTACGCGGTTCCATACCTTCTCCGGGGCCCAATACGGTGCGGTATGGTGGCAACACGACCTGCATAGAGATTCGCACGGACAATAACGAACTCATCATCCTGGATGCGGGAACCGGGATTTTCCCCCTCTCCCAAACCCTGCTGGCCGAACTACCTGTTTCTGCCAATGTGCTGATCACCCATTCGCACTGGGACCACATTCAGGGACTGCCATTCTTCATACCCAATTTCATCCCCGGCAACACGTTACGGCTGCACGGAGGGTTTGATCCCGTTTCCGGGAAAGGCATTGAACAGGTCATGTCGGTTCAACTGCAGTACAGCTACTTTCCGGTCCGCGAGGCGGAAATGAAAGCACGCATCGAATACGTCACACTAACACCTGAACAATCCATTCAGATCGGGTCGGCAACCATCACTCCTTACCTCCTGAATCATCCGGTAATCGATTTTGGTTATCGCATTGAATGCAATGGAAAATCGGTTTTCTTTACCGGCGACCACGAGCCACCGTACAACATCTACGAACCCGGAGATGAAGGCTACGACGAATACCAGGTATTCGTCGACGACAAAGCCAGAGCCATTCAAGACGCCATACGTGGCGTAGACGTGTTCATTGCGGACAGCTCCTATACCGATACGGAATATCCGGCGAAAAAAGGCTGGGGGCACGGCACCTTTGGCTCCAGCATTGCGCTCGCCCACGCGGCAGATGCCAAGGTCCTGTTTTGCACACACCATGAACCGACCCGTAGCGATGATGCGCTGGAAGATGCCTTTCAGGCAGCACTAATAGACAACGCATCCATTGCAGACCGGATGGATATCCGGCTGGCTCGCGAAGGAGATATCTACGAATTCTGAGCGCATTCTTGGCAGCAACGGCGGCGCTCCGGTTACTGCAAAACCCCTCTTCAGCAGCGATGCAACACGAGCGCTGGAGATTTCCGCCGCCAGACATTTCCCGCCGCATGCACTGATGCAACGGGCGGGATTGGCACTGGCCCGTTTCGCGCTGGCGGTTGCCCCCCACGCCCGAGTCATCTGGATTCCCTGCGGCCCCGGAAACAATGGGGGCGATGGCTACGAGGCCGCAAAGCACTTGAAGCGGTGGGGCAAGCACCCCGTCGTGACCAGTCTCGGCAGCGCCAATCCTCCGCCTGGCGACGCCATGGCAGCCCGACAGGGTGCAATGGAAGCGGGCGTGGTTTTCGCTGATGGTGTGCCCGATTCCTACGATCTATGCATAGATGCCCTATTTGGCATAGGCTCCCTCCGAAACTTCGAGGGGCAATGCGCCACCTGGATTGCGTGCATCAACTCACAAAAAGCGCCGGTCATTGCCGTCGACGTACCCTCCGGACTGGATGCGGAAACCGGCACAGGAAGTGCCCTGCGCGTCAAGGCTGATTTCACCCTGAGCCTGCTGACGCTGAAACCTGGACTGTTCACGGCCGCCGGTCGCGATGTCTGCGGCGAAATCTGGTTCAACTCCCTGGATATCCCGGAACCTGCCACGGCATGTGCCCAACTGAACACCGCCCTCGTTCCCGCAGCGCGCGCACACAACACGCACAAGGGGAACTACGGCGACGTCGGCATCGTCGGCGGCTCTTCCGGCATGACCGGGGCCGCACTGCTGGCAGCTCAGGCGGCGCTGCATGGCGGTGCGGGGCGTATCTACGTTGGGTTGCTGGATACTGAGCACCCTTTACTGGACATCTGCCAGCCCGAGCTCATGTTCCGCACGCCCGCCGCACTGGCCTATGAATCCATGTCTATCGTTGCGGGTTGCGGTGGCGGCAAAGCCATTCACGCACACTTGCCCGATATCCTGGACCGCTCCAGCGGGCTGGTACTGGATGCCGATGCGCTCAACGCCATTGCCGCGGATGCATCACTCCAGCAACGACTCGTGCTGCGAAAGGGAAAATCCACCGTATTGACCCCTCACCCGCTGGAAGCCGCCCGCCTGATGGGGTTGCAAAGCGCAGACGTACAAGCCAACCGCCTCAAGACAGCACAGGCTCTGGCGGACCGGTTTGGCTGCACGGTCGTCCTCAAGGGTTCAGGCACCGTGATCGCCGCACCCAATACCCTTCCACGCATCAACATCACCGGCAACGCCCGTCTGGCAACCGCCGGCACCGGGGACGTGCTGGCCGGACTCATTGGAGCCTACCTTGCCGCAGGCAGTGATTCCTTCCGCGCCGCCAGCTCAGCCGTTTTCCGGCATGGCCAGGTTGCTGACAGCTGGAATACTGCCAGCAACCTCACCGCGCAGCGCCTGGCACAGGCCCTGTAAACCCGCGCTAGCGCCGCTTTCGCGGTGCTTTCTTCGGTGACGCTGACGATTTATCTTGCGTTTTGGACGCCCGACCGGATTTTCTGGCGACCCGCTCATCCGGTAGGGTACGGGCCTTCGGCTCACGCTGAGTACCTTTTTCCGCCATGGTCCGGTTAACCAGCCCTTCTCCCTCCTGAACCAGACGGAAGTCGATCCGGCGACCATCCAGGTCAACCCGACTCACCTGAATCCGCACACGGGTCCCGATGGCATAGCGCGCGCCCGTTCTTTCCCCCCGCAACTCCTGGCGGGCTTCATCAAACCGGAAATACTCGCCACCCAGCTCCGTAATGTGCACCAACCCTTCCACATACAGGGCATCCAGCGTTACAAACACGCCAAAACTGGTTGCCGCCGTTACCACGCCACTGTATTCCTCGCCCAAATGCTCCTTCATGAATTTGCATTTCAGCCAGGCCTCCACATCCCGGCTGGCTTCATCAGCCCGGCGCTCGTTGGCACTGCAGTGCAAGCCGGCCGCCTGCCATGCCATGCCTTCCGCGTTGACCTTTTTGGGCTTCTGTGCGGGGTCACCTACCCGTGCTGCCAGCCCCTTTTCGAGTCTGCGCGACAATTTGGCATGCGCTTCGCCAGGAGTTGGCAGCACCGGCAACTGGTACCGCGTTTTGCCCAGTATGGATTTGATGACCCGGTGAACCAGCAAATCCGGGTAACGTCGAATAGGACTGGTGAAGTGGGTGTAAGCCCCATAAGCCAAGCCAAAATGCCCACTATTGGCGGGTGTATAGATTGCCTGTTGCATGGACCGCAGCAACATGGAATGGATCTGCTGGGCATCGGGTCGCTCTTTGGTCGCTTCGGCAATTGCCTGGAACTCACCTGGAGACGGATCGTCGCTGATCGTCATGCCAATACCCGTCGCCTTGAGGTAATTGCGCAAAATCTCCTGTTTCTCGGGCGTGGGCCCTTCGTGCACACGGAACAACCCTGGATGCTTGCTCTGGGCAATGAAGTCGGCGCTGCAAACGTTGGCCGCCAGCATGGCTTCCTCAATCAGACGGTGTGCCACGTTGCGGGTACGGGGAACGATTTTCTCGATTCGCCCATTCTCATCGCAGACAATTTGCGTCTCCGTAGTCTCAAAATCCACCGCCCCCCGCTTCTGCCGGGATTTGAGCAATGCCTGGTAGACCCCATGCAAATTGAGCAAATCACCGACACGCTCCTTGCGCTTGGTGGCTTCCGGCCCCCGGGTATTGCCCAGAATGGCGGCCACTTCGGTGTACGTGAAGCGCGCATGGCTCCACATCACCGCCGGGTAGAACTGGTAGGCATCCACTTCACCATCTGAGGTGATGAACATATCGCAGACCATGCACAAGCGCTCCACCTCGGGGTTCAGCGAACACAGGCCGTTGGAGAGTTTTTCCGGCAACATGGGAATCACCCGGCGCGGGAAATAGACACTGGTTGCGCGGTCATACGCATCCACATCAATGGCCGACCCCGTCTGCACATAGTGGCTGACGTCGGCAATGGCCACCAACAAACGCCACCCCTTGACCGCAGACTTGCCCCGCCCCTTGGACGCTGGCTCGCAATACACCGCGTCGTCGAAGTCACGGGCGTCTTCCCCGTCAATGGTGACCAGCGGCACATCCGTCAAATCAATACGGTTCTCGCAATCCTGGGGCCGCACCTTGTCGGGTAGTGTGCGTGCCAGGGCAATGCAGGCCTCGGAAAACTCATGGGGCACGCTGTATTTGCGAACGGCGATTTCAATCTCCATGCCCGCATCGTCCACCTCCCCCAACACCTCCTTGATGCGACCCACTGGCTGTCCAAACAGCGCTGGCGGTTCAACCAATTCGACCACTACCACCTGTCCCGCCTTGGCCACGCTGGTAGCCCCCTTGGGGATCAGCACGTCCTGGCCGTAACGCTTGTCTTCTGGCGCCACGATCCAGACACCGCTTTCCTGCAGAAGGCGGCCGATGATGGGCTGGCTGGATCGCTCAATGATTTCTACAACCCGCCCTTCCGGGCGTCCCTTGCGATCACTGCGCACAATGCGCACCTTGACACGGTCCTTGTGCAGCACCGCCCGCATTTC
>JBAQKO010000014.1:0-1898 GCA_049301075.1 Rhodoferax sp.
GTAGGTGGTGGGTGCCCTTGATGGCGTTGAACATGGCGGGAAAGCGCACGGTTTGCACGCCCACCACTTCCATCGTGGGCCGCACGGCCTTGGCCACCGTGGCCATGCCGGCAATCAGGCCGCCGCCGCCTACGGCCACGATCAGGGTGTCCAGATCCGGCACCTGCTGCAGCATCTCCAGCGCCACCGTGCCTTGCCCGGCCACGATGGCGGCATCGTCGTAGGGGTGGATGAAGGTGAGTTGCTGTTGCTCGGCTAATGTCAGGGCATGGTTGCGCGCCTCGTCCAGCGTGTCGCCGTGCAGGATGACCTCGGCGCCAAAGCCGCGCGTGCGTTCCACCTTGACGCCCGGGGTGAAGCGCGGCATGACGATGACCGCACGCAATCCCAGTCGCTGGGCATGGTAGGCCACACCCTGCGCATGGTTGCCGGCGCTCATGGCGATCACGCCCCGCGCGGATTGCTCCGGCGTGAGCTGCGACAGCTTGTTGCACGCGCCCCGTTCCTTGAAGGAGGCGGTGAACTGCAGGTTTTCAAATTTCAGGAACACCTGGGCGCCGGTAATGTCGGACAGGGTCTGGGAGGCCACGCAGGGTGTGTGTAGCAGGTGGCCTTGCAGGCGCAGGGCTGCGGCGGTGACGTCGGTGTATTCAACCATGGGCGCATTGTCTCCGTTTTGGACGAATTTTCCTGGCGAGGCTTCCATCTTGCGCCAGTCTGCAGTATGGTGAACCCCGCACACCCCTGTGCCGGAGGCGTTTGATGGCCAAGCGTTCGCTGTCCCAGCCCCTGAACGGGCACCTGATTCCCTCGCCGGGCCTGCTGGAGGCGCCGGTGCTGGACCTGATGTGTTCGCATTTTGTGCTGACCCTGGCGACGCGCCCGGGCGCCGGCTTGAACGTGCGCCGGGACTTCAACGGCATCGTCGGCCTGGCCGGGCGGCACCTGGTGTGGCCGGTTTCGGTGCTGGCCCGCCTGCGCGAATTCCTGGGGCGACGCTGCGCCGGTAATGAACTCTGGCGCGGGCATGACGCGCTGGACGCGGCGGAATTTCTGGGCCGCTACGGCGTCTGGCATGGCCCGTATGACGAGGCCACGCTGTACTTTTTTCTGGATGAATACGCCAAGGACCAGCCCAAGGATCTGATCGCGGTGCTGACGGTAACCGGCGAGTGGTTGCGCCATGCGCTCAAACGCCAGTCCACGCTGGTGGAAAAGAACATCAACGCGCTGGCCGGTCTGCTGCAGCTCAACAAAGCCGAACGGGCCTTGCTGCTGTACGGCACGCTGGCCCGCTACCAGCGCGACATGCGCAGCATCCTGGTCGAGTTCAAGGTCAACAACGCACCGGAGGCCTACGCGGCGATTGCCGAAGTGGCCGGCGTCAACCCCGAGCAGGTGGCCGAGGCTCTGCGCGCCGGCTCCCGGCTGGAGCGCATCGGGCTGGTGGAAAATCTGATCTCCGAGCACAACATCACCGACCTGGCCGACCTGATGAAGGTCAGCGAGAAGTTGCCGCCGGTGCTGATGCGCGCCTACCGGGACCACGCCGAGCTGATGGCGGTGTTCACCCGCCTGTCCAGCAAGAGCCCGCTGGGACTGGACGACTTTGCCTTTGTGGCCGAGGACGCCCGGGTGCTATGCGCCCTGCTGGCCAATGCCGTGGCGCGCCAGGAAGTGGGCATCAATGTGCTGCTGTATGGCCCGCCCGGTACCGGAAAAACCGAGTTGGCCAAAGTCGTGGCGCAAGCCGCCGGGCTGGAGTTGTTCGAGGTGGAATACGCCGACCGCGATGGCAACTCCCTGAGCGGGCGCGACCGTTACCGTTCGCTGCAGATTGCCCAGGTGTTCCTCAAGGGCAGTGCGCAGGCGGCCCTGCTGTTTGATGAGGTGGAGGA
>JBAQKO010000015.1:0-2568 GCA_049301075.1 Rhodoferax sp.
TCGCAACGGTCACGGCGGGGGCGGAAGATCCAATTTGAAGCGTCATACCAGAACTCCTTGTAATACTTAGAGAATATTAGCACTCTCTATGATCGAGTGCCAATCAAGAAGTTCAATCACTTTGATAGTGGACGCAGTAGTAACCTTGGGGGATGCAAATAAAGTCGTCCCTATCTAACAAGCTTATCCGGATTGGCGCGGGTTTGCTGATCGTGGCCCTGGTTTCCATCGGTTTGACGCTGTGGGTCACCTGGCAGCTGGAGGGGGGGGCCGCAGCGGTCAACGAGGCGGGGCGCATGCGCATGCAGACGTGGCGCCTGTCCAGCACGGTGCAGGCCGGGTTGTCACGCCAGGAAGTGCAGGCGCTGGTCAGCGAGTTCGACCAAAGCCTGGGGTTGCTGCGCGCTGGGGATCCGATGCGCCCCCTGTTTGTGCCGTGGGATGAGACGGTGCGCGGCAAATTTACCGTGGTGGAGTCCCTGTGGCGGGTTCAACGCGACCAGTGGCTGGACGAACAGCCGTTGTCGGCCCAGCAGTCGCTGCTGACGGCGGGCGAGTTTGTCAGTGCCATTGACAGCTTTGTGCTGGCCATTGAGCAACAACTGTCCCGCTTTACCGCCATCCTGAACCTGTTTCAGCTGGTGATGATGGCGTTGGCCATTGGTGCTGCGGTGGTGATGCTGTACACCGGTTACTTGTATGTGATCAATCCGTTGGCCAATTTGCGGCAGGGTCTTCTGAAGGTGGAATCGGGTGATTTTCGTACCCGGATTGAGGTGGATACGCAGGACGAATTCGGCCAGGTGGCGGCCGGCTTCAACGTGATGGCAGCCCGGCTCCAATCGCTGTACGACGGGCTGGAGGCGAAGGTCGACGCGAAAACCCGGCGCATCGAGGCGCAGCGGACCCGCATTGAAACGCTGTACGAAGTCAGTGCCTTTCTGGCCGGCGCAGCCACCATCGAGGAGTTGTGCAAGGGGTTCGCGCAACGGGTGCGCACGGTGATGAAGGCCGATGCTGTCGCGGTGCGCTGGTCGGATGAAGAAAACCAGCGCTACCTCATGCTGGCGTCCGACTGTCTGCCCAAGGAGATGGAAGACGACGAGCGCGGCCTGATGGCGGGCGCCTGCGCGTGCGGCAACCTGAAGCTCGATGCACGTACCCGCGTCATCCCCATCGTGAGTCAGGACAACACACCCATGCAGCACTGTGCGCGTGCGGGCTACGAGAGTGTGGTCAGTGTGCCTATTCGGTTGCAGCAACGCCTGATCGGCGAGATCGACCTGTTTTTCCGCAGCTCGATCAGCCTCAGTGGTGATGAGGTGGAGTTGCTGGATGCCTTGGCCAGCCACCTGGCCAGTGCGCTGGAGGGCCTGCGTGCAGCCGCGTTGGAGCGCGAGGCGGCCGTCGGTGAAGAGCGGGCCATGCTGGCGCGGGAGTTGCACGATTCGATCGCCCAGTCGTTGGCGTTCCTGAAAATTCAGGTGCAACTGCTGCGAACGGCCACGCAGAAGGCGCAGCCAGCCCAGATGCAGGCCGCGCTGGATGAACTGGATGCCGGGTTGCGCGAGAGCATCAACGATGTGCGTGAGCTGCTGGTCCATTTCCGTACCCGGACCAATACCGACGATGTGGAGCAGGCGCTGCAGGAGACCCTGCAGAAGTTCAAGCACCAGACCGGTTTGCCCACCTTGCTGCAGGTGCAGGGAGACGGCCTGCCCCTGCCGCCCGACGTGCAGGTGCAAGTGCTGCACGTGGTGCAGGAAGCCTTGTCGAATGTCCGCAAGCATGCCGGGGCCACCCACGTCAGCCTGGATGTGACCAAGGGGCCGGGCTGGCGTTTCGTGGTGCGCGACAACGGTGTCGGATTCGATACCGACCAGAGTCCCGGCGAGTCTCACGTGGGCATGAAAATCATGCGCGAACGGGCCGACCGCATTGGAGCCGAAGTCAGTGTGAGCTCTGCGCCGGGCCAGGGCACGGTCGTCACGCTAACATTGCCGCAACATCCCGTTGCCGGTGGCTTGGCCACTGCGGGGCTGAACCTGGCACCGCTGGTGGAACCCGCGCATGGTGCCTGAAGAGACACAACGGATGAAAACCATTGAATTGCTGGTGGTCGATGACCATAACCTGTTTCGCCGCGGGCTGATTGCGCTGCTTTCCCAGGATGAGCGTTTCCATGTCATGGGTGAAGCGGGGGATATTGGCGAAGCGTTGCGCTGTGTGCAGCGCAGCCGTCCCGATCTGATCCTGCTGGACAACCATTTGCCGGGTGTGCGGGGCGTGGATGGTATCGCCACCCTGAAAGATGCCGCACCGGGGACCAGCGTGCTCATGCTGACCGTCAGTGAAAACGAGGACGATCTGGCGGCCGCTCTGCGGGCGGGCGCCGATGGATACCTGCTTAAAACCGTGGAGTCGGATCAGTTGTGCGACTCCATCGTCAAGGTACTTGCCGGGGAGTCGGTGGTCAGCCCGGAAATGATGACCAAGCTGGTTACCGCCTTTCGGAGCAATGCCGCCGTGCCCGTGGTGGCGCAGGGTCCGGCGGCCGTGGTGCCGGCG
>JBAQKO010000016.1:0-2458 GCA_049301075.1 Rhodoferax sp.
CGCTACGGCAGCGGGCGGCGCCTTTGTCCGTTCCATGGCGGGCACTGCGCCTGATGGCGACCTGCTGCCCGCACAACGGGGATCGAGTGCCGCTGCCGGGGCGCTGCCCTACGCGGAGCTCAAACGCCTGTTCGACTACTACCTGAGCGCGGTGGGTGAGCAAAGCATCGAGTCCATTGCGCAGCAGATCCGCGCCGTGCTGGACCAACGCCTGGCGCCCACCCAAGCGGAGGCGGCCAAGCGCCTGCTGGGCCAGTACCTGGCGTTCAAGCGGGAACTGGTGACGCTGGAAAAAAACCTGGGCGCCGGCCCGACCGGCGTGCAGGCCCTGCGCAAGCGCTTTGTCGCCATGCAGGACCTGCGGGCCCGCTTCTTCAACGCCGCCGAGGAGCAGGGGCTGTTCGGTTTTGAAGATATGTACGACGCCGACGCCTTGGCGCGCCTGGAGATTGACCAGAACCCGGCCCTGAGCGCCGCGCAAAAGCGTGAACAGCTCGCGGCGCTGGACGCTGCCATGCCCGCAGCCTTGCGGGCCGACCGCGAAGCGCCGCGCGTGGTGCTGCGCGCCGAGCAAAAAGCCCGGGAGATGCGGGCCAGCGGCGCCAGCGAGGACGATATCTTCCGCATGCGCGCCAAGGCCTTCGACCCGGCGGCCGCCTCGCGCCTGGCCGACCTGGACCGCGAGGAACTGGCCTGGAAAAACCGCATCGCCAGTTACCTGAGCGATCGCGGCAAGGTGCTCAAGACTCTGGCCAATGCTCCCGAGTCCGAGCGGCAGGCGGCCATCAGCCAGCTGCAGCAGGCGCAATTCAGCGCCGAAGAACGCCCCCGGCTGGCGGCGTACGAGTAAGGCTATTCGCGGGTGACGCGCACCAGCTCTTCGCGGCTGGTGATGCCCTGGCGCACCAGCCGTTCGCCGTCCTCGCGCATCAGGGCCATGCCACTGCGCAGGGCGGCGGCGCGGATGTCGGCCTCCGAGGCCTGGTGGTGGATCTGCTCGTGGATGGCGTCGTTGGCCACCAGCAACTCGAACACGCCGGTGCGGCCCTGGTAGCCCGTATGGCCACAGTGGGCGCAG
This sequence comes from Rhodoferax sp., assembly GCA_049301075.1. Lineage (GTDB taxonomy): Bacteria > Pseudomonadota > Gammaproteobacteria > Burkholderiales > Burkholderiaceae_C > Allorhodoferax. The sequence goes on from JBAQKO010000016.1 coordinate 1,079, forward strand.
CCGGCGCTCTGGCAGGCCAGGCACAGCTTGCGCACCAGCCGCTGGGCCAGTACGCCGCGCAGCGTGGAACCCAGCAGGAACGGCTCCACGCCCATGTCGATCAGGCGCGTCACGGCGCTGGCCGCATCGTTGGTGTGCAGTGTGGCCAGCACCAGGTGGCCGGTGAGCGAGGCCTGAATGGCGATCTGCGCGGTCTCGAAGTCGCGAATTTCCCCGATCATGATCACGTCCGGGTCCTGGCGCAGGATGGCGCGCAGCGCCTTGGCAAAGGTCAGGTCGATCTTGGGGTTGACCTGGGTCTGGCCCACGCCGGGGAGTTCGTACTCGATGGGGTCTTCCACCGTCATGATGTTCTGGCGCGCAGCGTCCAGCCGGCCCAGTGCGGCGTACAGCGTGGTGGTTTTGCCGGAGCCGGTGGGGCCTGTCACCAGAATGATGCCGTGGGGCTGGGCCACCAGCCCTTCAAAACGCGCCAGCACGTCGCCCTGCATGCCCACGGCCTCCAGGCTGAGATGGTCCTGGCTCTTGTCCAGCAGGCGCAGCACGGCGCGTTCGCCGTGGGCGCTGGGCAGGGTGCTGACCCGCACGTCCACCGCCCGGGTGCCGATGCGCAGGGAGATGCGGCCGTCCTGCGGTAGGCGCTTTTCGGAAATGTCCAGGTCGGCCATGATCTTCAGGCGCGAGATCAGCGCCGCATGCAGCGCGCGGTGCGCCTGCACCACCTCGCGCAGCGTGCCGTCCACCCGGAAGCGCACGCTGGAGTGGCGCTCGTAGGGCTCGATGTGGATGTCGCTGGCGCCGTCGCGCGCGGCCTGGGTCAGCAGCGCATTGAGCATGCGGATGATGGGCGCGTCGTCGGCCGTTTCCAGCAGGTCTTCCACCGCGGGCAGCTCCTGCATCATGCGGGAGAAATCGGCGTCGCCCTGCACCTCGCTCATCACGGTGGCGGCACTGGATTCACCCTGGGCGTAGGCGGCGCTGATGCGCTGCGTGAGTACCGGCGCGTCCAGCGTTTCCACCGTGTGCGGGGCAAACTTGCGCATCACCTCGCCCAGGGCGGAAGGGGACGTGGCGGCGTGCACCCACAGCGTGAGCGCGCCCGACTGGTCTTCCAGCAGCAGCTGCTGGGTGCGGGCAAAAGCGTAGGGCAGGGGGTAGCGCATGGCCGTGGCGTTGTGCGGGTTCAGGGGGCCTTGGCGGGTGCCGCTGCGCTGCGCGGCAGTGCGGGCAGCGTGGCGGACTCGTTGATGGGCACCATGGTGTTGGGTTCGGGCTGCGCGGCCCCCAGGCCGCTGCGCATCTGCTCATAGCGGTCGATCGAGAGCCGGTCGGTGGCGGCGGCATCGCGCACGACCACGGGGCGCAGGAACACCATTAGGT
>JBAQKO010000017.1:0-3397 GCA_049301075.1 Rhodoferax sp.
GGCCCACCCCGGGGTCTTTGGCCCGCGTCCTGACGCTGCCGGGTGAAACTGTCGGCACCGATGTACCCAAATGCGGTTTTCATGGGGTCGGGCTGCCCCGCTCCTTCCCGACGATCACCGGACGGAGCCGGGCGCTTGTTGTCCGTCCGACCACCACCTTTGGGACCACCGGCTCCGCCCTGATAAGCGCCCTGCGGCGGTGTGCCACGCTGACCACCCATAGCGCCCCGAGGCCCTCCGGAGCGACCACCGCGCCGCTTATTCTGGCCTTGTGGATTACGCGGGCCACTGCCCGCAGAGGCGTCGCGCGGACCACCCTCATCCCGCACACCACCGGCAGCATTCACCAGGGCACGGATGTCCGCGTCATCAAGCTCCATCCAGGCGCCGCGCTTGAGTCCCCGCGGCAAAACCATGGCCCCATACCGAATTCGGATCAGGCGGCTCACCGCGTGCCCTACCGCCTCCAGCATCCGGCGAACCTCGCGATTGCGTCCTTCAGAAATGGTGACGCGATACCAGCAGTTGGAGCCCTCGCCGCCGCCGTCCTCAATGGAGCCAAACTGCGCCATGCCGTCGTCCAGTTGGACGCCGTCGAGCAACATTTTCTTCTCGTCCTTGCTCAGGGAGCCGAGAACGCGAACCGCATATTCACGCTCCAGACCAAACCGCGGATGCATCAGGTTGTTGGCAAGCTCCCCCGAATTCGTGAAAAGCAACAAGCCCTCAGTATTCAGGTCCAGACGTCCCACCGACTGCCATTTTCCCTGATGCAGTTTAGGCAAACGGCGGAACACCGTTGGCCGGTTTTGCGGGTCATCATGGGTAACCACCTCCCCCACCGGCTTGTGATACGCAATCACCCGTGCGGGCGGCGGTTCAATACGGACCCGGATGGGCTTCCCATTAACTTTGATGTTGTCACCGAACTGGATGCGTTGCCCGATATGGGCAGGCTCGTTATTCACCGAGATGCGCCCCTCCAGAATGAGCTGCTCCATCTCCAGCCGGGACCCCATACCTGCCTGTGCCAGCACCTTGTGCAGCTTGGGGGTTTCAGCCAAGGGCGAGAGCACACGCTTGGGCAACACCAACTCGGCGACTTCCTCGTCCGCGTCAAACTGGCCGGAGACAACATCGCTGAAACGGTTGTCCGGGTTTGCGGCGGGCGGCGCCGCCTGTGGCGTCGATTCATTTACCGGCTCAGCATTGGCAACCGGCGAAATCGGATCGACCGCGGTAGGCTCCGGCGTTTCCGACCCGTTGTCCGTCGCGGGCTGCCCCGTTGGGGTGATTGCGTTCATTCTGAAAACCCATTCAAATTTGGCGACATATCCGGGCTGTTGGGCTCCAAGGGTATGTCCAGTTGTAATTTCGCGTCCCCCACAACACCGTCATCGGTCTCGGGTTCCGCAATCGATTCTTCAACCACGTCGGCCAGCGCACCAAAGGCATTCTCTGCGTGCGCCACGTTTTCCAGCAAAGGCAGTTGATCCAGCGACTGAAGACCCAGGTCATCCAGAAACTGCTTGGTGGTGGCAAACAGCGCAGGGCGTCCCGGCGCTTCCCGATGACCGATTACCTCGACCCAGCCACGATCCTCCAACTGCTTGATCAGCAAGGAGCTGATGGTCACACCCCGGATATCCTCCATGTCGCCCCGTGTTACCGGCTGGCGATAGGCAATGATGGCCAGCGTTTCAAGCGTCGCCCGGGTATAGCGGGGTGGCTTCTCCGGGTGCAAGCGGTCCAGATACTCACGCATTTCCGGGCGACTCTGAAAACGCCATCCGGTGGCCACGCTTACCAACTCCACCCCTTTTGCAGCCCAGTCGTCCTTCAGCTCTTCCAGCAGCGATTTCAGCGTATCCGCCCCCAGGGAATCGTTGAAGAGCGTTCGCATATCGCGCAACGGCAGAGGTTGTTGCGAACAAATCAACGCGGTCTCCAAGACCCGCTTTGCTTCCGCCATATTCATAGTCAGGCTTTTCCCGCAAACGTCCCCATCAAGGGGTATCAATCAAAGTGATTCCATTGGGATGGCAGCAGTTGTGAAGAACTCACCGTGCCTACCCGTGGCTATGCGCCGGGGTACTTAAAGGGCATTCCAGCCTTTACGGCGCATTGTAGCGCAGGCCCCACGCATCCAGCAGCCCCTGAAAATCCGCGGGAAGCGGCGCCTCGAACACCAACGACTCACCCGTTACTGGATGAACCAGCGCCAACCGGCATGCGTGTAAGGCCTGACGCCCCATACCGGGCAGGCAAGTACCGCCATAGACCGTATCCGCAACCAGCGGATGGCCCAGGGAAGCCATATGCACCCGGATCTGGTGCGTGCGCCCCGTATGCAAAATGCAGCGCACAAAACAGCCCACCTCGGAATTTCCCAGAAAAACCACATCGGTTCTGGCCGTCTTACCCGATGACTTCTCGAGGTCGACAACCGCCATACGCAAGCGGTTACGGGGATCCCGGCCAATGGGCGCATCCACCGTGACCGTAGCGGGCCCGGACCAGGGGCGATGGGCCAACGCCAGGTATTGGCGACTGACCTCGCGCGCCGCAATGGCCTGCACCAGGGCATCCATGACGCTGCGTGTGCGGGCCACCACCATGAGTCCACTCGTGTCTTTGTCCAGCCAATGCACAATGCCAGCCCGGGGAACCGATGCAATGGCCTTGTCGTATGCCAGTAAGACATTGAGCAAGGTTCCACTCCAGTTACCAGGCGCCGGATGCACGACCAGCCCAGCCGGTTTGTTGATGACCAGAAGATGCTCGTCCTGGAACACCACCTGCAAAGGCATCTCCTGTGGAGTGAACGCCTGGCTTTGGGGGGTGGGTCGCAATTCAATCACCACACCGTCTCCGGCCTTCACCCGCTGGGACGCCTTGCGAACCGGCTGGGCATTGACCGTCACCAGACCAGCTTCAATCAGCTGCTGCAAATAACTGCGTGAGAACTCGGGTGCGACCTCAACCAGCGCACGGTCCAGCCGCGCTCCGTGCTGAACTGCAGTAATCTCCACCCTACGCCACTCAACGTCTACGACCGCGTCCTCACCCTCTTCGGGGTCGGTCTCCAGTGGAGCGCTCGATATAATTCCGGTGGTCTGTTTCAAGAAAGTTTCCCTAAATGCTTCGAGTCAAATTATCGGTCGTTTGCGCCTGCCTGCTAACGACGAGTGCATTTCTGATGACAGGCTGCTCAACAACGCCGGTGGACAAAACCGCCGGAATGAGCCCCAACGCGCTGTACGCCGAAGCCAAGGATGAAATGAGCACCAGCCAATGGGACAAGGCCGTGCCGTTGCTGGAAAAACTGGAAGCGCGCGCCGCCGGAACCCCGCTGGCACAGCAGGCCCAGCTGGACAAGGCTTACGCCCAGTACAAG
>JBAQKO010000018.1:0-4362 GCA_049301075.1 Rhodoferax sp.
GCCCGGGGCGGCCTGCACCAGCAACTTGCGAATCGGCGCCGGCAAACCCAGCTGCGGCCACGCGTGTGCGGCGACCCAGCGCCCGTCGCCCCAACCCAGCAACTCATCGCCCACCGGCAGGCGCCAAACGTGCAAATGCAAATCCTTGTGCGTCAGCACGTGCTGGAATGCCGGCTGCGCCTGCAAACCGGCACGCAGGGCAGCGGGTACGGCATGCACCAAGGCGTCCTCACTATCAAACAGGGGCAGGCAGTGCAGCCCTGCCCACACACCGGGCGTAGGGCGCTTATCCAGCCACACGGCGCCGTCCGCGGTATGGGCCCACAACAGCCAGATTGACTGGCTGCTGCGCTTGAGTGTGCGCGTGCGCACCGGGTACTGCTGGGGGTTGCCGTCGGCCGCAGCCCGGCACACGGGCTGCACGGGGCAGGCCGCGCAATCAGGCTTGCGGGGCAGGCACACCGTGGCGCCCAGGTCCATCATGCCCTGCGTGTAACGCGGCATGGCCCGCGCGGCACCGTCCGGCTGGGGCAGCAACCCTGCGGCCACATCCCACAAGGCACGCACGTTGGCCGCCAGCGCCAGGTCGGCGTCAAAACCCATGACCCGCGTCACCACCCGTTTGACGTTGGCGTCCAGAATGGCCACCCGCTCGCCAAAGCACAGCGACGCGATCGCCGCCGCCGTGGAGCGCCCGATGCCGGGCAAGGTTTCCAGCACCTGCGCAGTGCGGGGAAATGCACCGCCATGCAGCGCCATGACCTGCTGCGCGCAGCGGTGCAAATTGCGCGCGCGGCTGTAGTAGCCCAGGCCACTCCACAGGCCCAGCACATCGTCCAGGCTGGCGGCGGCCAGCGATTGCACATCCGGGAAACGGGCCACAAAACGGGCGAAGTAGTCGCGCACGGTCACCACCTGCGTTTGCTGCAGCATGATCTCCGACAGCCACACCCGGTACGGGTCCTGGGTGTTTTGCCACGGCAGGTCGTTGCGGCCATGCTGCTGCTGCCACCGCACGACGCGGGTGGCGAAGTCATCCACGGGTAAGGCCACGCTCAGGCGAATTCCACGTCCACCACCGTTTTGGCCGGCTGGTTGGACACGATCAGGTACTCGGTCAATTCCGCCAGCTTGGCATCGATGTGGTTCAAAGCCGTGCTTTGCTGCTCAATGTCCTGGATACGGTCTTCCAGGCCGCCAGCGGCCTGCTGGATGCGGTCGATGGCTTCGATGCGGCGGGTGAAGTTGCGCCGGCGTTCGCGCAGCTGGGCATCCAGTTGGGCCGCGGCAGACTTGCTCCACAGTTCCACGTCGGCCAATGCCGCTTCGTGCGTGTTGCGCAAACGGGTGGACAGGGCCCGCACCAGGCGGTCAGAGAACTCGGGCTGCGCCAGTTTGAAGGCGTTGCCAATGCCCAGGTACTGCAGGTGGCTGCGCTCCACCAGGTCCAGTTCTTCCAGATAGCCGGCCATCTGTGGCTCGGGTGGGGCCTGCAGGGAAAACCCATACTCGCCATTGAGCTGGCGAAACGTGGCGGCCAGCATGGTCTGGATTTCGTTGCACAGCGCCTGCACTTTTTGCAGATTGCCCCGCAAGCGGTCAAAGGTTTCGCCATACGCCTTCTTGACGCCCAGCTTGAGGCCCTTTTGCATCAAGGTTTCGGTGAGCTGCGACATTTCCCGTTTCAGCGTCTTGGACCCCAGGATGCTGAACACCTCGCGCAGCAGCTTGAGGTGCACCGAGCGCACGGCGTGGATCTTGGCGCCGCCCAGATCGAACTCGGTCTGTTCCTGCGAAATGCGCGAGCGCATGTGCTTGATCACCGTGGCGTTCTTGCCCTGCAGGCCCTTGAGCTCCATCATCTGCTCGGTCAGATCCCGCTTGCGGATGTTGATGACGCGACCGGTCTCGGCCCGCAGGTCCGAAATGCCGGACACCATGGCATCGGCCAGAATCTTCTGGCGCTTGCCCATCATGCCGCGCCCCAGCGCGTCTTCCAGCACCGGCAGGCAACTTTGCTTGAGCAGTTCCGCATCCTCCGTCACCTTGGCCACCAGGCCTTTCTGGGCCGACACCGCAATCACCCGGTCGCGGGGAATACCCAGGATGTCGGCGGTGCTGGCTTTCTGGCGGTCAATCTGGGCCTGAATCTGGGCCGGGGTGCTCAACGCGTCCCAAAGCGTGTCGATCTTGTTGAGCACCACCAGCCGGGCGTTGGTGTCATGGGTCTCGGTGATGAGATGCTCGCGCCAGATGGACAAGTCGGACTTGGTGACGCCGGTATCGGCTCCCAGGATGAACACCACGGCATGCGCCTGCGGAATCAGGCTGACGGTGAGCTCCGGCTCGGCACCGATGGCGTTGAGTCCGGGTGTATCCAGAATCACCAGCCCCTGCTTGAGCAGCGGATGGGCGATGTTGATCAGCGCATGGCGCCACTTGGGCACCTCGACCATGCCCTGCGCGTCCAGCACGGGGTTGTCTTCCGGTGCCTGGTTGTGCCAGAAGCCCAGCGCGCGCGCCTCGTCCTGGGTGACCTTGCGTGTCTCGGCCACTTTTTCCAGGGCCAGCGCCAGCTGTTGCGGATTGTTCACATCCAGATCGATGCGGGTCCATTTCTCGGGCGCCATGCGCCACTCCATCAGCGCCTGCGGCTGCAACCGGGTCTCGATGGGCAGCAGGCGCAGACACGGCGGCACGTCCGCGTCGTAGCCCATTTCCGTGGGGCACATGGTGGTGCGCCCGGCGCTGGCAGGCATGATGCGCCGGCCATAACCGGCGAAGAAGACGGCATTGATCATCTCGGATTTGCCGCGGGAGAACTCCGCCACAAAAGCCACCATCACCTTGTCGGAGCGCACCTGCGTCTCCAGACGGCGCAGGCGCTCCTCGACACCGGCGTCGAGCAGTTCGTTGTCCTTCATCCACTCCGCAAGCAGCTTCAGGCGCAGCGCGAATTCCCGCCGCCATGAGCCATGCTGGTCAAACTGGTCATTAAATGAAGTAGCCAAAAGTCGCCCCCAAGGAATCGCTCAATATAGCATTGCGCCCGTGCCGGCCCCTCAGGGTTTCTGGCAGTGGCTGCAGAAGAAGGTGGAGCGCTGCCCCTGACGGATGGCACGTATCGGCGTGCCGCAAACCTTGCACGCCTGCCCCTGGCGTCCATACACCATGGCCTCGGTCTGGAAATGACCAGCCTCGCCGTGTGCATTGGAAAAATCCCGCAGGGTGCTGCCGCCCTGCTCCACCGCCCGCGCCAGCACGTCGCGGATGGCCTGGTGCAGCCGGGCAGTGCGCGGCCGGCTCAGCTTGCAGGCCTGCGCGGTGGGGCGGATGCCCGCAAGGAACAGCACCTCGGATGCATAGATATTGCCCACCCCCACCACGACGTCACCCGCCAGCAACACCTGCTTGATGGGCGCCCGGCGCCGCACCAGACCGGCGTGAAACAACGCCAGGTCAAACTCCGCTCCCAGCGGCTCCATGCCCAGCTTGCCCAGCAGCTTGCGTGCCGTGGCGTCCTGCTCATCGGGCGCATAGACCACGGCACCAAAACGGCGTGGGTCGTGCAGGCGCAAAACACCGTGCGTGGTACGCAGTTCGAAATGGTCATGCACACCCGGCGGCGGCAACTGGCGCGCAAACGTCAGGCTGCCCGACATGCCCAGGTGCACCAGCAGCAATCCCTGGTCCAGATCCAGCAACAGGTACTTGCCACGCCGGCGCACGCCGCGCACCTGGCGGCCCACCAGAGACTGTGGCACGCAGTGCAAGGGCCAGCGCAGCAGCTTGCCCATATGAACCGCCTGGATGCGCGCGCCGGCAATGCGGTCGGCAAAACTCAGGCGCGTCACTTCGACTTCCGGCAGTTCAGGCATGGGCGGCAATCCTTCAGGTTGGATTATTATGGTCCGATGTCACGACCTTCCCGACTCCTCGCCATGGCCCTGCTGGCCGCCCTTGCCTGCGGCAGCGCGGCGCAGGCATCCGCCAAGCAGTCCGGCCCCAACAACTCCAACCTCAACAGCGACCTGTTCTACCAGTTGCTGGTGGGAGAGCTCAGCGCGCAATCGGGCGACAGCAGTTCCGCCTACGCCCTGATGCTGGACGCCGCGCACAAAACCAACTCCCCACGCCTGTACGAGCGCGCCGCAGAGCTGGCCCTGCAGGCGCGCAACGGCGAAGCGGCACTGGAGGCCGCCCAGTCCTGGGCACGCGCCTACCCGACCTCGCTGGACGCCAACCGCTACCTGCTGCAGATCCTGATCGGCCTGAACCGGATTGCGGAAACCCAGGAGCCGCTGCGGCGCGGACTGGCCGCCCTGCCCCCGGCGGACCGTGCGGCAGCGATCGATCTGGTGC
>JBAQKO010000019.1:0-2206 GCA_049301075.1 Rhodoferax sp.
GCGCCGGCCAGGGTGAGCTGCTGCTGCTCGAAAGCCGCCGTGGCGGCACTGTCGGCCATGAGGCCGGTGGCGCGGCCCGCCGCCATGTCCACGGCCACGGCTTCGCTGCCGGCGAATTTCGTGTAATCCAGCACGTTGATGGCGCCGGCGGCCTTGCTGGCCGTCTGCGTGATCGCACCGGAGAGCGTGCTGTCAGCGGTGACAAAGAAGACGTTGGTGCCGGTGCCGCCCTTGATGGACGCGATGCCGGTGAGGTTGAGGGTACTGGTGCCGTCCGAGACGGTGACATCGCCATTGGCGCCGAGTTCGATCTCGAGATCGGCGCTGACCAGGGACAGATCGAGCACCGCACTCGCCGGCGAAGCCGCGCTGGTGATGGAGAGGCCGTCCAGCCAGCCGTCATTCAGCGCGATGGTGTTGACGCCACTGCCCAGATCGACGAACTCCACGCCGATGATGGAGCCGGCGCCAGCGCCGGTCAGGGTGTTGGCGCCATTGACGATGCTGAAGCCGGTGGCTGCCGCCCCGACCGTCATGGTGAGGTTGGCGCTGACGGCGGACAGGTCGAGGGTGTCGGTGCCGCCGCTCGCGGTCTCGACCACCTTGTCCGCGCCCCAGACATCGCGCGAGATGATGTAGGTATCATCGCCGGCGCCACCGGTGAAGGTGTCGTTGCCGGTACTGACGGGTGCGGTGGTACCGGTCGAGACCTTCTCGTCGTAGAGACGATCCTTGCCAGCGCCGCCGCTAAGGGTGTCGTTGCCGCCATTGCCGGCCAGCAGGTCGTCACCGGCATTGCCGTTGATGATTTCGGCGGTGTTGTCGCCCAGGATCCGGTCGTCGCCCTTGCCGCTGTTGATGGTGTTGGCCGCGACAATGGCGTCTTCGACGACCCGGTTCATCTGGTTCTTGAGCTGGTCGATGCGGATGACCGCCGCGCCCTCGAAGGTGAAGACGTTGGTGCCGCCGGCGCTGAGGAGGCTGCCCTTGAGGCTGGCGCCGTCCTTGAAAATGAAGGTATTGGTGCCGCTGCCGCCCGTGATGTTCTCGACATTGGTGGCGGTGACCTTGTTGCTGCCACCGGCGGTGACTTCGATCTTGCCTCCGGTAAAGATGGTGAAGGTCAGGTTACTGGTGACGGCGCTGAAATCGAGAGTGTCGTCGATGCCGCCCGTGCCCAGCTCGGACACGACATCGGTGCCGAAGCCGTTATTGAAGACGTATTTGTCGTTGCCGGCCTGGCCCATCAGCGTGTCGTTGCTGGCGAGGCTGGTCAGCGTGTCGGCGGCGGCGGTGCCGGTGATGTTGGCCAGCGTGTAGTTCCAGATGCCGGCTGGCTCGACCGCAAAGGCCGCCGTTTCGATAACGCCGGCGGAAACCTCGAGGATCCAGTCCCCGCCCGAGCCGGTGCCGTCATCGGAGGCCGCGACATCGGCGCCGGTGAACACCGCCAGTTGCTGCACGAAGGTGACGCCCGCTTCCTCGTGGCCGACGTCGCAGCCGTACAGCAGCAGGTCGCCGTCGGCCGCCAGGGCACGACCCCAGGTGGCCAGACGCGCCTGCTCGTCGTCGAGGCGGCTGGTGGAGAGCGTGCTCGTGCCCAGGCGCACGTTGCCCTGCGCGCCATGCGAGAGCAGGTGCACGGCGGTGAGGCCGACATAGTTCTCCAGGATGTCGCTGACCTGGGCGACGCCGTCGCGCGTCGCATCGAGGATGACGATGTCGAGCTGGCTGCCGTCGGCGCGCGTCCAGCTGATGACGCGCGGTCCGGTATCCTCTTCCGCTGCCACGGACGTGGTGGACGCATCCCCCGCGGACGGACTGGTGGCGTCATCGGCCACCACCGCTTCGGTCGAGCTGTCGGCCACGGCCAGCAGCGCCGCGATGTCTTCCACCGGCGCATTCAGGATCTGCGCGATCAGCTTGTCGATTTCAGCGACGCTGCCGTCGACGATGACGACCTCGCTCGCCCCGCCCAGCGACTGCTGGGCGATCCACTCGGTGCGCAGCGCGGCCGGCACGAAGCTCTCGGCGTCGGCCGTCAGGGTGACGTCACCGTCGGCGCTGGCGGCCAGGAAAAGACTGTCGTCGCCGCTGGCAACGAGCTCGCTGCCGGCAACCACATCACCGGCCTGGTCGGCCGACAGCTCGGGGTAGCTGTCGGGCGCCGAGATCGGCTCTGCCAGCAGCGCGCCGCCATGGGCGT
>JBAQKO010000020.1:0-2353 GCA_049301075.1 Rhodoferax sp.
GGCCGAAACGCCCGACCCGCGGGACTGGTCCGTGGTGGCGGCCGAGCGCCACACCTGCACCGTGCGCCATTGCCCGCGCTTCAAGGAATGCAGCTACTACGGAGCCCGCACCCGGCTGGCCGAGGCCAATGTCATTGTGGCCAACCACGACCTGGTGCTGGCCAGCCTGGGCACCAAGACCCTGCCCGACCTGGACAACTGCCTGGTGATCTTTGACGAAGGCCACCACCTGCCCGCCGTGGCGCTGGACCAGTTCTCCAGCACCATGGATATGAGCAACCTGCGCTGGCTCGACAAGCTGCCCAAGACCGTGCAGGACGTCAGCAGCAGACTCAACCTGCACGCCAGCGAGGACGTGCAGACGGTGACCAGCCAACTCAAGGGTGCCCTGACCACGCTGGCGCGCATGGCCATGGACCTAGTATGGGCCCACACCGGCCAGAATGCCCGCGGCGAAGGCCAGGACGGCACCCTGCGCTTTGCCCACGGGGTGCTGCCGGCCGACCTGGTGGAGCCGGTGACGCAAATCCACGCCCAGGCCGCAGGCCTGTCCAAGGTGCTGGAGGCGCTGGGCGTCGACGTGAAGGCCGTAGCCAGGGAAGACCCCAGCCAGGCCGTGCTGTGCTCGCAGCTCTATGCCCAGTTGGGCAGCCTGGCGCCGCGGCTGGGCAGCGTGGTGTCCACCGCCAGCCTGCTGCTGGAACACGGCGAGCAGCCGCTGGCCAAATGGCTGCAGGCCGAAAGCGCGCACGGCTACCTGACCCTGACGGCGCATGCCTGCCCCATCGTGCCGGGTGATTTGCTGCGCCAGTTTCTGTGGAGCCAGGTGCGCGGGGCCATCGTCACCTCGGCCTCGCTCACCAGCTGTGGCAGCTTTGACTACTTTTTGCGCGAAGCGGGCCTATCCAACAACCCCGCCGTGCAGGCGCTGGAGGTGGCCAGCCCGTTCGACTACGCCACGCAGGGCGCGCTCACGGTGGTGCACACCCGCGCCGACCCCAAGCAGGCCGACGCCTACACGGCCGAAATGGTGCAGCTGCTGATGGCCGACATGGAAAAGGTCCAACGCGGCGCACTGGTGCTGTTCACCTCCCGCGCGCAAATGCGTGCCGCCACCGAAGCCGTGCCCGGTTACCTGAGCGATATGGTGCTGGTGCAGGGTACGCAGTCGCGCACGCGCCTGTTGGCTGCACACACGGCGCGCGTGGAAGCCGGCATGCCCTCGGTGCTCTTTGGCCTGCAGTCGTTTGGCGAAGGACTGGACCTGCCCGGGTCTCTGTGCGAAACCGTGTTCATTGCCAAGCTGCCGTTTGCGCCGCCTTCGGACCCGGTGGACGAGGCCCGTGCCGAATGGCTGCGCAGTGTGGGGCGCGATCCGTTCAACGAGCTGGTGATTCCCGCCACCGGCATCAAGCTGCTGCAGTGGACGGGTCGGGCCATCCGCACCGAAGACGACCGGGCCCAGGTCATTTGCTACGACAAGCGCCTGACGCAACAAGCCTACGGGCGACGCATGCTGGGCGGCTTGCCGCCGTACCAGCTGCACAAGCGGGACGCCTGAGCCTCCCGCCTGCGGCCTTCAGGCCGTGTGCTGGGCGAACTGCACCTTCAGCGCCGCCATGGCAGCAGGGGTCAGGCGGTTGCCGTACTGGCTCACCACCTGGCCGGCCGCCTGGTTGGCCAGCCACGCCGCGTGCGCCAGGGTGTGGCCCTGCGTCACCGCGTAGAGGAAGGTTCCGGCAAACATGTCGCCGGCGCCGTTGGTGTCCAGCGCCTTGACCGGAGCTGCCGGCACCTCGATCCGCTGGCCGCCTTCCAGCACGATGCAGCCCTTGGCGCTGCGGGTCAGGCAGACCACGCGCGCCAGCTGACTGACCTGCTGACAGATGGCTTCCATATCCTGCGTACCGCACCAAGTCTGCGCTTCTTCCTCGTTGCAGAACAGGTAGTCCAGGCCGTCACCGACCATGGCGTCCAGGCCCGCACGACAGAAGTTGATCATGCTCATGTCGCTCAGGGTCAGCGCCAGCGCCACACCCGCTTCCTTGGCGACGGCGCGGCCCTGCAGGGCGGCATCCAGCCCGGTGGGCGAGGCCGCCAGGTAGCCTTCCATGTAATAGACCTTGGACTTGGCAATGTCCTTGGTGTGCAGCGCGGTGTGATCCAGCTCGGCCGTGGCCCCCAGGAAGGTGCTCATGCTGCGCTCGGCATCGGGCGTCACCATCACCATGCAGATGCCGGTCTGACCTTCAGTCGCTTTGGTGTGCGTGAGGTTGGTGGCCACGCCGTTGGCCACCAGGTCTTCGCGGTAGAAGGCGCCCAGCTCGTCGTCTGCCACGCGGCAGGAGTAGAA
>JBAQKO010000021.1:0-4701 GCA_049301075.1 Rhodoferax sp.
CACCACGCCACCGGCGGTAATGGCCAGCGGTCGCCAGTCGGCGCGCCGGGGCAGGCGGGCACCGGTTGCCAGCAAAAACACGGCGGACAGTGCGCCGGCCACCACGGCACGCCCGCAAGCAATGAAAACCCCCGACATCTGGGGTGCTTCGGGCGTGCCCGCGGCCAGGCGCGTCATGGGCAGGGTGACCGCAAAAATCACGATGCCCAGTAAGCCGAGCCACAGCCCCTTGGTGATGTTTTGTGGGGGGTGCGTCATGGGGGTGGCCGTGGGGCGCCATGGGCTTTCCCGGTCCGTAAAGGGGTGAATGCTTGCCAGTTCATGCCTCAGACTTTATAGTCGAAACCAGCACAGTACCAATACACTTGTGGCGCGTAAATTATCATCTGTATGGTCGTTTGTGACCATACAGACAGGCCGACACCATGTTGATCAAAACCCCCTCGCAATCGCTGACCGAACAGCTGTGCAACCGCTTTGCCGAGCGCATCCGCACCCGCTTGCTGGCCCCCGGGGCCCGCCTGCCTTCGGTGCGTTTGTGCGCACAGCAACAGGGGGTGAGCCCCTCCACGGTGGTTGCCGCCTATGACCAGTTGCTGGCCCAGGGTCTGATCGAAGCGCGCAAGAACCGTGGTTTTTATGTGCGGGAAATGGCCCTTCCGCCCGAATCCATTGCGCGAACGGCTACTGATTTGATAGCAGATCCGGTTGCCGGGCCGGGTTTCCAGTCCTCGCATGTCCCGGTCAATGCCACGGCGCTGATCCGCGGCATGTTCCATGGCAGTTCCGATCAGCCGCAGCCCGGCATGGGGGTCTTCCCCGCCAGCTGGCTGGAGACCGGTTTCCTGTCCACGGCGGTGCGCAAGGCCAGCAGCCGCCAGGCCTTGCAGTCGTACTCGCTGAACTACGGCGAACCGGCGGGCGACCGCGGCCTGCGCCAGTCGCTGTCGCAAAAACTGACGGCGCTTAACGTGCCGGCAGCGCCGGCGCAAATCATCACCACGGTGGGGGCCACCCATGCGCTGGACATCGTGAGCCGCACCCTGCTGCGTCCGGGGGACTACGTGATGGTGGAGGAGCCCGGTTGGGCCATTGAATTTGCGCGATTGACGGCGCTGGGCATGCGCATCCTGCCGGTGCCCCGGCGCGCCGATGGGCCGGACCTGGAGGTGATGGCGCGCTACTGCGCGCTGCACAGCCCGAAGCTGTTTGTGAGTGTGAGCGTGCTCCACAACCCCACCGGGTTTTGTCTGACGCCGGGTAGCGCACACCGTGTGCTGCAGCTGGCCAACACGCACAACTTCCACATTGTTGAAGATGACACCTACAGCCACCTGGCGCCCGACCACGCTACCCGTCTGTGTGCACTCGACGGCCTGCAGCGCACCATCTATGTCAGCGGGTTTGCCAAAATTCTGGCGCCGGGCTGGCGCGTCGGTTACCTGGCGGCGCCGCCCGCGCTGGTGGAGCCCCTGCTCGACACCAAGCTGCTGGCCACCTTGACCACGCCGGCGCTGCTGGAAAAAGCCCTGGCCTGGTGCATTGACCAGGGGCAGTTGCGCCGCCACGCCGCGCGTATCCGTGCCCGGCTGGACCAGGCCCGCACCCGCAGCGTGAAGCTGGCGTTGGAGCAGGGTTGCCGTTTTGCCGCACCGCCGGCGGGCCTGTTCGGCTGGGTGGATACGGGCGTGGACACCGATGCGCTGGCGCAGCGCATGCTGGATGAGGGCTATTTGCTGGCGCCTGGCGCCCTGTTCCACGCCGAGCGTCAGCCCAGCACGCTGATGCGCATCAACTTCACGTCCACGCAGGACGCGCAGTTCTGGGACGCGTTTGGCCGCTTGCGCGCCGAGCAGTAGCTCAGGCGGTCGCCAGGGTGCGCAGCAAGGCGCGGTTGACTTCGTCGGCGGGCATGGCGTGGGCCTGGCAGACGTCGCGGATCATGCGGGTGTTGGATGATTCCAGCGCGCTGGCCACCTCCAGCCAGGGCGCGTAGGGGCCAGACTGGCCCACTACCGCCGAGGCAATGCGCCCCGGCAACGGCAGCTGGTGGATGGCGGCGCCCAGGGGTTCGCCCAGCAGCAGGTCCAGTTGCGAAAAAATGCCGCACAGGAACACCTCGCGGCGCAAATCGTCTTCAATGCCGGCGTCGGCGAGTTGCTCCATGGTGCGCGCGCGCAAGACCATGTGGGCGCGGATGGGGGCCAGGTTGGGATCGTCGCTGGCATGGGGCAGTTGCTCGACCAGCCAGGCCCGTAGCCGGGCGTAGCCCAGGGCCATCAGGCCCTGGCGGACCGTACCCACCTCCGTTTTTAGCCCCAGATGGGCCGAGTTGGCGTAGCGCAGGAAGCGGTAGGTCAGCAGCGGGTCATTGCCCAGGTGGTGTTCCAGGATTTCCAGTGACTCGTCGGCGTCGATGGCCTGCACCAGTGCCATCAGCAGGGGGCGTGCGGGCTGGACTTGGCGAAAGCGGTAGGCGTGCAGGACTTCCTCTGCCGGCCAGCCGGCCACACCCCAGACGCCCCGCTGGTCCAGCGCGTGCTCGACCAAGGCCTGGCTGGCCAGCCCCTGGTAGATGCTGCCGGGTACGACGGGGCTGTTCAGGGGCTCTGGCGATGCGGTCTCTTGGCGCTGGCGCAGAGACGCCCGCAGCGCCGCCAGCGCCTCGTGTGGCGTCAGGGTGCGCAGTGTCTGCTGGAACCAGCCGGCTTGCGCAGGGGGGGGCGATTGGCCGGCGTCGCCCGTCCACACCAGTGGCAGCCCGCGCTGGTGGGCGGCACGGACGCGTCCCGCCAGAAGCGGGTCCGACAGCGCGTGGTCCGGCACCTCGATCCACAGACCGCGCGTGGGGGTATGGTCCAGCAGGTCATTGAGGAGTGCGGGCGATTGCACGCTGAGCAGCAGGGTGGGCGATGCGGTGGACCACAACGCCGCGATGGCGTCCAGCAGGTGGGTGGCGTCCACCGCGCTGCTGCGGTCGGCCTCGACGAACAGGCGTACACCCGCACATTGGCGCTGCCGGTTCCAGATGGGCTCATAGCCAAGCGTGACGCTGCCAAGAACCGACTGGACCATGGCGCTAACCGATGTAGTTGAACAGCGACAGTTTCTGGACCTGGGCGTACGACTGCAGCGCGGCCTGGTAAGCGGTCTGCTGTTGCTGGAAGTCGGAGATGCCCTTGGTCATGTCCAGATCCTCGGCGCGTGAGCGGTCGGCTTCCAGCTGGATGCTGCGTTTTTCCTGGGTGGTGGTGATGCGGTCGGCGCGGTTGAGCAAGTCGCCGGCCAGGCCCCGTACCGCGGACACGCGGGACATGCCGATGTCGATGTTGCTGAGCGCCTGGTTGACCGCCTGGCTGGCTGCGTTGCTGTCGGCGGCGGTGCCGATGTCACGAATGGCGTTGTCGAGCACGCTGAACAGGCTGGGGCTGGGGCTGACAGACAGGGTGTCGCCCACGGCCGGCGCGCCTTTGAGGGACAGGGACAGTCCGGGCATGCCGGTCACGGCGATGTTGGCGGGCTGCCCCGTCGGATAGCCGGGTGCGGTCTGGGCGGTTACGGTTCCCGGCGGCGTGGCCGTCACGTTATAGGACACGGTCGTGGTGCCGGGAACGGTGGTGGTGTCCACCGCGGTGATGGCAATCGCGTAGGACGCGCCGGTGACGGCGGATGCGTTGTTTACCGTGATGTTGCTGGTCTGCAGCTGGTGCGACGGTGCAACTGCGGCGACCGACACGTTGTAAACCCCATCACGGGCCGGTTGGTGCATAAAGGCGCTGTCGCCATCCAGGGTGAAGGGAATGGCCACATCGGTGCTGGAGGATTGTCCGGGCAGTCCGTTGAACGTGTAGTCGGTCGGAAGTGCCTGCGGACCGACAAACGGCGCCAGTGCGCTGCCCAATCCGCTGAACAGGGGGAGCCCGTTGGTGTCCTTGCGGTTCGACAGCGCCAGTACCTGGTCGCGCAACCCCATCAGCTGCGCCGCAATGGTCTTGCGGTCTTGCGCGGTCTGCGTGCCGTTGCCCGCGCTGGCCACCAGTTCACGGAAGTTCTGCAGGGTTTGGGATACATCGCCCAGGGTGCTTTCGGCCGAAGCAATGGCATTGCGCTGCGCCTCCAGTGCGCGCTGGTCGGTCTGGATGCGGGTGATGCGGGTCATTGCGCGCTCGGCCTGCGCAGCACCGGTGGGGTCGTCGCTGGCGCGCACCACCTTCTTGCCCGAGGAGAGGTTTTCCTGCAGGTTGGACAGGGTCGACTGGCGGATCTGCAGGTTGTGCAGCGCATTGTCGTAGGTGTTGGCGGATCCGATTCGGGAAAAACTTGTTGCCATGGTGGTTACTCCTGCTCAACGCCCTTAGCGGGTCATGCTTTGCATCAGGGTATCAAAGATATTGTTGGCGATCTGGATCATCTTGGCCGAGGCCTGGTAGGCCTGCTGGAACTGCAGCAGCTTGGAGGCCTCCTCGTCCAGATTGACGCCGGAAACGCTGGTGCGGTCGCGCTCCAGATTGATGGCGATGGTGTCGGACACCTGCGCCGCGTACCCGGCACTCTGGACGCGGATGCCGATCTGGGACATCAGGCCGGCATATCCATCGGTCAGCCCGGCGCCATCGAAGGTGGCTTTGTCGCGCAGGTCCAGCATGGCGCCGGCATTGCCGGCGCTGGTGGTCGGGAAGGGGTTGGCCTCCACGGTGAAGG
>JBAQKO010000022.1:0-1829 GCA_049301075.1 Rhodoferax sp.
CGGCAAAGCGGGGCACCTTGCGCAACACCCCCCCCTCACGCAACCAGACTTCCGTTTCCGTGATGCGCTCAATGCGCAACGGCCCGACCTTCTGCCCCGGTGCGTACAGCCGGGTCCCCACCGCCAGGAACGGTTTCCCGTTGCGCACCACCACGGTCATCCCCTCTTCCCCCAGGGGCGAAGCCGGCGCAGTGCCGCCGGCCGCCGCACCGGCTTCGGGCGGCGCCAGGGTGGGGTCGCGCAACTCCTGGGCTGCTAGCGGCAGACACAGGAGCAGCGCAAGAACCGCGCTTCCAATCGGTACAGACTTCGTGTTCATGGCTCGGATACCCCCACCACGTACACCTGCAGGGTCAACTCCGGTGGCTGCTGTTCGCTCTTGAGTTGCAGCGTGCCCCAGCGCAAGGCCGGGAGTGCGTTTTCCAGGGTTTTGACATAGCGGACCAACTCCGGATAGGAGCCACTCACTTTCAGTTCAATGCCGCGCTTGGACAAGCCCGCTGGCGTGACCGCCGCCGACGCCGCGCCCGCTGCCTCGGGCTTGAGGGTGGCGGTACGCAGCAGGGTGAGCCCAGGCTGGCGGCGCAGGAACTGCACCAGCACCTGCTCCAGCGCCGGCGCCCCCTGCGTCTGGTGTCCTGCGGACTGGATGTCGTGATTGACCGCGTCCAGACGGATCTGGATGGCCGCGATTTCGTCGCCAGCGGCTTGGCTGGCGTCCACCGGACGGGCCGCCCCTTGAAGCTCCGCACGCAAGCGGCTCAACTCGGTGCCCTGGGCGGCAAACCGCTGTGCCGCCTGCTGGTACGCCAACTGGGCCGGCGACAACCACAACACGTCGGCCAGCGCCACGCAACAGACGATGGCCGACACGAACAGGAACACGCGCTCGCGCAAATGCAGGGCGTCGATGCGCACAGCCTGCCGTTGCCACCATTGCTTGAGCATCGGCATCATGGCTGGCTCCCCTCTGCAGCCGTTGCGCCGGCCAGCGCCGCGGACGTCGCACTGACCAAATGGAACGACCACACCGGGCGCGGCACCGCCACCGGCGCCGAAGCCGCGGCCCCGGGGGGCCGCACGGACGCAGTCGTGGCGTTGTCCACCTGCACCGTGGCCAGCTTGAGCCCCTGCATCAAGGGGCTGCTCGCCAGCCGGGCCACCCAGTCGTTGAGCGCGGCGGGTTCCAGCGTGAATCCACTCACCTCAAACCGGGCGCCCTCCAGCCGCACGCTGGTAATCCACACGGGAGCGGGAATGCTGCGCGCCACCCACTGCAGGCGGTCGGAGTGCCCCTCGCCCGGGCGCAGCAGGTCCTGCTGCAGGGCCTCCAACAACTGTTCGCGTTGTGTCAGGGCGCTGCGCTGGTCCTTCAACCGGGCCAGCAGTGCCGCGTCGGCGGGGCCCGCACTGGCTTGACTGCGCGCAATGGCGGCCTTCAGGCTGTCGATCTCAGCGGCCTGGGTACCCAGGGTCTGGCGAAAGCCGCCACTGGCGCGCTCCAGATTCCAGACCCAGACGCCACACAGCACCCCGCCCAGCACCACAAAAACCCCCAGCGCGATCACCATGGTTTGCGCGGAAAAGTAACGCTTTTGCGTTAGCAGAATCGGCGTACAAAGGTTGATTTGCTGGGGCATGGTGAATCAGAGTTCCCGGCTTTCGGTGCGCAGCAGCACACCCAACAAGGGCAGACAGTAGGCGTGGTCGGCGCTCGCCACGGCCGGCAAGCCGCGGAATTGGGCGCCCAGGTCCATGGCCGAAACCGGCAATCCCAAATCGCGTGCCAGCCACGTGGCCAGCTCGACCGAACGCGCTCCCGCCGAAAC
>JBAQKO010000023.1:0-27516 GCA_049301075.1 Rhodoferax sp.
CACGAAAAGCACCACGCCCAAGGCCAGCCGCAAGCGCTGCCCTTGGTCAAGCCCAGCCAGACGCTGGGCAATAGTGGGATTTACCGGGATAGTGACAACTGCTGACATCTTGCTTTCCAGTACGGTGAGACACGGATTGCCCCACGAATGGGATTGATTATTCGGCTCGCCTCCAAAAACATTAGGGCAATAAGCACCCGGTTTACCCGCCAATTCAAAATAATAGGCGAATGCCTCGGGTTATACGATCGCTGCACCCTAATTAACAAGGGAGGACGATATGGATCTCAAACTCACCCCGGTCTCAATGCCCACCACCATCCGCCCCGGCACGGGCGTGCGGCCCAGCACATCTGCGGCAGCCGAAGGCGTTGGCGGCGGGTTCTCGGGTGCCCTCAAAAGCGCCCTGAACTCGGTGAGTGCCGCGCAGAACGACGCCACACGGCTCCAGCGCGAGGTACAAATGGAAAACCCCAATGTCAGCCTGGAAGAAACCATGGTGGCCATTCAAAAGGCACAGATCGGGTTTCAGGCCACGCTCCATGTGCGCAACCGCATGGTACAGGCCTATACCGACATCATGAACATGCAGGTTTAAGACGATAGACTGCGCCCATAACAAGCAGCCCCAACCCAGCCATGACGAAAAAGAAACTGACGACCTCCATGCTGGTGCCAAAGTATGTCACGCAGTTTCAGTGCACGGGCGGCAACTGCCCTGACACCTGCTGCACGGGCTGGCAAGTCCCCATTGACCGAGACAGCTTCCGGGACTACCGGCGCGTAACCCACCCCGCGCTCAAGCCGCTCTTTCAAACCTATTTGGTACAAGTCGACAAGGATTCCTACCCCCTTCATGGCCGGATCAACGCCCGCACATCCGAGATGCGCTGCGTCATGCTGTCCGACGAAAACCTGTGCTCGATCCAGAAGGCCCTGGGAGAGGACGCGTTATCGGACACCTGCCATGTCTACCCCCGTTCGGTTGTTCAGTTTGGTGACCGTGTGGAACAGAGTTTGACCCTGTCCTGCCCGGAAGCCGCGCGGCTGGCCCTCACACAAGAGGATGCTTTTGAATTCACTGTTGCCGAATTCAGCACCCGACAAGCCACCATGGCCGTCACCCCGGCTACCCATGGCTTTGATTTTTTCGCCATGGATGAAGTGCGCGCCTTCATCATCCAGCTCTTTCAAACCTCCGCCTTGTCCAATGTCGAACGCTTAGCCATTTTAGGGTGGCTCTGCAGTCAATTGGATGAACTCGCGGCATCCGGTTCCCATCATCGGGTCCATGAGGTGCTAGGGGAATTGACCACCTCGATTGAAAACGGCTCCATTCAAAAAACGGTCAGCCAGCTGGCCCGGCAGTCCGCGGTCGCGGCAAGCGTATTTTCCATCTTGTTCGGAAGACCGTTGCGTGCCGGTCGGTCCGACAACCAGCAGACCGTATTGGCTTGGGTGAGTCAAGGATTGGGGCTCGACGCGACCACGGGTGCAGTCCCGGACACAGCATCGCTGGAGGCCAACTACCTACGTGGCCTGGGCCTGCTCCAGTCAGACGGCGGCACTGCGGAAAAGATACTGACGCGTTATCTGCTCAACGACGTGCTGCGCGAAACTTTCCCCTGGAACCAGTCTTCAGCCCTGTTTAACTATCGCCAGTTGCTGACCCGTTTTGGCATCGTGCGTCTGATGCTGGCGGCCACCGCAGCCGCGCTCGACAAGCCCCTGGACGAGGCAGAAATGGTGCAGGTGGTGCAGGTTTTTTGCCGCATTTACCAGCACAGCGACACCTTTGCCAAACACTCGGAAAACGTTTTGTCGGGCGCCAACTGGGACACGCTGGACCGACTCTACGCGCTGTTGAACTGAAGACTGGCTGCCGCGGCAGCCAGCATCCCGTCTGGTTAGTGCAGCAATTGCTTGTGTCCGTCCGCGCCGGCGTCCAGTTGCATCAACCAGGGTTCCGCCAGGGTACGGATCTGTGCATCGTTGAACAGAATGCGCTGCATGATGCGCGTCTTCTCGCTGCGCTGTTCTGGCAGCAATTCTTCCGTGCGACCCTTGAGGCGCAACTGCTCAATCAGGACCGCGCAAACGCCCTCAAACCGAACCACTTGCTCCCAGTCCTCGGATTGCGCTGCGGCCAGCATCTTGCGGCTGCTGTCCTCAATGGCCTTGTAGTAATCCATCAACACTTGTGGCATGTCAATCTCCCGATTACGAAGCCGCGCGGGGCATGGATGCCACCTCAGGCCGAATCTGTGTCCACGCCTGAGCGATGGGTTGAACCAGGCTGATCACCTCATCCACCTTTTGCACGTCGGTGTACAGATTCGCCTCGGACAAAACCACAATGCAGTAGTCATACAAGCCGCGCAGGTTGCCCGCAAGCTCGCCACCCTTGGCGTCAAGACCCGCCTTGAGCCCTTCCTCCAGCAAACGGACAGCCCGTCCAAGCGCCTGCCCCTTGCCGGCAATATCGTTGGCCTGCATGCACAGTTTGGCGGTGCCCAGAGACTGCAGCAGGGCTTCGTACAACATCCCCACCAACTGGTGCGGATCGGCCCCCGACACAGCAGTCTCTACGCCGATGGTTTTATATGCATTTGCAGATCGCATGCTAACGGATGTGTACATTTTGAATCCCTCTTGTGTGCTTGATATATGTTGTATCGGCACCCACCGGAGAAACTCAAGAGTGTTTCGTGACCAACTTGATTTATGCCTTATTCCACTGGGCCAGCTGAGCCGTCACGTAGGAGCTCAAAGCTGTCATCTTCGCCATCTGGGCGTCCAAAGCCGAATATTGCGCGCGCAACTGCTTCTCCACCTTCCCCGCCCTCTCGGTGACCCGATCCTGCTCGTCCGAATTGCGGTTGATCGCGCCCTGGATGGCGGCTGTTTTGTTCGTCACCGTGCCGCCGGCCGCGACAAGCCCCTTGGCCACATCGCGAAATTTCAAGGCAAAACCGTTCGTTGCGCTGTTGGAATTGTCGGTGGTAAACAATTTCTGCAGGTTGGTCATGTCCGCCATCGCGGTCCCCAGCTTGGTCGTATTGAGCTTGAGGGAACCATCGGCTTGCTGCTCCAGGCCGATATCGGACAGACGGGAAAATGTAGAACCCACGCTGCTGGATCCCAGTATGCTGCGCATCACCGTTTGTATCCCCACCGTGGTGGAGTCACCCTGTAATGCGCCCGACGTGCCGCCCGGTACATACTTGGTGTCAGCGGCAATGGTCCTGTTCAAGGCGCTGTAGGCGTCGGCAAAGGCCTGAATGCTCTTTTGCATCGCCTCCTTGTCATTGGCCACCGTCACTTGAACCGGCGCTGTCGTCACCTGCGCCAACTGGAGGGTAAGCCCCGGCACCACATTGGTCAGGGTATTCGTCGCCGAAGTAACCGCCACCCCATTGATTTTGACCTGGGCGTCCAGCCCCGTCTGACTGGACTGCATGCCGGTGGCAGATGCTGTTGCCGCCTGGCTGGTAAAAGACAGGCTGTCCAAGCCCGTGAAACCCGCCGACGCAATCTGGAACCCGGCCGCCTCACCCGTGGTGGACGACTGGAAGGACAGCCGCTCCTGGCCGCCACTGCGCAAAACGGTGGCGGTCACGCCCGTGTTGGCGGCATTGATCTTGCTCGCAATGGTGGTGAAGGTATCCGCACCATTGATGGACACGGCCACCGAACCGGTTCCGGCAACAAAAGACCCCGTTGCCCAGCTCCCCGTATTGATGGTCAGTGTGCCGTTGTCCGACGCCGTCCCCAGCGTGGAATTGACGGCCACATTTTGCGAAGCCGTGGTTTGTGCACGCGCCAGCTGCGTGACATCCAGGCTGAATGCGGTGGACACAGCGGTGGAACTGGCAGTCACCGTCACGGCGGCGGTATTTGACGACGTGGCTTTCTGGGCCGCCCAGTTTTGCGCGTTGGCCAATGCCGCGGCGGCATCCCCCAGCGCAGACACCTGCGACTGGATGGTTCCGTACATCGACAGTTGAACCTGATAATTATTCGCCTTGGACTCCAAAGCCTTCAGCGGCTGCTTTTCAATGGCGACCAGTTGACTGACGATGCTATTGACGTCCAGTCCACTCCCAATGCCAGCTGATGAAATTGCCATAATCGTCTCCTAAGACCCGTTTATACCGCCAAGCCGCCATTTGTAAAACGACAAAAAGCGGCGTTGGCCCATGCCACACGCCGCGAACAGAGCAATTAACCGCCACCCCCCGGGTGAGCGGCCCTCTGTAAATTAACGCAACAGAGCCAAGACACCTTGGGGCATCTGGTTAGCCTGGGCCACCATGGCCGTACCGGCTTGTTGCAGCACTTGCGAGCGCGACAGGTTGGCGGTTTCCGAAGCGTAGTCGGCGTCCACGATGCGGCCATGCGATGCGGCGGAGTTTTCTGCACCGACGCGCAAGTTAGCCACCACACCTTCAAAACGGTTCTGGGAAGCACCCCAGGTAGCACGCTGGCTGGTCAGGTTGTTGATGTCCGTATCCAGCGCCGTGATTTGTGCCGAGGCGGTAGCCGTGGTTGCACCCAGGGTGGTCGCGGTCTGCGCAGTCGCTGCCACAGTGATGTTGATGGTGTCACCAGCATTGGCGCCCACCTGGAAGTCGGCGTTGAAACCGCTCAGCAGGGCTGTGCCGTTGAACTTGGTCGCGCCGATGATACGGGTGTTTTCTGCGGCCAGCAGTTTGTATTCCTGGTCGAGAGAACCGATGTCCGAAGCGTTGTTGGTGCCGTTGGCGCCCTGCACAGCCAGTTCACGCATACGCTGGAAGTTGTTGGAGATAGCACCCAGTGCGCCGTCAGCTGTCTGCGACAGGGAGATG
This sequence comes from Rhodoferax sp., assembly GCA_049301075.1. Lineage (GTDB taxonomy): Bacteria > Pseudomonadota > Gammaproteobacteria > Burkholderiales > Burkholderiaceae_C > Allorhodoferax. Next base: position 4,851 of record JBAQKO010000023.1, read on the forward strand.
GCGTCATTGGCGTTGCGGATGGCGACATTCATGCCGCGGGTCTGGGCGTCCATACGCTCGGCAATGGCCAAGCCGGCGGCGTCGTCCTTGGCGCCGTTCACACGCAGACCCGAAGACAGGCGTTGCATGGAAGTTGCCAATGACACACCCGAATTGGACAGGTTACGCTGGGCGTTCAAGGAAGAGACGTTGGTATTGATAGCAGACATGTGAAACTCCTGTAAAGCTGAAAAATCGGCATTGCTGCCCATCCTGATGCCAACCCCAAGGCTGGTCGCCATGTCCGGAGAACCTGCCACCAGGCACCTGCCGGACGACGAGCCCCTGAATCAGAACCCGTTGGTTTAGTTTTCGACCCCCCCCGTCAAAACTTAAGGCCGAAATAAAAAATCAGCGCTTCAAACACCAGAAATAGCCGTGTTTACGCCTTTTTATCGGCCTTACAGCTTGCGCGTTCTTCTCCACAATTTGCTGACCGTGTACCCAAGTCGGCGACTGAGCTGACACCAACCGGGAATCAACCCGAGCTTTCAGCTTAAAAGGAGTTTCACATGTCTGCAGCTATCAATACCAACGTTGCTTCCTTGAATGCGCAACGCAACCTGTCCACCTCGGCACTGTCGCTGACGACTTCCATGCAGCGCCTGTCTTCGGGTCTGCGTGTAAACAGCGCCAAGGACGACGCCGCCGGTCTGGCCATTGCCGAGCGCATGGACACCCAGACCCGCGGCATGAATGTCGCCATCCGCAATTCCAACGACGCCATTTCCATGGCACAAACCGCGGAAGGCGCGCTGGCCGCCATCTCCAACAACCTGCAGCGTATGCGTGAACTGGCCGTGCAGGGCGCCAACGGCACCAACAACGCCACCGACATTGGCTCCCTCGACAACGAGTACAAGCTGCTGGTGGCAGAAAACACCCGCATCATTGGCACCACCAAGTTCAACGGCACCGCCGTGCTGGGCGCCGTCAACGCCGACTTCCAGGTGGGCGCCAACAACGGTGACACCATCAACATCACGGCTGCTGGTACCACCCTGACCGCCACCACGCTGGGCGGCACCAATGCACTGGCCGCAGCGCAAATTACCGCACTGGACACCGACATCAACAACATCACTGCCACGCGGGCGACCTGGGGCGCTTCCCAGAACCGCTTCGAGCAGGTGATCGCCAACCTGCGCGTCGGTGCCGAGAACTCGGCTGCAGCCCACGGCCGCATCATGGACGCCGACTACGCCCAGGAAACCGCCAACCTGTCGCGCGCCCAGGTGCTGCAGCAGGCCGGCACGGCCATGGTGGCCCAGGCCAACCAGATGCCCCAAGGCGTACTGGCCCTGCTGAAGTAAATACAGGGCGCGGCCCGCAGAGGCGCGCACCTTTTGCCAAACGGTTACATGCCGGCGCACCCCGCCGGGATGTAACCGTTTTGCTTTTCCCACGTGCCGTTACCCGTAACGCCAGGCACTTCCTCTCTGGAAAACCAGAATATGCCGCCGCTTCACCCGACAGGCGTGTAGGAATTTATCTGACACGCCCCCGCTCGCGGGATGACAGCGCTTACATCCAAACGCTGATTCAAGTTTTGCCCGCGGACTTCCAGAATCCATTCCATGGTGAACGGCAAGGCAATTGGCCCCCAAACACCGTTCAATTCAACGAATTACGTCTGGAGTCCAACATGACCAACGAGCAAATGCTGACTGCAATCCGGGAAGCCAATATGACCTACTTGATGCTGGCCCAGAACCTGATCCGCCAGGACCGCGCGGAAGCCCTCTTCCGGCTTGGCATGTCCGAAGACGCTGCCGAACTGATCAGCACGCTGTCGCCGGCCCAAATTCTGAAAATCGCGTCCGGCAACATGCTGCTGTGCCGCTTCCGGGTGGACGACGATATTGTGTGGAACCTGCTGACCAACCACACCACCAGCAAGGTTGACAACGATGCCACCACCAAGCTGCATGCCAGCATCCTGATGGCCGGCCGTTTCGCCGAAGCCATGTAAGACCCACCCCATTCGGAGCACCACCATGGCCACCAAAAGCGTACTGAACGATTCCAAGCAAGTAGAACGCGCCGTTGCGCTGATCCAGCTGGGCGCTCGCCTGCAGGTTCTGGAGAGCGAGACCGACCTGTCGTATGAGCGGCTGTTGCGCCTGTACAAGGAAGTCGCCGGACGCTCGCCCAGCAAAGGCCAGTTGCCGTTTTCCACCGAATGGTTCCTGACCTGGCAGCCCAATATCCATGCCTCGCTGTTCCAGAACACCTATGAATACCTGACCAAGGTCAGCGCCATGGAAGACATTGACGCCATCATGAAGGCCTACCGGCTGTATACCGAGCAGATCGCCGCCTGTGGCGTGGAACCCCTACTGACCATTACCCGCGCCTGGCGCCTGGTGAAGTTCATTGACAACAACATGCTGTCCATGACCAAGTGCTCCAAGTGCGGCGGCCATTTTGTGAGCGAGGCCTACGAAAATTCCCGCCATTTCGAATGCGGCCTGTGCACGCCACCAGCCCGGGCCGGCAAGGGTGCCACAACGGGCGGCATTCTGTTGCACTGATTGCTACTGATTTGATAGCTGTCTGCGCAATGCAGGCGGCGCCTGTAGCCTGTTTTGGCCCTATAAAATAGGATCGAACCACCCCGCGGCGTTGACGGGCAAGGGCATGGCATAAAAATTCAAGAGCCATCCAATTGGGCCGATATGATGGATTGAGGCCCTGAAAAGCCACCTTCTTCAACCCTTAAAGCCGCCGGCTTGGCTGTCACAATGCTCCCATGTTTGTAATCATCGGTTGGCTGATCGTTCTGGTTTGCGTCTTTGGCGTGTACGTCTTCCACGGCGGCAATGTCATGGTGCTGGTGCTCGCGCTGCCGTTCGAAATCATCACCATTGGCGGTGCCACTGTTGGCGCTTTTCTGGCCAATAACCAGATGAAGGTGGTCAAATCCACCATGCGGGGCATCGCTGCCTGCTTCAAGGGCAGCAAATACACCAAGGCCCGGTACATGGAGCTGATGGCGCTGATGTACGACATCCTGCAAAAGGCCCGCAAGGAAGGCCTGATGGCGATTGAAAAGGACGTGGAAACGCCCGAGGAATCGGATCTGTTCAAGAAATACCCTGCCGTTGGCAGCGACCACCACGTGGTGGAGTTTATTACCGACTATCTGCGCATGATGGTGTCCGGCAACCTCAATGCACACGAAATCGAGTCCCTCATGGACAGCGAAATCGAAACCCACCACGCGGAAGAGCATGCAGCGGTTGCCGCTTTGCAACGCGTGGCGGGCGCATTGCCGGCTTTCGGTATCGTGGCAGCCGTGCTGGGCGTGGTCAACACCATGGGGTCGGTGGGCCAACCCCCTGCGGTGCTGGGCGGCATGATCGCCTCGGCGCTGGTCGGCACGTTTCTGGGTATTTTGCTGGCCTACGCCTTCGCAGAACCCCTGGCCGGCGTTCTGGAGCAAAAGGTGGAAGATGCCGGCAAGGAATTGCAGTGCATCAAGACTACCCTTCTGGCCAGCATGCAGGGGTACAACCCCGCAACGGCCATCGAGTTCGGCCGCAAGGTGCTGTACTCCACGGAGCGCCCGACCTTCCTCGAGCTGGAAAGCTACGTCAAGGGCAAGAAGTAAGGCCATGGGACGGTAAACATGGCAGGAGATTCCAAAAAACTCCAACCCATCATCATCAAGCGGGTCAAGAAAAAAGGCCACGTGGCGCATGGTGGTGCCTGGAAGATCGCCTACGCCGATTTTGTGACCGCCATGATGGCGTTCTTTTTGCTCATGTGGCTGTTGGGTAGCACCTCCGAAGGCGACAAAAAGGGGCTTTCCGACTATTTTCAATCCCCCCTGAAGGTGGCCATGCAGGGCGGGCCGGGCACCGGCGCCAGCAACAGCGTCATCATGGGTGGCGGCAATGACCTGACGCAAACCGCTGGCCAGTCACGGCGCGGCGACGGCAACGATCGCACCGCCAAGAAAATGTCGGGCGACCAGACCAAGGTGGAAGTGGCCAAACGCGATGCCAAGAAACTGGCCGCGTTGAGTGCCAAGATTGCGGGGGTTATCTCCAACAACCCGAAGCTGGCGGAATTCAGCTCCCAGATCCGGCTGGAAATCACGCCGGACGGCCTACAAATTCAAATCGTCGACGACCAGAAACGCCCCATGTTCGACAGCGGCAGCGCCACCGTGAAGCCCTATATGCGCGACATCCTGCGCGAAATCGGCATCGCACTCTTGGACGTTGAAAACAAAATCAGCCTGGACGGCCACACCGACCGGGCACCTTACGCCAATGCGGCGCGCGGCTACAGCAACTGGGAACTGTCTGCCGACCGGGCCAACGCGTCCCGCCGGGAACTGACCGCCTCCGGCATGCCGGAGGACAAACTGGCCCGCGTGGTCGGCATGGCTTCCAGCGTGTTGCTGGACCCTGCCAACCCCTTGAGTCCTGGCAACCGGCGCATCAGCATACTGGTCATGACCCGGGAGGCGGAAGAGCGTCTTCTGAGCAGCAGGCACATACCGACAGAAGCAGAGACGGAGGCCACCCTTCCCCCGGCTGCAACCCCGGCAAAGTCGCCGTCTTGAGTCTGCGAAAATACAGTCATACTTGCTTACATACAAAAATCGCCCGGGAAAGGGTAATCCATGTCAAAAGAATTGCGTTTTTTAATCGTTGATGACTTCTCCACCATGCGGCGCATTGTGCGCAACCTGCTCAAGGAGAGCGGATATGCCGATGCGGACGAAGCCGAAGACGGGGTGGCTGCGCTGGCCAAGCTGCGCAACAGCAATTTCGATTTCGTGGTGAGTGACATCAACATGCCCAACATGAACGGGTTTCAGTTGCTGGGCGAGATCAAGAAAGACGAAAAACTCAAGCACCTTCCCGTGCTGATGGTGACGGCCGAGGCCCGCAAGGAAGACATCGTGCTGGCGGCGCAGCAAGGCGCGGCGGGTTACATCGTGAAGCCCTTCACCAAAGCGACCCTCGAAGACAAGGTCAACCACATCATCACCAAGCTGGGATTGAAATAAACATGCTGCTAGAAAATCCGGTTGTTGCAGCGCCTTCGGCCTCGCCCACCAACACGCCCCCGGATGTCCACCAGCAATTGGGCATTCTTACGCGCCAGCTGCATGACTCCCTGAACGGCCTGGGCCTGACCGAGAAGGTCAAGGGCTGGGCCGGGGAACTGCCCGATGCCAAAAGCCGCCTGTCCTACATTGCGCGACTGACCGGCCAGGCTGCTGAAAAGGTTCTCAACCAGGTGGATCAGGCCAAGGCCCAGCACGACCACATTGCGGCCGAAACGCGCCGCATCGGCGCCCTGATTGTCAAAGATCCGGTCGCCGCCGTGGCCAAAGGCCATGTGATGAACTTCATCACCGATGTCGAACAGGCGAGCAACAAGGTCGACGGGCATCTGACCGAGATCATGATGGCACAGGACTTCCATGACCTCACGGGGCAGGTGATCGCCAAGGTGGTCAACCTGGCGGCCACCATTGAAGAGCAACTGGTGCTGCTGCTGATCCAGACCGCGCCGCCGGAAGCTGTCGTCAAGGCACCTACACCCCATGCGGAGTACGTTCCGGCACTCGATGGTCCGGTGGTCAATCCGCAAGGCAATTCCGAGGTGGTGACGGACCAGTCCCAGGTCGACGACCTGCTGGCCAGCCTGGGGTTCTAAACCTTTTGGATTAAAGGGGGCATTTCCCCCCTTATCAGCCTTTAGTTTCCGGGGGCGCTCGCGACAATGGTGGCAACACTAAAGTCCCGCCACCATGGAATCAGGCAGTCAAGATCGCAACCTACCGGCCACCGAACGCAAACTCCGCAAAGCGCGCGAGGATGGTCAGGTCAGCCGTTCCGAAGACCTCAAACACTTGGCCGTGCTGGGTTCTGGCACCGTGGGCCTGATGGTGCTGGCCCCGGTACTGTTTGATCGCCTGCAACAGAGCATGGGGCAGCAACTGTCCTTTGACGCGGCCTCCGTACGGCAAACCGCAAGCATGCTGACCCGTCTATCCGATGCCAGTTCCATCGGACTGGCAGGCTGCGCCGCCTTTGCCGCCATCGTGACCCTGGCCGCCGTGGCGGCATCGGTTGCGTCGGGCGGATGGGTCAACAGCCTCAAGCCCATCATGCCCGACTTCAGCCGGGTCAACCCGCTGGCGGGCTTTGGCAACCTGTTCACCAAGAAAAAACTGGTGTCCGTGGCCAAGATGACGCTGATGACCGGGATTTTGTTTGCCATTGCCGCCGTTTTTCTGAACTCCGGCCTGCAAACCGTGGCGTCCTTGCTGCTGCAACCCTCCACTTCGGCCATCAAACACCTGACCGAATGGCTGATCTCCGGCATGGGTTTGCTGCTGCTGGTCTTGCTGGCGGCGGCGATGCTGGACGTACCGCTGCAAATGTTCCTGCACAAGGGCGAACTCAAGATGTCCCACCAGGAAGTCAAGCAGGAAGGCAAGGAGTCCGAAGGCAATCCCCAGATGAAGGGGAAGATGCGCCAGCGGCAACGCGAATTGGCGCAAAAAAGCAGCGTCAACGCCGTCCCCAAGGCCGATTTCGTGGTGATGAACCCCACCCACTTTGCCGTCGCCATCCGCTACGACGAAAAAACCATGCGCGCGCCCCAGGTCATCTCCAAGGGTGCGGACTTGCTGGCCATGAAGATCCGCGACGTGGCCAAGCACCACGCGATTCCCGTGCTGCAGTCACCCATGCTGGCACGGGCCCTGTACGCCAATTCGGAGCTCGACCAGGACATTCCCTCCAGCCTGTACACCGCCGTTGCACAGGTTCTGGCCTACGTTTACAAGCTGCGCGCCGCCATGCGCGGCGACGGCCCGATGCCGGGTGAAGTGCCACACCCCTTCGTCCCGCCCGAGCTCGATCCCCTGTCTAAAACCGTCAAGGCTGCCACAGCATGAACGTACAACTGAAATCCTTCCAGCAATGGTATGGCAACAACGCCGGACTGGTACAGGGCGCCGCGGCGCCCATGCTGGTGGTGGCGATTCTGGCCATGATGGTCCTGCCCCTGCCACCCATCCTGCTGGATGCCTTCTTCACCATCAACATCGCCGTGGCCTTGATGGTCATGATGGTGGCGGCCTACATGATCCGGCCACTGGACTTCGCCGCATTTCCGTCGGTCCTGCTGCTCACCACACTGATGCGCCTGTCGCTCAACGTCGCATCCACCCGCGTAGTGCTGCTGGAAGGCCATACCGGCGCGGGCGCCGCGGGCGCGGTGATCGAGGCGTTTGGCCACTTCCTGATCGGCGGCAACTTCGCCGTCGGTCTGATCGTTTTTGCCATTCTGGTGGTTATCAATTTCGTGGTGGTGACCAAGGGCTCCGAGCGCATTGCCGAGGTGTCGGCACGCTTTACCCTGGATGCCATGCCCGGCAAGCAGATGGCCGTCGACGCCGACCTGAATGCCGGCCTGATCGACGAAAAGGAAGCCAAGCGCCGCCGCGCCGAAGTGGGTGAGGAAGCTGAATTCTTCGGTTCCATGGACGGTGCGTCCAAGTTCGTCCGCGGCGATGCGATTGCGGGCATCCTGATTTTGCTCATCAACATCTTTGGCGGCTTTGCCATCGGCATCCTGCAGCACGACCTGACGGCATCGCAGGCCGCCAATACCTACATCCTGCTGGCCGTCGGTGATGCGCTGGTGGCCCAGATTCCGGGCTTGCTGATCTCCGTGGCCGCCGCCATGGTGGTGTCGCGGGTCGGCAAAGACCACGACCTGGGCAAGCAGATCATCGGACAGATGTTCGTGTCGCCCCGCGTGCTGGGTGTCACAGCGACCATCATGTTCATCCTGGGCGTCATTCCCAACATGCCCCACTTCGTCTTTCTGAGCATTGCTGCGGTCCTGGCCTACGGCACCTGGGTGCTGGCGCACAAGCCCCCACCGGTCGACCCTGCATCGATCGTCGCGCCCCCGGCCACGGACGGAGAGGCGTCCTGGGACGACCTCCAGCCCGTGGACCAACTGGGCCTGGAACTGGGTTACCGCCTGATTGCCCTGGTCGACAAGAATCGGCAAGGCGATTTGCTCACCCGCATCAAGGGCGTGCGCCGCAAGTTTGCGCAGGAAGTGGGCTTTCTTCCCCCCGCCGTCCATGTGCGTGACAACCTGGAACTCAAGCCCAGCGGCTACCGCATCACGTTGCGCGGCGTCATCGTGGGCGAGAGCGAGGCCTTCCCCGGCATGTACCTGGCCATCAACCCGGGCGGCATCACCACCCCCCTCATCGGCACGGCAACCACCGACCCGGCATTTGGCCTGCCCGCACACTGGATCGACGAACGCCAGAAGGAAGCCGCGCAAATGGCCGGATTTACCGTGGTTGATTCCGAGACTGTGATGGCGACCCATTTGTCACACTTGATGCAAGTCCAAGCCTCCAAACTGCTCAGTCGTACAGAGACCCAACAACTCGTGGAACACGTTGCCAAACTGGCCCCCAAGCTGATCGAAGAAGTCGTGCCCAAGATGGTCTCGATCGCGGTCTTCCAGAAAGTTCTGCAGTTGCTGCTGGACGAGTCGGTGCACATCCGCGACATCCGCACCATCATCGAATCCATTGCCGAACACGCCACCTCCACCACCGACCCTGCCGAACTGGCGCGCCGGGTGCGGGTGGCCCTGTCCCCCGCCATCGTGCAGCAGATTTATGGCCCAACCCGCGAACTCAATGTCATTGCCATCGATCCGGGTCTGGAGCGTCTGCTGGTGCAAGCCCTTGGCAACGCGGCTGGCCCGGCCCTGGACCCCGGTGTGGCCGACATGTTGAGCCGCCACGCAGCCGAAACCGCCATGAAACAGGAAGAAGTGGGTGTTCCCGCCTGTTTGCTGGTACCCGATCAGATCCGTAGCGCGATTGCCCGCCTGGTGCGTCGTGTCGCGCCCCGCTTGCAGGTCCTGGCCCACAGCGAGATTCCTGAAACCCACACCATCCGTATTGGCCCGATTCTCAGAGGCGCAACATCATGAACATTCAACGCTTTACCGCCGCCACTTCCCGCGAAGCACTCGCCAAGGCACGCATGGCCTTTGGCGAAGGCACCCTGATCCTGTCCAACCGCCCGACCGAGAACGGTGTGGAAGTGGTCGCGACGGCCGAAGACACGCTGGACTCGCTGGACCACGCACCAGGTTTCGCAGGCCAGAAATCGCCCGGCAAGCACACCGCCGCCAGCACGCCCAGTTACCAGGAAGTCGCCAGCAAGGTCGAGGAAGATGCCGCCCAACTGGCCATGAGCACCTTATCTTTCCAGGACTACGTGCGCGAACGCATGCTGCGCCGGCGTCACGAATCGGCCACCGCGCCGGCCGAAGCCGACACCGCGCGCGAAGTGCCCAAGGAGCGGCCCCGCATCATCGCGGCCGAACCCCTGCAGGAGCGCACACCGGTGGCGCCCAAGGCGGCACCCGTGCGCAAGCCGGCCGCAGCTCCCATCCAGACCGCCGCCGTGCCGCAGGGTATTGTGGACGAGCTGCATGCCATGAAGGAACTGATCGAGGACCGCTTCAACACCCTGACCTGGCTGGGACAGGCACGCCAGAATCCGATCCAGTCCAACCTGATGCTCAAGCTCATCCGCGCTGGCTACTCCCCCAACCTGGCACGCACCATTCTGGAACGCATGCCGGAAGACCTGTCTGCACCGGATTCCGTACGCTGGGTCATGGACGTGCTGGAACGCAACCTGAAGACCGACGCCGAAGGTCCGGCCCTGCACGAAGCTGGCGGCACCTACGCGCTGATCGGCGCCACTGGCGTTGGCAAGACCACCACCGCCGCCAAACTGGCTGGCTTGTGCGCCCAGGCACACGGCCCCGGCAGTGTGGGACTGATCACCCTGGATACCTACCGCGTGGGGGCCCATGAGCAGCTGCGCGCCTACGGCAAGATGCTGGGCGTGGTTGCCCACTTGGCCCACGACCGGGCCGCGTTGCAGGACTTGCTGGGATTGCTGTCCGGCAAGAAGATGGTACTCATTGACACCACCGGCCTGGCCCCGCGCGACCCGCGCAAGCGCGAGTTGCTGGACCTGCTGGACCTGCCCGATGTGAAACGCCTGCTGGTGCTCAACGCGGGCGGACACGGCGACACGCTGGACGACGCGGTGACATCCTTCAAATCAACCGGTGCACCGCAAGCCATTCTTTCCAAGATTGATGAAGCGGTCAAACTGGGCCCGGCCCTCGATGTGGCCATCCGGCACCAGCTGGTGCTGCGCGGCGTAACCACCGGCCAGCGCGTTCCCGAAGACTGGGACGCGGCCGATGCCGCCAAACTGATTCGCATGTCCATGCGCACCGTGGGCAACTCGGCGTACGACCCCAAAGCCAGCGATCTCGGCTTTTTCTTCAGCCAGCCCGCAGGGCAAGTCTCCGCCAGAGGACGCCTGGATGCTTGAACACACCCTCAACCAGGCGGCCGGGTTGCTGGCACTGACGCCCCATGCAGGGCCCCAGATGCTGGCCATGGTCAGTCACGGTGACGAACAGGCCGAGTTGCCTCTGTTGTGGCGGCTGTGCCTGGCTCTGGTGGACTTTGGCTACTCGGTCACGGTTCTGGATGCCACGACCTGTGAAACCGAAACCAACCCCGGCCTCGACCAAATGCTGGACGACCGGTATTGGCACGAAGATGAGGATCTCGACACCCCGGCCTGGACGGTGTTGCCGGCCGGCAGGGGCATACAGAACCTGTGTGCCGTCCCGGCACGACGACAGCAGAACCTGCGCCAACTGGGCCATTTGTTCCGGCACGACGGCGTGGTGATCGTTTACAGCCCGGCAGAATGGCTGGTGCCCCTGGTGGGCGAAACCGGCATTGAACCCCTGCTGGCCATGTCCTCCATGAAGTCCTCCCTGCTGACCGGCTATGTGGCTTTGAAGCGCTTGTTGATCAATGGCAAACTAGAGCCTACCATTGTCAATATGATTCAAGAACACCGTCCAGCCAAAGTCATCGCCTCCGGGGCCATGGCAACCAGTCTGAGCGAGTGTGCCAAGAACTTTCTGGGTTACGACGTGAAGGCCATCAACATTGCAGCGCCCGCCGACGAGGAGCCTCCGTGCCGGAAAATCCAGGGTTTGGCCCTGCGTCTGCTGGAAAATGCCATGCCCCTGCGAACCGGCTTTCTGACCGCCATGCCCGAAGCGGGCGGGGTGCATCTGCACGCTGATGATCCATTTGCTGGGAGCCATTGATGTACACAGCCAAAGGGCAGCTCGATCGTAACGCCCTGATCAAGCAGTACCAGCCGCTGGTGCGCCGGTTGGCACACCACATGATGGCCAAACTGCCACCCAGCGTCGAAGTGGACGACCTGATTCAGGTGGGGCTGATCGGCCTGTCCGACGCGCTGTCCCGCTTTGAATCATCCCAGGGCGTGCAGTTCGAGACGTTTGCTACCCAGCGCATTCGCGGTGCCATGCTCGACGAATTGCGGGGGAATGACTGGATGTCGCGCAGTTCGCGCAAGAGCCAGAAGGACATTGAAGTGGTGCTGCGCCGCCTGGAGCATCGCCTGGGCCGCAGTCCGGTCGAATCGGAAATTGCAGCCGAGTTGGGCATGAGCCTGGCGGACTACCAGAACCTGCTGGGCAAGGTGCGGGGCACCCAGCTGGTGTACCTGGAAGACATGAGCCGCGGCAACGAAGACGACGACACCTTTCTGGACCGGCATGTCGCGGACAGCGATGCTGACCCCATGAACATGCTGCGGGACCAGCGTCTGCGGGAGTCCCTGGTGGCCGCCATCAAGAACTTGCCCGAACGGGAGCAGTACATCATGAGCATGTACTACGAGCAGGACATGAATCTCAAGGAGATCGCGGCCGTTCTGGACATCACCGAATCCCGTGTGTGCCAGTTGCACAGCCAGTCCATCGCCCGTCTGCGGGCCAAAATGCGGTCACATTAAATACCGTGACGCCAGGATGAGCGGGCTGCCATCCCGGCAGCCTGCCTCCCCTCAAGCCGAGAGAACCGTTGTGAATGCGCCCGCTTGCCGCGCACCGTTGCCGTAACGGCTGTGGTCGGCATAGGTGGCCTTGGGAGCGGTGGGCACCACGAGTTGCAGCGCCTGTTCCACATAAGCCGAACGGCGCAACAGACTCTCACGCAAAGCAGGAAAACTATTGGCCAGCGCCTTGATGCGCAGGACCCGGCTGGCCTGCGCCAGGTCACCGGGCGCCATATCGTCCATCATCTGCACGAAACGCACTGCCAATTGCTGCAAAGTGGCACTACCGGACTGGAGTGAGGCCGCATCGTCCTCCGCCACAGCGACAAAAACCTCCTTGAACTGCTGTTCAAGAAGGTCCAAATGGTGATCGACCGAAGAATATGACATGTCAGGGCCCTTGCACACGGTTAGGTGCACAGGCCCGACTCAACGCGTGGTTCGGTTGAGCATTTCCTGTGCGTTGGACAACAGTTTGTCGGCGATGGCTTCCGGATTGACCACATAGGTCCCATCCTGGATGGCGGCACGCACGCTGGCGACTTTCTGGGTGTCGATATCGGCAGCCTCGTTGCGGCTGGATTTCTCCAGTCCACGGGCGGCTGTGGATACGGTAACCGCAACCCCGGCCGAGCGGGTGCTTTGCGCGGCATTGGCTGCCGCAGCTGCACTGCTCCCTTGCGCCGATTTCTGGGCTGCGGGCGACTGGCTCTGGGTAACAGAAGCCTGAATATCTGACGGGTGACCTATTTTCATCGTGCTCTCCAAAACCACGGTACGCGTAGCCTCGTACGATTGTTATCGGCACCATCATGACGGACTTTAGAACTATTTGCACAGAATTTTGGGCCTAGAGGTCAATTTTGACTGTACGGGTATCCAGCACCACGCCGGATGTAACCCGTCCGTTGTCCATGCGCACCCGGGCAAGCTCTCCCACCACGCCAGCCGACAGCGCCTGCGCATCGGATGAAATCTGAAACCCCGGACCTTGTGCCACCACCCGGACTTGGGCGCCCGCCTGGAACACCTGGGCCGGCTTGACCATCCCCTGACGCAAGGTCTGCCCCGTTGTCAGCAACCGGGTTGCCATCTGCCCGACCCACAGGGACCGGTCCCGAAGCACCGGGCTCATGTCTTCCGCCCAATTGACCTCGGCTTCCACCACATCGTTCTCGGTGAGAACGGCGCCAGACGGCACATGGGTCTTGACCACCCAGGCGGGACCAAACGCATTCACCGTCACGGGCAAGGTGACATTCCAGCGGCTCACGCCATCCACGCAGCGCAAACCGACGCGGGTGCGACCCCACAGTTTCGATCCAGGCGGCAGATACGGCTCAATATTTCCGCAGGCAGCCAGCTTCAGACGGCTGTCCAGACTGCCCACCGTCACTTCCATCCGCAAGCCGGTTGCTCCGGCGGGCTGGGCCGCAGCGGCCGCGTTACGCAGCCAGTTTTGTGTCATCTCCTGCAGGTTGGGCGCGGAAGCTTCCTGGGCGCAGGCCACGCTGGCAACCAACAATCCGCCCACCCAGCACACGGCCACCGCACACCGGCGGAAAAAGGAACGGGATTGAGAAAAACAGGGCATGGTGCATCTCCGGGTATGGCGGCCCGGCCACGAACACCGCGCGACCCAAGCCTTCCAGCCAGACAACTATAGGCCGCCGTCTTACGGCAAAACCCCCCAAATGCACCGTTTTCCCCCCTGTATTCCCATGCTAAAAAATTAAAGCTTTTCCCATAATTGCCCCACGTCGAACCGTTTGCCCCTACTTGCAGTGTTCGATACCCGACCCAAAGGTGATATATGTTTGCCAATTTGACCAACGCGCTGGACTTTCAATCGAAAGCCTTGGTGCTGCGCGCCGAACGCCAACGCGTGATTGCCAGCAACATCGCCAATGCCGATACGCCCGGCTACGCGGGTCGGGACTTCAATTTTCACGAAGCCCTGAGTGCCGCCACCGGCGAAAGTGCACTCTCCCTGACCCCCCAGGCGCCGTCGGGCGGCGCCACGGCAGGGCTCACCAACGCCCGGCACATCCCGCTGCAGGCCAGCACCGCCAGCCTGGGGACGTCCAAGCTGGACTACACCGCACAAACGCAACCGGCCATGGATGGCAACAGCGTGGACATGGACCGGGAGCGCGCCAACTTCGTGGACAACTCAGTCCGGTATGAAGCGACCCTCCGCTTTATTAACGGCCAGTCCAAGACGATCTTGAGCGCCATTCAAGGCCAGTAACGCCCTATTTAGCGCCAACGGAGCCACACCATGTCCATGTTTTCCATCTTCAACGTATCCGGCAGCGCCGTCAGTGCGCAGGCACAGCGGCTCAACGTCGTGGCCAGCAACCTGGCCAACGCCGATGCGGTGGCCGGCCCGGATGGCCAGGGCTACAAAAGCCGGCAGGTGGTCTTTGAAACGGTCCCCATGGGGTCAGACGCCTCGTCCGGCGTGCGTGTCAACGCCATCCAGGAAAGCAATGCACCCCTGCATCGCGTGCACAACCCGTCCCACCCCTCCGCCGATGCGGAAGGCTATGTCACCCAGTCCAACGTCAACCCGGTGGAGGAAATGGTCAACATGATTTCCGCCTCGCGGTCCTACCAGAACAACGTCGAGGTCATGAACACGGCAAAAACGCTGCTGCTCAAGACCCTTCAAATGGGTCAATAACCCAGGGAGCCCTAGATGACTACCAGCGTTAGCAGCACCAGCAATACCGCGCTCACCTCGACGACGTCCCAGAAGTCGTCGCAGGCGACCGCAGATGCCCAGCAGGACCGTTTCTTGAAGCTTCTGGTGGCGCAACTGAACAACCAGGATCCCATGAATCCCAAGGACAACGCCCAGATGACCAGTCAGATGGCGCAGATCAACACGGTCTCGGGCATCCAGCAGCTCAATGAGACCGTGAAGTCCCTGTCCAGCCAGTTCGCCGGCATGCAGATGCTGCAAGGTGCGGCCCTCGTCGGTAAAAGCGTGTTGGTGGAATCCAATACCCTGACCGTCAAAAACGGCGTAGCGGCCGGCGCCGTCAGCCTGGACAGCAAGGCCGACAGCATCACGGTCCAGGTTCTGTCACCCGGCGGTCAGGAATTGGGCAAATTTGACCTGGGCGCACAAGACGCCGGCTTGCACGGTTTCACCTGGGATGCATCCAGTTACCAGGGCCCGGGAAGCCCCACGTTCAAGGTCACGGCCTCGCTGAAGGGAGCCAACGTGCCCACCACGGCACTGGCACTCGACACCGTCGTGGCCGCCAGCACGAAAAACGGCGCCCTGTCCCTGGAGCTGGCCGGCCGCGACGCCGTTGCCTACAGCGACGTCCGCTCGATCCTGTAACTCCGAACCACCCCGATCACAGCAACACAGAGGAACACACCATGAGCTTTCAAACAGGTCTCTCGGGCTTGAATGCCTCCAGCAAAAGCCTGGACGTCATCGGCAACAACATTGCCAACGCCAACACGGTGGGCATGAAGTCCTCCCGCACCGAGTTTGCGGATCTGGTCGCCTCCACCCTGGGCACCAGCGGCGGCGGAACGGGCGCGGGCATCGGGGTATCCGTTGCCACCATCGCCCAGCAATTCAGCCAGGGCAACATCAGCATCACGGGCAACAGCCTGGATGTGGCCATCAACGGCGGCGGCTTCTTCCAGGTCACGCAGCCGGACGGCAGCCTGGCCTACACCCGCGATGGCCAGTTCAAGATGGACAAGAATGGCTACATCACCACAAATACCGGCGCCAACGTGATGGGCTACCCCACCGACGTGCTGGGCAATGCCACCAGCATCACCACGCAAAAAATGGTCGTCCCGACCGGCGCACCGATCGCGGCCCAAGCCACCAGCAACATCACTGCGGAATTCAACCTGGACGCACGCGCCAAGATCGCCTCCACGGTGGTGCCCCCCACACCCCTGACCACATACGGCACCTCGGTCACCGTCTTTGATTCGCAGGGCGTGGCCATCCCCGTCAACCTGTATTTCACCAAGGTCACCCCCGCAACGGCCGGCACCGACCAATGGGATGTGTACGACAGCACCCCGACCAAGGTTGGGGCCCTGATATTCAACGCGAGTGGCGCACTGACCGGGACCACCAACGGCGCCGGCGTTCCCACGGCGCTGGGGCAGATTCCCCTGACGATCACGCCAACGGCTCCCAGCATCGTGCCGCCCTTCCCCGTCACGGCCAACGTGTCGAAAGCGACCGAATACGGCGCGGCATTCAATGTGTCCAACCTGACGCAGGACGGGTATACCTCGGGTGAACTGGTTGGCGTCAACATCGACCCCTCCGGCGTCATCACCACCCGCTACTCCAACGGCCAAACCCAGGCCCGCGGCAAGATTGCACTGGCCGACTTCCGCAACGTGCAGGGCCTGGCGCCTGTGGGCAGTGGTACCTACCTGGAAACATTTGCCTCTGGCCAGAGCGTCCTGGGCTCCGCAGGAATCGGAAAATTTGGTGAATTGCGCTCCGGTGCCCTGGAAGAGTCCAACGTGGACTTGACCGGCGAACTGGTCAACATGATGACCGCCCAGCGCAATTACCAGGCCAACGCGCAGACCATCAAGACCCAGGACCAGATCATGTCGACCCTGGTCAACCTGCGTTAAGCCGGAGTAGCACACCATGGACCGCCTCATCTACACGGCAATGACAGGTGCCAACGCGGCCGCCAGCCGCCAGGCGGTCCTGTCCAACAACCTGGCCAACGCCTCCACCAACGGGTTTCGTGCCGAACTGGCCACCTACCGGGCCGTTCCCCTGCGCGGCGATGGAGCCACCACACGGGTCTTTGCCCTGGAGGCCACTGCCGGCTACCTAGACACCCCCGGCGCGGCCCAGCGCACCGACCGCAGCCTGGACGCCATGACTACCGGCAACGCCTGGTTCTCGGTGCAGGGACTGGACGGCACGGAAGCCTATACCCGCAATGGCCACTTTGACGTGTCGCCGGACGGTACGCTGGTCACGGGCAGCGGACTGCCGGTGCTGTCCAACGGCGGCTCCCCGATCTCCGTACCCGCTGGCGCCGAACTCTCCATTGGCCACGACGGCAACATCAGCGCCAAGGTCGGCAACCAGCCCGCCAACACCATCGGACGCCTGAAAATGGTGACCCCGACCGCCGACGACCCCATCAAACGCGGTGACGACGGACTGTTCCGCTCCGTGTCCGGCGACCCGCTCAACACCGATGACAACGCCCGCTTGCAGGTGGGCGCGCTGGAGGGCTCCAACGTCAATCCCATCGAAACCATGGTGGGCATGATTCAGACCGCACGCCAGTTTGAAGCGCAGATGCGCTTGATGCAATCGGCCGAGTCCAACGACCGCTCGGCGGGACAACTGCTCGGCCTGCAAGGCTAAAGCCAGCCCCACACCCCACGCACGCAACCACTTCGGAACTTTGCCATGATCAACTCACTGTGGATATCGAAAACCGGCATGGAAGCCCAGCAAATGCAGCTGGATGTCATTTCCAACAACCTGGCTAACGTATCAACCAACGGCTTCAAGAAGTCGCACGCGGTCTTCGAGGACCTGATGTACCAGAACCTGCGCCAGGTCGGCTCCAACACATCGGAGCAATCCACCTTGCCCACCGGTCTGCAAGTGGGCCTGGGGGTGCGCACCGTAGCCACCAGCCGCAATTTTTCGCAAGGTAACCTGCAGCAGACCGGCAACAACCTGGACGTGGCCATTCAGGGCAATGGATTCTTCCAGCTCACCATGCCAGACGGCACGACCGGGTACACCCGTGACGGCGCATTCCAGGTCGACAACCAGGGGCGCCTGGTCACCTCCGGTGGCCTGCCCGTGGCCAGCGGCATTACCGTTCCCAACAACGCCACCAGCGTCACCATCGGCGCGGATGGTGCTGTCTCTGCCACCATCCCCGGCGCTGCGGCCCCGCAACCCATTGGAACCATTACCCTGGCCGGTTTTATCAATCCGGCAGGCCTGGAGCCCAAGGGACAAAACATCTATGCTGAAACCGCGGCGTCCGGCCAACCCAACGCCGCAACCGCCGGCACCAACGGCATGGGCTCCCTGATGCAGGGGTTTGTGGAAACTTCCAACGTCAACGTCGTGCAGGAACTGGTCACCATGATTCAGACCCAGCGCGCCTATGAAATGAACTCCAAGGCCATCCAGACGTCGGACCAGATGCTGCAAAAACTCGGCCAACTGTGAGGCGCGCCATGCACGATTTTCTTTTCCCGACCGGGGCACTGCGCACAGGCGTGCTGGTGGCCGCTGTCAGCTTGCTGTGCAGCGCGTGCCAGCAACTGCCGCAAAAGGCGGTGGTGGACTTTGCCGAACCCAAGATCAGCCCGATCCCCGCGCAGTCCAACGCCATGGCCCGGCCTGCCACGGGCAGCCTGTTCCAGTCGGTCGGGTACCGGCCGTCTTTCGAAGACCGCCGCGCCCGCAACGTGGGCGATACCGTCACCATCGTGATTGTGGAAAACGTGACCGCGAGCCAGAAGTCCACCTCCACGGTCAACCGCAATACCTCCATCGACTCCAACATCACGGCCCTGCCGGACCAGACGCTGGCGGGCCTGTCCAAACTCGGCGTTGGTGCCACAACCAACAACAACTTCTCGGGCAAGGGCGGAACCGAGAGCGCCAACACTTTTACCGGCTCCATCACCGCAACGGTCATGGAAGTCCTGCCCAACGGCCACATGGTGGTCACCGGGGAAAAACAGATCGGCGTCAACCAGAACGTCGACGTGCTGCGGTTCTCGGGCACCGTGGACCCCCGCTTGGTGCAGCCGGGCAGCATGGTCAACTCGACCCAGGTCGCCAACGTCCGGGTGGAATCCCGCGGACGGGGTGCCCAGGGCGAAGCCCAGACAGTTGGCTGGTTATCCCGGTTCTTTTTGAGCTTTCAGCCGTTCTAAAGTTATCCAGAATAGTGCCGAGGGGTAACCGATCCAGTTGGGTCGACCCGAAAGAATACTCAGCACATGAATACCTGGACCACTCTGGCAATCCGCACTGGCCTTCGGCACTGGGGTCAGCTGTTTCTGGCGCTGTGCCTGGCCACCTCGGGGCTGGCACACGCCACCCGCATCAAGGAAGTGGCCTCGATTGAAGGCGTGCGCAGCAACCAGCTGACCGGCTTTGGCCTGGTTGTGGGCCTGGATGGCACCGGTGACCAGACCACGCAGATGCCCTACACCACCCAGGGCCTGAACAACTACATGCAGCAGCTGGGCCTGACACTGTCCCCCGCATCGCTCTCCCAATTGCAGATGAAGAACGTGGCCGCCGTGCTGGTCACCGCGCAGCTGCCCGCCTTTGCACGGCCGGGCCAGCTGCTGGACATCAACGTGTCCTCCCTGGGCAACGCCAAGTCGCTCAAGGGTGGCACACTGATTGCCACCCCGCTCAAGGGTGCCGACGGTGAGGTCTACGCCCTGGCGCAGGGCAACCTGATCGTGGCCGGCGCAGGCGCCTCCGCGGGCGGCAGCAAGGTTCAGGTGAACCACCTGAGCGCCGGACGCATTCCCGACGGCGCCCAGGTGGAGCGGGCCGTTCCGACCTCCCTGCAGGAAGGCTCCAGCGTCAACCTGAGCCTCAACGCCTCGGACTTCCAGACCGCGCACCGGGTCGCCCAGGCGGTCAACCGCCGGTTTGGCGAAGGCGTGGCACGGGCCCTGGATGGCCGCACCGTGCAGGTGCGGGCCCCCATCAGCCCGAACGAGCGCGTCAGCTTCCTGGCCGAGATGGAGGAGCTGCCGGTACAGCCCTCGGTTGCCGCAGCGAAAGTCATTATCAATTCCCGCACCGGCTCCATCGTGCTCAACCAGGCGGTTTCGCTGGGTGCCTGCGCCATTGCCCACGGCAACCTCTCGGTCAGCATCTCGTCCACCCCGGTCATCAGCCAGCCCAATGCCTTGTCGGGCGGCCAGACCGTGGTGCGGGAAAAGTCCAATATCGAAATCAAGCAGGAGGCCGGCAAACTCATCCAGGTGCCCGCCTCGGCCCAGTTGGCCGATGTGGTCAAGGCCCTGAACGCACTGGGTGCCACGCCGCAAGATCTGTTGGCCATCTTGCAGGCCATCAAGGCGGCCGGCGCGCTCAACGCCGAGCTGGAGGTCATCTGACATGAGTTTTGGCGCCATCTCCAACTCCCAGGCACTGGCCGCCGATGCCCAGTCGTTGGGCGGGCTGAAAATGGAAGCGGGCAAGAACAGCCCGCAGGCCATCCAGGAGGCCGCCAAGCAATTTGAGTCGCTCTTCATGCGCGAGCTGCTCAAGAGCATGCGCGAAGCCACCGTAAAGTCGGGCATGCTCGACAGCCCCGGGGGGGACTTGGGCACGGACCTGCTCGACCAGCAGTTTGCAGTGCAGATGTCCGGCCAGCCCGGCGGCTTGTCCGACCTGATTGCGCAACAGCTCAAGCGCCAGATGGGAACCCCGCCTGCCGACGCGGCCAAGACCGACACCGCAACGCCGGCCAAGGCCACAACAATGCGCCCGGCGGTCAGCAAGACCGCGCGGGCACCGACCGAAAGCCAAGCTGACTTTGTGCAAAAGCATTCCAAGGTAGCCAATGAGATTGCGCAGGCCAGCGGCATTCCGGCCAGCTTCATGCTCGGACAGGCCGGCCACGAAACCGGCTGGGGCAAGCACCAGATCAAGCTCAAGGACGGATCCCCGTCGCACAACCTGTTTGGCATCAAGGCCGGAGCCAACTGGACCGGCAAGGTGGCAGAGGTCACCACCACCGAGTTCGTCAATGGCGTTGCCCAAAAGCGGGTGGCACGGTTTCGTGCCTATGACTCCTATGCCGACTCCTTCAAGGACTACGCCCGCCTGATTTCCGAAAGCCCCCGCTACGCCAAGGCGCGCGAACAGACCGGTTCGGCCCACGCCTATGCCAGCGGCCTGCAAAAGGCCGGCTATGCCACCGACCCGGAGTACGCGGCCAAACTCAGCCGCGCCATTAACACCACGCTGCAAATCCGGCGTGCACAGGCTTGATCGAGGACCACCATGGGCTTACTCAACATTGGCACCCGGGCGATGCAAGTCAACCAGGTTGCACTGCAAACCGCCGGCAACAACATTGCCAACGTCAACACCCCGGGCTACTCGCGCCAGCAGGTCGTCCTGAAGACCGTCGAAGGCCAGTTCACGGGTGGTGGCTACATCGGCAAGGGCGTGGACATCCAGACCATCCAGCGCAATTTCAGCGAGTTTTTGACGCGCCAGTCCGCCATGGCGACATCCACGCAGTCTGCCGACAGCGCGCGCTCGGACAAGCTCAAGCAGCTTGAAGGCATCTTCCCGGGGGGCGCCAGCGGCCTGGGCGCATCCATCAGCGACATGCTCAACGCGTTTTCCGACGTGGCCAATGCCCCCACTGACCTGACCGCCCGTTCCGTGGTGCTCACCAAAGTGGACGAAACGGCGTCCCGCCTGCGCTCCGCCTCCAAGAGCCTGGACGACCTGCAGATCGGCGTGAAACAGGAGCTGGACCAGAAGGTCACCGTCATCAACAGCCTGGCCCAGGGCATTGCCGGGGTCAACCAGCAAATTGCCCGCGCCCAGGGCTCCGGACAGCCCCCCAACGATTTGCTGGACAAGCGCGACCAGTTGGTGCGGGAGCTCAACCAGTACGTGCAGACTTCCTCGGTCCCCGCAGACGACGGCACGGTCGGCATTTTCATTGGCGGCAGCCAGGCACTGGTCCTGGGCGCCAGCGCCGCCACGGTGGCGATTGGCAGCGACGATTTCGGCGACCAGCTCAAAAGCAAGCTCACCGTGCAGCGCAACGGCCAGACCACGACTCTAGATGAAAACGCGCTCGGCGGCGGCGAGGTCTCCGGCCTGCTGCGCTTTCAGAACATCGACCTGGCCGAAGGGCGCAATCTGCTCGGGCGACTCACCATGGGCGTAACCGAAACCATGAACGCCCAGCACAAACTGGGACTCGACCTGGATGGCAAGGTCGGTGGCAACCTGTTCAGCCCCACCGTGTTCACCGGCAGCAATGTGCTGACGCCCGTTGCACCGGCGACACTGAACACCGGTACCGGTGTCCTGACGCTGTCCATCAGTGACCCGTCCAAATTTGCCGCATCGGACTACGACGTGAATTTCACCGGTCCCGCAACCGGCACCATTACCCGCCGCTCGGACGGCGTCATTGTCAATTTCCCGCAAGTCCCTCCCACGACGGCCCCCATCCTGGCCACGCTGGACGGCCTCAACATCACTCTGGGTGGCGCACCCGCTGCCGGCGACCGGTTCCTGATCAAGCCGTACAGCACGTCCGCCAGCAACATCACCAGCGTGTTTTCCACGCCCCGCGCGCTGGCCGTGGCCAGCCCGGTGGCGGGCCTCATGGGCTCGGGCAACACGGGTAGCATGCAGCAGCTGTCCCTGACCGCGCGCAGCAATCCGCCGGCCAATGTTCCGGTCACCCTGACATTCACCGGCCCCAACACCTACACGCGCAGCGACTATGTAGGCCCCTTGAGCCCGTTTACCTACACGCCCGGTCAAGCGATTGAAGGCACGGTACCCGCTACCACGCCGCTGTCCGAATGGTCCCTGACCCTGCAGGGCGCCCCCAATG
>JBAQKO010000024.1:0-4773 GCA_049301075.1 Rhodoferax sp.
ACCGAGCAGGGGTATGACTTGGTGGGCGGGCGTCTGCTGCCCGGTGAATCCGGCGCACGGGCCCAGTTCATGTTCCAGAACGCGGCGGGCACCCGTATCACCCTGTACCTCGGCACGATCAACGCCGCGCCGTCGGGAGGCGCAGCCCCCCGGGAAACCGCCTTCCGCTTCAGTGCGGATGGGGCGGCTCCCAGCTTTTACTGGGTAGACCAGGGGTTCGGCTATGCGCTCTCGGGCCAGGTACCCAAGGAGACGCTCCTGCAACTCGCGCAGGCCACGTACCGCCAGCTCTGACTACGCCAGGTCCCGCAGCGGATGGGCGTGAGCCGGCCAGGGGCTGGTAAAAAAGGGCGCCACCATCGCCGGGGTCACGTCCTCGATGCGTGCCGGATTCCACGCCGGGTGATGGTCCTTGTCCACCGCCAGCGCGCGGATGCCTTCCACGGTTTCGCTGCTGGCACCCCAGCGGTCCAGATGGCGGGTCTGGAAGCAGTGGCGCACCATGGTGCGCTCCATGCGCAAATCTTCTGCCAGCGTCATGCTGCGCGCGCGCCGGACCTGTTCCAGCACCACATGCAGCATGAGCGGCGAACGCTTGCGCAAAACGGTGGCGGTGTGGCGGGCCCATGCACTGTCGTCGGCTTCCAGTGCCTGCACGATGGCCGGCACCGAGTCCAGTGCAAAATAACGGTCAATCTGGTCTGCATGCGGCATGGAATCTGCGGGAGCAGCTATGGAATGCATAGCAAGCCAGGGTGCGATGGCATCCGGCTTCTGGAAGTCGATCTGCGCCAAGGCGTCCCAGGCCGCCTGGAGGGCAGCAACGTCGACGTAAACGTCCGCCAGTCCCAGCGCCAGCGCAGTGGCGCCGTCGATGACGTCCCCGGTGAGCGCCAGCCACTCGCCCGCCCGCCCGGGACAAGCGCCCAGGAAGTGCCCGCCGCCGACATCGGGAAACAGTCCGATATTGGTTTCCGGCATGGCCATCTTGGTGCGCGCCGTTACCAGCCGGTGCGATGCGCCCTGGCTGATACCCATGCCGCCGCCCATGACGATGCCGTCCATGAAAGCGATATAGGGCTTGGTGTAATGGTGGATCAGGTGGTTGAGGCTGTACTCCTCGGTGAAGAAGTCCTCCAGCTCGGGATTGCCCACCAGAGCGGCCTGGTGAAAGAAACGGATATCGCCACCGGCGCAGAAACCGCCAAAGGGAACGCCCTCCCCCGTGGCGGCCGATTTGCTGGTACCCCGTATCGCCACCGCCTGCACGGCCGGGTCGGCCTGCCACTGCAGCAGTGTGGCCGTCAGGCTGCGCACCATGTCCAGCGACAGGGCATTGAGGGCCCGAAAACGGTTCAGGGTGATAAAGCCCACCTGCCCGCGAACTTCTGTCAAAACGTCTTTCATGCGCGTTGTCTCCATCCAATCACTTCGTTGACCACCAGGGCACCAATGACCAGCGTGCCACCGGTCAACACCGACGACGACGGCACCTCATTGGCTCCCAACCATGCCAGCAGAATACCGAACACAACTTCCAGCAACTGCAACAGCGAAATTTCGGGTGCTTTCAGCACCTTGGCGCACCACACCGAGAGCACGCACGGCAGCGCCAGCTGCACCACGCCCAGTACCGCCAGGAGCGACAGGTCGTGGGCATTGGCCTGAAACGGAAACGCCAGGGGAAAGGTCAGCCCGGCGGAAATGAGGGCACCGGCCAGCACCGCCGGCACCAGATCGATGTCGTGCCCCTGGTCGTGCGCGTGCTGTGTGACGGTCCAGTTGGTGGCACCGGCAATGGGGACGCACAGGGCCACCAGGGTTCCGGCCAGCGTGACGCCGCTGAGCTGCGACGCGTACATGTAGACGATACCCAGGCCCGCCACCACAATGGCCACCCAGGTGCGCAGCGCCACACGGTGGCCGATGAAGATGCGGGCGATGACGGCGGTCAGCAAGGGACCGATCGACATGGTCACCAGCACATTGCCCACCGTGGTGAGGGTCAGTGCGACCATGAAGGCCGTGAACATGACGCTCCAGCACACGGACGACGCCCAGAAGGCGGCGCCGGCGTGGCGGAACTTGCCAAAGAAAGCCCGGCCCTGCATCAGGGGCAGGACCACTAGCAGCGTGACTGCCGTGAAGAATGCCCGCCAGAAAGTGACCTCGAAACTGCGGGCGAACTCCAGGTGGCGCGTGATGACGCCGGCGGTGGACCACATCAGGGTCACCGCCACCATCAACCCGATGGCCCGGTTATGGTTGAGCGTCAAGGCCCGACAACCCGCAGATCGGCACTTAACGGCCGGCGCGCTTGCGGTCGCTTTCCTTCAGATGGCGCTTGCGCAGACGCACCGACTTGGGCGTGATTTCGACCAGCTCGTCGTCCTCGATGAACTCCACACCGTACTCCAGCGTCAGTTCAATCGGAGGCGTGATCTTGATCGCATCTTCCTTGCCGGACACCCGGAAGTTGGTCAGTTGCTTGGTACGGGTCGCGTTGACCACCAGGTCGTTGTCACGGCTGTGGATACCTACAATCATGCCTTCGTATACCGGGTCGTTCGCCTTGACGAACATGCGGCCACGGTCGTCGAGCTTGCCCAGGGCATAGGTGAAGATTTCACCGTCATCCATGGAGATCAGCACGCCGTTCTTGCGGCCGCCGATTTCACCCTTGTGGGGTTCGTAGCAGTCGAAGATATTGGCAATCAGACCGGAACCGCGGGTCAGGTTGAGGAATTCGTTGGAGAAGCCAATCAGGCCACGGGCCGGAATGCGGTACTCCAGACGCACGCGACCACGGCCGTCCGGCTCCATGTTCACCAGCTCGCCCTTGCGCTCGCCCAGGGCTTGCATCACGCCGCCCTGGTGCTGCTCTTCGATGTCCGCGGTGACCAGTTCGATCGGCTCGCATTTCTCGCCGTTGATTTCCTTGAACATCACGCGGGGCTTGGACACCGCCATTTCATAGCCTTCGCGGCGCATGTTTTCCAAGAGGATGGTCAGGTGCAGTTCGCCGCGGCCCATGACTTCGAAGATACCTTCTTCGTCGGTTTCGTTGACGCGCAGCGCCACGTTGTGTTGCAGTTCCTTTTGCAGGCGGTCCCAGATCTGGCGGCTGGTGACGTACTTGCCTTCGCGGCCGGCCAGCGGGCTGGTGTTGACGCAGAAGTTCATGGTCAGCGTCGGCTCGTCCACCTTGAGCATGGGCAAGGGCGCGGGATTGACGGGATCGGTCACCGTGACGCCAATGCCGATGTCGGCAATGCCGTTGATCAGCACAATTTCACCGGGGCCGGCTTCCAGCGCCTGCACACGGTCCAGACCCTGGAACGTCAGCACCTGGTTGATGCGGCCTTTGACGGTCTTGCCGTCCGGGCCTTCCATTACCAGCACGTCCATATTGGGCTTGATGGTGCCCTGGCTGATACGGCCCACGCCGATGCGGCCGACGAAGGTCGAGAAATCCAGTGCCGAAATCTGCAATTGCAGTGGTGCTGCGGGATCGCCTTTTTGCGCGGGCACGTGCTTCAGCACGGTGTTGAACAGGGCGGACATGTCGGGACCCCACTGCTCACCGGGTGCACCCTCTTCCAGCGACGACCAGCCGTTGATGCCGGAGGCGTACACCACAGGGAAATCCAGCTGTTCATCGGTCGCGCCCAGCTTGTCGAACAGGTCGAAGGCAGCGTTGACGACCTTGTCGGGGTTCGCACCGGGCTTGTCAACCTTGTTGACCACCACGATGGGCTTCAGACCCAGTGCCAGCGCCTTTTTGGTGACGAAACGCGTCTGGGGCATGGGGCCTTCTTGCGCGTCGATCAGCAGCACCACACCGTCCACCATGGACAGGGCACGTTCCACCTCGCCGCCGAAGTCCGCGTGTCCGGGAGTGTCGACGATGTTGATGTGTGTGCCTTCCCAGCTCACGGCGCAGTTCTTGGCCAGAATCGTAATGCCGCGCTCTTTTTCAATCGCGTTGTTGTCCATCACGGTATCGACCACTTTCTCGTGCTCGGCAAAGGTGCCGGATTGGCGCAGGAGCTGGTCCACCATGGTGGTTTTGCCATGGTCAACGTGGGCGATGATGGCGATGTTACGGATCTGTTTAGTACTCATATTTCACTTTCTGCTAACTTCAATAACTCTTGCTGTGCCTGGGTCTCGCTGATCTCCAGCGGGCTCAACAGCCGCCCCGGAATCAACTCACCCGCCTTCACATGGGCGGTTCCCAGCAACGCCCGGGGGCTGCTGGCGTACACCGCCACCCTGTCCGCATCGGGCCAGGGGCCGCGTCTGCGCATTCCACTCAAAAACCGTGCCGCATTCTCGCTGTCCAGTGTGACAGCCCCATGCCCGGCAAGCAGGGAGTCCACCGGCAGCAAACAGGCCAGACGCTGGGCCTCATCCATGGCCTCCAAAGCGTCGAGCGTGATGCACTGCGACTCCCCGAACGTCCCCGTGCGGATTCGCCGCAAGGCCGTGAGGTGCGCACCGCAACCCAGCGCCTCACCGATATCTTCTCCCAGGGTCCGGATGTAGGTCCCTTTGCTGCAGAGAGCTATGAATTCAATAGCAGGCTGCGCAGTATCCACAAGGTTTTTCGTCACTTTTAGCTCATAAATCGTGACATCGCGCGCCGCGCGCTTCACCTCCACCCCGGCCCGTGCGTACTCGTACAGGGCCTTTCCGTCTTTCTTCAGCGCGCTGTACATGGGGGGGACCTGGCGAATGGGGCCGGTAAACCGCTGCACCACATCCCTCAAC
>JBAQKO010000025.1:0-37695 GCA_049301075.1 Rhodoferax sp.
GGTGCTGCCGGTGCGCAACAGCGCTGCGCCGGCGGCGCCCGAGCCGGACCTGGAGGCGGATTTTGATACCGATCCTGCCTTCAATTCAGAGCCAAATTGGGCTGCAGCCCCCGTGGAACCTGCGCGGGAGGCTACAAAAGTTGTAGCGGTTCCGGTGCGCATGCAGATCGAAACCCGCGCCGATGCCGCGGCCGCCCAGGCCGCGCCGGTGCTGGTACCCACGGAAGAGGGCGACTTCTGGCACGCCACGGTGCGCCAGCTCATCCAGGCAGAGGCCATTACCGCCATGGTGCGGGAGCTGGCGTTGCAGTCGCAGCTGGTGGCGCGCGATACCGACCAGTGGATTTTGCGGCTGGAGCGCGAGTCGCTCAACCAGAGCGGCACCCGCGACCGGCTGACCGCCGCGCTGCAGGCGGCCGGGTTCAACGTCAAGCTGGTGGTGGAGATTGGCCGCGTGACCGATACCCCGGGGCGGCGCAACAGTGCGGCGTCGGCCGAGAAGCAGCTCGCCGCCGAGAAGATTATTTTTGATGCACCGTTTGTGCAGGCCATGATGCAGGACTTTGGCGCGAAAATCGTGCCCGGTTCCATCAAGCCCCTGTGAGCGGCTGCCACCGTATTTTCTGAAACCTTTCAAAGGAAACCCATGTTCAACAAAGGACAACTCGCCGGCCTGATGAAGCAAGCCCAGGCCATGCAGGACAACATGAAAAAGGCCCAGGACGAGCTGGGCAACATCGAAGTCACCGGGGAGTCCGGTGCGGGCTTGGTGAAGGTCACCATGACCTGCAAGCACGACGTCAAGCGCGTCACCATCGATCCCAGCC
Organism: Rhodoferax sp.; assembly: GCA_049301075.1. Classification (GTDB taxonomy): domain Bacteria; phylum Pseudomonadota; class Gammaproteobacteria; order Burkholderiales; family Burkholderiaceae_C; genus Allorhodoferax. The sequence goes on from JBAQKO010000025.1 coordinate 828, forward strand.
TGCTGGCCGATGATAAGGACATGCTGGAAGACCTGGTGGCCGCGGCGTTCAATGCTGCCGTGCGCAAGGCTGAAGAAACCTCGGCCGAGAAAATGGGCAAGATCACCGCCGGCATGCCCGGGCTGCCCGGCGGCATGAAGTTCCCGTTCTAAGCGCCGCAACGGAAACCCGCCAGTGGCCGATGCCCATTCCCTGGAAGTGCTGATCCAGTCGCTCAAGCGCCTGCCGGGCGTGGGGGTGAAATCGGCCCAGCGCATGGCGTTTCACCTGCTGCAGCATGACCGCGAGGGCGCGCTGACCCTGTCGCGTGCCCTGCATGACGCCGCGGGCAATGTGCGCCACTGCGAGCGCTGCCACACGTTTACCGAGGCGCAGATCTGCGCCACCTGCCTGGACCCGCAGCGCGACCACAGCAAGCTGTGCGTGGTGGAAACGCCGGCGGACCAGTCGGCCCTGGAGCGCACCGGTGCCTACCGGGGGCTGTACTTTGTGCTGATGGGCAAGCTCAGCCCGCTGGACGGTGTGGGGCCGAACGATCTGGGCCTCAAGAAGCTGTTTGAGCGCGCCTGTGATGGCGTGGTGCAGGAGGTGATCCTGGCCACCAATTTCACTGCCGAAGGCGAGGCTACGGCGCACGTCATCAGCGAGGCGCTCAAGGCGCGCGGCCTGCGTCTGACCCGTCTGGCGCGCGGTGTGCCCGCGGGTAGCGAGCTGGAGTACGTGGATTTGGGCACCATCGCCCATGCCCTGGTGGACCGGCGCTGACAGTCTGCAAACCAACCCCTTATCCCGAAAGTTTTTTCTCCATGCCTTACGCCCACTTCACCATCGCTTACTGGTGCGTGCTGATTGCCGCGCTGTTGCCCCTTGGTTGTTCCAGCCTCGCCAAGGCCGGCATGTTTGGCAAGCCGCGCCGCGAAGGCGGGTATGACAACGAGAACCCCCGCGCCTGGCTGGCACGCCAGACCGACTGGCGCGCCCGCGCCAACGCGGCGCAGGCCAACAGCTTCGAGGCGCTGCCATTTTTCATGGGCGCCGTCATCATTGCCCACCAACTCGGCGCGCACCAGGGCCGGCTGGACGTTCTGGCGTTCCTGTTCGTGGTGATCCGCCTGCTGTACATCATGATGTACGTCTCGGGCATGGCCAAGGCGCGCAGCCTGGCATGGACGGCCGCGCTGCTGGTGAACGTTGCCATCCTGTTCGTGGGCTATCGCTGAAACGTAGCGTACCCGGCGCGGCCGCGCCGCGCCATCAGCGCTTGGCCAGCCGGGTGTTGGAGGCCTTTGTTTTCTTGCCGTGCTTGCCACTGCTGGCCTTGTGGGCAGCCGCGGTGCGCACCCCGCCCTTTTTGGACGCGGTAGCCCGTGTGCCGGCCCCCGATTTGGCGCGGGAGGTGGACGGCACATACACCACCACCTGCTGGCCCGGCTTGAAGCGGGCGGAGGCCTGCACCTTGTTCCACTGCGCCACCTGGTCTGCGCTGACCCGGTATTTACGGGCCACGCTGGCCACGCTGTCATTCTTGCCGGCGCGCAGCACGCTGCGCTTGAGTACCACTTCGGGGGCCAGTGACAGCTGACCGTTGTCTGCCACTTTCTCGGTCACGTCGTGGTTGATGTGGTTGGCGCGGGTAACCAGCAGGGACGAGCCGGCCCGAATCACCACCCGGGGGGGGATGGCGTTGACGCTGCGCAGCTCGGCCTCGGCCATGCCGACGCGTTTGGCAGCGTCGGCGGGGCGCATGGTGCTGGGAGCGATCCACACGGTCCAGCTGGCCAGTCGGCCGCCGCCATAGGATTCCAGGTTGCTCTGGAAAATCTCGGCGTTGTCCCAGGGCAGCAGGATTTGCGGCGTGCCGGCGGCCATGATGACGGGCCGGTTGATGGACGGATTCAGGGCCTTGAAGTCGTTCAGCGGTACCTCGGCCAGCCGGGCTGCGAGCGCGACATCAATGTCGCGCCGGATGGTGACGGACTGAAAGTAGGGGTGGTTTTCAATGAGCGGCAGGGTGGAGTTGAAGGCCTCGGGCTGCGACACGATGTTCTTGATGGCCTGCAGCTTGGGCACGTAAAACCGGGTCTCCATCGGCATGTTCAGGTCCGGGTAGCCGGTGGGCTGGCCGGCACGCCGGTTTTTGGCAATGGCGCGCCCGACACTGCCTTCACCCCAGTTGTAGGCTGCCAGCGCCAGATGCCAGTCGCCAAACATGGCATGCAGTTTTTGCAGGTAGTCCAGCGCGGCGCGGGTGGACGCCAGCACATCGCGCCGGTCATCCCGGAACGCATTTTGTTTGAGTTCGAAGGATTTGCCAGTGGCGGGCATGAATTGCCACATGCCTGCGGCCTTGGCCCCCGATACGGCTTGCGGATTGAAGGCGCTTTCAATGAAGGGCAGCAAGGCCAGCTCGGTGGGCATGTTGCGCACTTCCAGCTCTTCCACGATGTGGAACAAATATTTTTTGGACCGCTCCGTCATGCGCAGGATGTAGTCCGGGCGCGAGGCATACCACTGTTCGCGGTCGTGGACCAGGTCGTTGTCCAGGTCCGGCATGGCATAGCCCCGGCGAATGCGATCCCACAGATCAACGGGCGGCGCCAGCGACGTGACGGTCCGCGTGGGCATCTGCTGCACGGTGATGGGTGTCAGCGCGGGGCGGCCGGACGGCGTTCTGGCGGCGGGGGCTGCAGGGCGCCCGAGCACGTTGCTGGATTGCAGCGTGAGGCTGTCGGGCGGGGTGGCGTCGGTGGTGAGCGTGCTTGCGCATCCGGTCAGCCACAGTAAACCCGCGAGGCAGGATAGCTTGAAAAAGTTCATCGGTAGTGGTTCTTCCATTCGCGCAGCGTGGCAAAGGCGCCGACCTGCTCCACGCCCCGTGCATCAAATCGGCGGGCGGCGGCTATGACGGCGGGTTGGCGGCTACGCAAAAAAGGGTTGATCTGGCGTTCCAGCGCGAGCGTGGACGGCAAGGTGGGCTGTCCCTGGGCGCGCAGCGTCTGGCAACGGGTGTTGTAGGCAACGAGCTGGGTATTGTCGGGTTCAATTTCCAGCGCAAATCTCAGGTTGCTCAAGGTGTATTCGTGGGTGCAACAGACGCGGGTGGCGTCGGGCAGGGCCGACAGGCGGTCCAGGGATGCCAGCATTTGTTCCGGGGTGCCCTCGAACAGGCGCCCACAGCCTGCGCTGAACAGGGTGTCGCCGCAAAACAGCAGGGGACTGGCGTCCACGGCCGGACAATAAAAGGCGATGTGTCCCGCCGTGTGGCCGGGTACCTCCAGCACCTGGAAATCCAGTCCGAGGAGATGCACCACATCGCCACCGACCAGCCGTTGCAGCGGCTCGGGCATGGGTTCGTGTGCGGGGCCGAAGACCGGCGCGCCGGTTGCCTGGCGCAGGCGGTCAACGCCGGCGGTGTGGTCGGCGTGGTGGTGCGTGACTAAAATGCCCTGCAGATGCACGCCCTCGTGCTGCAGAGCCTGGATCACCGGCTCGGCATCGCCGGGGTCCACTACCAGAGCCTGTTGCCCGTCGTGCAGCATCCAGATGTAGTTGTCGACATAAGCAGGCAGCGGTATTAACTTCATGAGCAATCAAATTATAGGTTTGGAGGACTGGTTCCACACGCCCGCAGGACAATACCTGCTGGAATGGGAGCGTACCCAGGTAGACGCCGCGGTGGCCGATATATTTGGCTACCATGCGCTGCAGCTGGGTGTGCCGGAACTCGATGGCCTGCGTGCCAATCGCATGCCCCACCGCTGGCGGGCAACCGATGACCTGCCGCAGGCGGGACACCCGCCCGTGCGGGATGTGGTGCTCCTGAGTGACTTTACCGCCTTGCCGTTTCCCGCTGCCAGCCTGGATCTGGTGGTGCTGCCCCATACGCTGGAATTCAGTTCCGACCCCCATGTGACCCTGCGCGAGGTGGAGCGCGTGCTGGTGCCCGAGGGCCGGGTGGTCATTTGCGGGTTGAATCCCACCAGCCTGTGGGGTTTGCGCCAGCGCCGTGCCCATGTGTACCGCAAGCTGGGACTGGGGCGCCTGTTCCTGCCGGACGGTGGCGCGTTCATTGGCTACTGGCGGCTGCGGGACTGGCTGCGTTTGATGGGTTTTGAGGTCGAGGTTGGGGAATTTGGCTGCTACCGTCCCGGTGTGGGGAGTGAAAAATGGTTGCAGCGTTTTGAATGGATGGACCGTGCCGGGGCACGCTGGTGGCCCATTTTTGGCGCCGCGTATTTTCTGGTGGCGGCCAAGCGCGTACGGGGTATGCGTCTGCTGGAGCCACAGTGGAAAACCGCGCCGGCGCGCGTGCGCAAGTCGGTGTCGGTCGCCAACCGGGCGAACGACCATTAATGGATGTAGGAATCAGGATAGTGACCACCAAAGAAACATTGAGCCATGTTGTGATTTATACGGATGGCGCCTGCAAGGGCAATCCGGGACCCGGTGGCTGGGGCGCCCTGTTGCGCTCACCGGACGGGACCGAAAAGGAACTGTATGGCGGTGAACTGGAGACTACCAACAACCGCATGGAAATGACCGCCGTGATCCAGGCGCTTGCCGCGCTCAAGCGCCCGTGTGCGGTGACGCTCAACGTGGACAGCCAGTATGTGCTCAAGGGTATGACCGAATGGCTCGCGGGCTGGAAGGCCAAAGGCTGGAAGACGGCGGCCAAGCAGCCCGTCAAGAACGTGGACCTGTGGCAGGAGCTGGACCACCAGGTGGCCCACAAGGGGCACAAAATTGAGTGGCGATGGGTCCGTGGGCACAACGGCGACCCGGGCAATGAGCGCGCGGACGTGTTGGCCAACCAGGGCGTGGAGAAAGCCCTTGGCCGACGCTGAGCCGTTGCGGGCCGGTTCGCACGCCGCATGTAAAGCTGTGCAAAGTTGCCCAAGGGCTCGCAGGCACTGGGGTTCCCGGCCCAATTGACGGGTCGTGAACTGGTACATTGGGGGCCTGCTGCGTGTTGCTTTTCCCAGACCCGCCTTGATGAGATTTCAAAGATGTTTTTCGTTCGCCCCCGCGCTGAAATCGTGAACCCCAAAGAGTGGACAGCGGCGCTGCGGTGGATCGCAACCCTGGCAGGCGTCAGCCTGGTGGCGGCCTGCGGTGGCAAGACCAGTTCGGGGCCGGTACCGGCAGCCAGTGCGGCAGGAGCGGGAACACCGGTTGCCGTGACGACGTCGCTGGCCCGGCAGCGGGATTTTGATGTGAGCCTGCAGGCCATCGGTACGGTGGCCGCCGTGTCAAGTGTGGACGTGAAACCCCAGACCACCAGCGTGCTCACGCGGGTCCATGTCCAGGAAGGGCAGTTCGTGCGGGCCGGCGACCTGCTGTTCTCACTGGATGCGCGCGCGGACGAGGCCAATGTGGCCAAGATGCGGGCCCAAATGGCCAAGGACGAAGCGGTGCTGGCCGACGCCCAGCGCCAGCTGGCCCGAAGCCGTGATCTGGTGGCCAAAAATTTTGTTTCGCAAGGGGCACTGGACACCAGCCAGGCGCTGGTGGAGTCCCAGTTGGCAACGGTGGCCGCTGACCGTGCGGCATTGAATGCGGCAGAACTGTCCTTGTCCTACACGCGGGTCAAGGCGTCCGGTGCCGGGCGTCTGGGCGCGGTCAATGTGTACGCCGGAACGGCCGTTCAGGCCAACCAGACAACGCTGGTGACCATTACCCAGCTCGACCCGGTGTACGTGGCGTTCAGCCTGCCCCAGAGCAACCTGGAGGCTGCGCTGGCAGGCCTGAAGAGCGGAGGCATCCGCGTGACCGCGAGGCTGCCGGAAGGCAAGGGTGCGGTGGAGGGCCGTCTGCAGTTCGTCGACAGTGCGGTGGATGCCGCCACCGGCACCGTCAAGGCCAAGGCCCGGTTCGACAACCGTGAGGCCAAGCTGTGGCCGGGCGCCTTCGTCAATGTGGAACTGACCGCCGGCACGCTGAAAGACGCCGTGGTCATTCCGATGGCCTCCATCATCCAGAGCACGCGCGGCCCCATTGTGTACGTGGTCCAAAACGGGAAGGCGGTGGTACGCAAGGTCCAGGTCCTGGCATCGCAGGCCGAGGACGCCGCCGTGAACGGTGTTCAGGGCGGTGACCGTGTTGTGCTGGAGGGGCGGCAGAACCTGCGACCGGACTCCGCCGTGGTGGAGCGCACAGCCGGACCGGCGAAGCCATGAACCTCTCCGAACTGTTTATTCGCCGTCCGGTGATGACGGTGCTGCTGAATCTGGCCATTGTGCTGGCCGGAGTGATCGGCTACCGCAGCATTCCGGTGGCAGCCTTGCCAAGCTATGACACGCCGGTGATCAACGTGTTTGCGTCGCTGCCGGGTGCCAATCCGGAGACCATGGCGACTTCGGTGGCCTTGCCGCTGGAAAAACAGTTTCAGACCATTCCGGGCCTGGCGCTCATCAGTTCGACCAGCACCCTGGGCAACACGTCGCTGACGCTGGAATTCGAAGAGGGGCGCGACATTGATGGCGCGGCGCTGGATGTGCAGGCGGCGCTGCTGCGGGCGCAACGCTCGTTACCCCAGGACATGACGCAGTTGCCGGCTTACCGCAAGGTCAATCCGGCCGATGCCCCGGTGCTGCTGGTGGCCTTGACTTCGCCGTCCCTGGCACCGTCGGACTTGCAGGACTATGCGGAACACCTGATCTCACCCACGCTGTCCACGATCAGCGGTGTGGCCCAGGTCAATATCTTCGGCTCCAAGCGCTTTGCCGTGCGCGTGCGTGTGCTGCCGGAGGCGATTGCCGCACGCAACATCGGGTTGGATGAGCTCTCTGCCGCCCTGCGCGCAGCGAACGTTAACACGCCCGTCGGGACGCTGGACGGCAAGCGCCAGATGTTGACGCTGCAGGCCAACCGGCAGCTGCGCAATGCGGCCGAGTTTGCGGATCTGATCGTCGCCACGCGCAATGGTGCGCCGGTGCGGCTGAAGGATATTGCCAGTGTGGAGGACAGCGTTGAAACGGCAAAAACGTTTGCCAATTTGAACGGCGAACCATCGATTACGCTGGCCATCCTGCGCCAGCCGGGTGCGAATACGGTACGGGTGGTGGATGCGGTTCGGGCCGTTTTGCCCGCCTTGCAGGCGCAGATGCCCCAGTCGGTCCGGATGACGGCGGTGAATGACCGATCGGTGTCGGTGCGGGACGCGTTGCACGATGTTTCGCTGACGCTGGTGGGAACCATCGCTCTGGTGGTGTTGGTGATTTTTCTGTTTCTGCGCCGTTTCGTGGCCACGGCCATTCCCACCTTGTCGTTGCCCGTGTCGCTTATTGGCGCGGTGGCGTTGCTGTGGGGAATGAAGTACAGCCTGGACAACGTCTCGCTGCTGGGGTTGACCTTGGCCGTGGGGCTGGTGGTGGACGACGCCATTGTGATGCTGGAGAACATCATGCGGCACGTGGAGAACGGGGAAGGGCCGTTCAGCGCGGCGCTGCGGGGTTCGCGCGAGGTGGGGTTCACCATCGTGTCGATCTCCACGTCACTGATTGCCGTGTTTATTCCCATCTTTTTCATGCCGGGCGTGATCGGCCTGTTGTTCCACGAGTTTGCCGTGGTCGTGGGCTTGTCCATCGTGGTGTCGGCCTTTGTGTCCCTGACCCTGGTTCCCATGCTGGCCAGCCGTTTCCTGAAGAACGAGCCGCATGACAAGAAGCCGGGCCGGCTGGAACGCGTGGTGGAAGCCGGATTCGACGCAACCTTGCGGGCCTACACCCGCACGCTCGACATGGCGTTGGGGCACCGCAAGACGGTGCTGCTGGTGGCGCTGCTCACATTCCTTGCCACGGCCTGGCTGTTCAATGTCATCCCCAAAGGGTTTTTCCCGGAAGAAGACATTGGCCAGATCACGGTCTCGACCGAGGCCGCGGAAGACACCTCGTTTACCGAAATGGTGCGCCTGCAGGAGAGCGCGGCGGCCGTCATTCGGGCGGATGCCAACGTGGGCGCGGTGAGTTCCTTCAATGGTGGCAGTGGCGCCCAGAATACCGGGCGCATGTTCGTCACGCTCAAACCCCGTGACCAGCGCCAGCCGATGAAGCAGGTGATTGAAGGCCTGCGGCGCAAGCTGCGGGATGTGACAGGGATCACGGTATTCATGCGGCCGATTCAAAACCTGCAGCTCGGCGGGCGTCCGAGCAAGGCCCAGTACCAGTACATTCTGCAGAGCGTGCGCGCTGACGAGCTCAATGACTGGGCCTCGAAGCTGCAGGACCGGCTGCGGGCTGACCCGTTGTTTCGGGACGTGACCAGTGATTCCCAGCTGCGCGGGCTGCAGGCCCAGTTGCAGATTGACCGTGACCGCGCCAATTCCCTGGGTGTTTCCATCGATCAGATCCGCTCCACGCTGTTCAGCGCCTTTGGCGAGCGCCAGGTTTCCACCATTTATCTTCCGACGGACAGCTACCAGGTGATTCTGGAAGCCGCTCCCGAAGCCAAGCTGGATGAGCGCGCCATCAGTGCCATCTACGTGCGATCGGCCACGGGTTCCCTGGTGCCGCTGTCCGCATTCACGACGGTGCAGAGGACGGTGGGCCCTACCTCCATCAACCATGTGGGGCAGTTGCAGGCGGTGACGGTCTCCTTCAATCTGGCGCCCGGAGCGGCGCTGGGCGACGCGACGGCCCACATTGATCAGGCGCGCGGGGCCATCGGGTTGCCCACATCGATCATTACCAGCTATGGTGGGGACGCGGCCGTTTTCAAAAGCTCCCAGGGAAGCCAGGTTGTGCTGATCATTGCGGCGCTGCTGGTGATCTACATTTTGCTGGGCGTGCTGTACGAGAGCTACATCCATCCCATCACCATCCTGGCTGGTCTGCCGTCGGCCGCCGTCGGTGCGCTGGCCACTTTGATGCTGTTTGGTCAGGACCTCACGATCATCGCCACCATCGGCATCCTGCTGCTGATCGGCATTGTGAAAAAAAATGCGATCATGATGATCGACTTTGCACTGGATGCGCAGCGGCACCATGGCATGACTCCGTCCGAGGCGATCCGCGAGGCCTGCATCCTGCGCTTCCGGCCCATCATGATGACGACGCTGGCCGCCTTGATGGGGGCGCTGCCGATTGCCCTGGGTCTGGGTGCGGGCGCCGAGTTGCGCCAGCCCCTGGGGCTGGCCGTGGTGGGGGGACTGGTGTTTTCCCAGGCCGTGACGCTCTATATCACCCCAGTGATCTATCTGGCGCTGGACCGCTTCAGTGGCAAAGGGCCGGTGACCACGCCGGAGTCGGTCGTCTCGGCGCCTTAGCCGCCGATGTAGCTCATTTCGACCCGTCGGCCGCCCGTTCCGGTGTCGGCCGTCATGGCGCCACGCAGTTCTGAATAGCGGTCCGCGCGAGCCCCCCAGATATGGCCGATGGCTGAGGCCAGATCCGCGTCGCTGGCCTGGCCCCGCACCAGGCTGCGCAAGTCGTAGCCCTGGTTGGCGAAAAGGCACAGGTACAGCTGGCCTTCGGTGGAGAGGCGGGCGCGGTTGCAGTCGCCGCAGAATGCCTGTGTCACGCTGCTGATGACACCGATCTCCCCGGCCCGCACGTCATGGGTGCCCGCGGCGTTGGCAAAGCCCCAGCGCTGGGCGGTTTCTCCTGGTGCGGCGGGTTCCAGCGCCACCAGGGGCATTTCAGCCTGAATGCGCTGGATGACTTCGGCCGAAGGCAGCACATCGTTCATGCGCCAGCCATTGGTGGCCCCCACGTCCATGTATTCGATGAAGCGCAGCACAATGCCGCTACCCTTGAAATGGCGCAGCATGGGGATGATTTCCTGGTCGTTGGTTCCCCGTTTGACGACCATGTTGACCTTGATGGGCCCCAGGCCCGCCTCGCGCGCCGCATGGATGCCGCCGATCACATCGGCAACCGGAAAATCCACGTCGTTCATGCGGCGGAAAACGGCATCATCGAGTCCGTCCAGGCTCACCGTGACCCGCTGCAGGCCAGCCGCCTTCAGGTCTTTGGCTTTGCGCGCCAGCAGGGAGCCGTTGGTGGTCAGCGTCAGGTCCAGGGGCTTGCCCTCCGTCGTGCGCAACGCTGCCAGCTTTTCGATCAGCACTTCAATGTTCTTGCGCAGCAAGGGTTCTCCGCCGGTGAGGCGGATTTTTTGCACGCCATGGGCCACGAACTGCTGGGCAATGCGGGTGATTTCCTCGAACGACAGCAAAGCGGCGTGCGGCAGGTACGGGTGGTCCTTGTCAAAAATCTCCTTGGGCATGCAGTAGCTGCACCGGAAATTGCAGCGGTCGGTGACGCTGATGCGCAGATCGCGCAGATTGCGGCCCAGGGTATCGGTCAGCAGGCCTTGCGCTGCGATGCGCGGGCCCGTGTCCAGAGGCATCGACGGTGGACGTGCGGCCTTCCCGGGCTGTACAACCAGAGGAATGACGCGGGGAGAGGAACGTTCGGACATACCCGCTATTGTCCCTCGTCTGTGGCAAATTTGCGACGCAGTACAGTGCAAAATTGTGAAAACCGAACAAGAGCGAGAGAACGCGCCGTCGTTGGAGCCCCTTTCATGCAAAAAAAATACATTTTTCCCTTTCTGTTGCTGCAGTTTTCGCTGACGCAGGCCCAAACGGGCGCTGTGGCGCCGGCCGTGTCCGAGCGGGATTTCCTGGGCGAGGTGCCCATCGTTTTGTCGGTGTCACGGCTGGCGCAGCCGCTGGACGAGACCCTGGGGGCCGTCACCATTCTGGATCGGCAATTCATCCGCATGTCCGGTGCCCGGGACGTGGCCGATCTGCTGCGCTTGGTACCGGGGTTTCAAACCACCACGGCCTTTGAAACCGATGCGCCCATGGCCACCTACCACGGTCGCAGCAACGACTGGGCCAACCGCATTCAGGTCTTGGTGGATGGTCGGTCGGTGTATTCCGGTTATTTGCAGGGGTCGATCGGCATGGGCCTGCAAACCCTGGGACTCGATGACATTGAACGCATTGAGGTGCTGCGGGGTTCCAACTCTGCGGCCTATGGTGCCCGGGCCTTCCTGGGCGTCATCAACATCGTTTCACGGGACGTCCGGGAGACGATCGGCGCGGCGGGCAGCCTGACGGCGGGTAACAACGGCGTGGCGGACGTTGCCGCGCGTTTGGGCTGGGGTGATGAGTTGGCGATGTACCGCATCAGCGCGGATACCCGTGAAGACAATGGCCTGCGCGGTGCGTTTGGCAGAAACCAGGTGGGCCGTGCGAATTTTTCGACGCACCTGTCACCGGGTGGCGGCAATGAACTGGATGTTCGCGCCGGTGCACTGGACATTAACGCGGGTCGCGGAACGGCAGGGGATGCGGGCAACGCTGCGCGCATGCGTTACCAAGGCTCCCAATTTTTGCAGCTGGACTGGCGCAAGACCGTGGCGGATGACGAGGACGTAGCCGTCACGCTGTCGCATACGGAAAACACGTACCGGGATAATTTTCCCTACCGGAGCAACAATTTTGGCCCCCTGTACTACGGAACACTGATTGATTTCAGTGGGAGGGAGTTCAATGACGCGCTGACCTTGCAGCACACCGTGCAGTTTTCTTCCGCGTTGCGTACCGTGTGGGGCGCCGAGTTGCGGCGGGAGCAGTTGGTTTCGCGCTCCAGCTTTGATGTGCGACGACAGGTCAGTACGGATTTCCAGCGCCTGTTTGGCAACGTTGAATGGCGGTTGTCTCCGGCGGTGATCCTCAATGCCGGCCTGATGGGGGAGCACAGCGATATCGGGGGCGATTCCGCATCGCCCCGTGTCATGTTGAACTGGCATGTCGTCGACGGGCATACCTTGCGCGCCGGCGTTTCACGGGCCTTCCGTCCCCCCAGCGCCTTTGAGAAATACGGGGACGTGAAGTACTACGATGTCAATGGGGCCAATCCCCTGACGTATGTCGCCAGCGACGGCCAGGTGAAGTCCGAACGCGTGGAAACCCGGGAGTTGGGGTACTACATGAATGTGCCGGCCGCCGGCCTGAGCGGGGATTTGCGTCTGTTTGATGAACGTATTTCGGACGGCATTGTGTGCGTGCTGGTCATTCCGCAAAACTGCGTCAACAAGGAGGACTACGCCATTACGGGTGCCGAATACCAGATCACCTGGAAGCCCGGCGTGGATACCCGGGTTTTCTTCAACCAGACCTGGACCAACATCGCGGATGCAACGGATTTCCGGACCCTGCACGGCGCCCCCAAATTTGCCGGGTCGTTGACGGTCATGCATACGTTGGCCTCGGGCATTGCGCTGTCGTTGATGCACCAGCGCACCGAGGAAGTCGCCTTGATGTCGAATGATTCGGGCGGCGTGGTCAACCCGCTGTGGTCCATGGGCCGCACCGACGTTCGCATGGCAAAACCGTTCCGTGTAGGCAAGACCCGGGCCGAGTTGGCGCTGACGCTCCAGAGTCTGGAGATGCCCTACCGCGATGGCGATACCAAGTTCTTCTTTGACCGCCGGGCTTTGGTGTCCTTGCGGTTCGAACAGTAAGGTCTAGCCGGTGCCCGTTCCCCTGCTCAAATTTCTCGCATGCCTGTGGTGGACGCTGTGCTGGGTGGGGGCGGTGAATGCGGCGACGGTGGTGATTGTTGCCAGCGAACGCAGCGCGGGCTACACGGATGCCGCGGGCGCGCTGATCGGCGAGCTGGAACGCAGTGGCATACCCCGTTCGGACATTAGCCTGCTTTCGGCACCGGAGTCCGCCGCCGTAGCGGTGGCGGGAGAGACTGCGCCCCGCCTGTTTGTGACCCTGGGTGCCGATGCCCTGAAACAGGTGCTCACGCGCGATGTGCGGGTGCCGGTGCTTGCTGCACTCATTCCCCGCAGCAGCGTCGAGCGGGTGCGCAAAGAGTCGGGCAACAAGGCCGCCGCCGTAACCGCGTTGTACCTGGAACAACCGTTTGGACGCCAACTCGACCTGCTGGGGCTGGCGCTGCCTGCGGCCAAGCGGATTGGGGTCTTGTGGGGCACAGAGTCCGTGCAACAGCAGTCCATGTTGCTGTCGGCACTCAACGCGCGGGGCCTGAGTCTGGTGAGCGGGTCCGTGGCGCTCCATGGCTCACTGTTTGGCGGGCTCAAGGCCGTACTGGATGACGCCGATGTGTTGCTGGCGATTGCCGATCCGCAGGTTTTTAACAGCACCACCATTTCCAGTGTCCTGCTGACGACCTACCGTGCACGAACGCCGGTGCTGGCCTTCTCGCCCGCGTATGTGAAAGCAGGGGCCTTGCTGTCCTTGCACACCACGCCGGCCCAGGTCGGGTTGCAGGCGGCCACCATGGCACGCTCCCTGCTGCAGGGGGGGGTGTTGCCACCCGCGCAATATCCCACGGATTTCTCCATCGGAGTGAACGAGCATGTGGCCCGCTCGCTGGGCTTGGCACTGGATGCCGCCGCGCTCACCGACAGCTTGCGACGAATGGAAAAACGGCCATGATTTTCACCACGATTCGCACCCGCATGCTGGTTGCCGCGCTGCTACCCGTGACCTTGGTCATCGTGGTTCTGGTCGGCGTTTTCTGGAGCACCCGCGTGGGAGACCTGGATGAGTCCCACCGCCAGAGGGCCAAGTTGCTGGTGCATCAGGTGGCCATCGCCAGTGAATATGGGCTGTTCTCCGGCAACCTGACCAATCTGCAGAGCGTGGTGAACGCCATGCAGCACGAGCCCGACGTGCGATCGGTCGCCGTATTCGGCGCCGGCGGGCTGCTGCTCGCACGGGCGGGAGCTGAGGGGTACCAGACCCTCGCAGACCTGTCCAATCCGGTCTATGTGGACCAGCAACGTAAGCGGGGCGTTGACATACTGACGGAAGTGATCCGTACCAGCGATGTTCAACTGGATGACCTTTTTTCGCCGCCTCCGGCGGATCAACCGGTGTCACCCATGGTGCTGGGGCACGCAGTGGTGGAATTGTCAACCGACAGCCTGCGGGCCCATCAGCGGGACATCCTGTTCCTGGCGGTGTTTGTGGGGTTTGTGGGGTTGATGGTGGGCGGGGGGCTGGCGAGCGGGCTTGGGCAGGGCGTTGTGCTTCCCGTGGCCCGGGTGTCGCGCATGATCGAGCGCATTGGGCGGGGAGACCTGGCGGTGGGGGCCACGCCAGACCGCAGAGACCCCCTGTACGAGTTGCAGGTTGGGTTGGGCCAGATGGCCGAGCGCCTGGCTTGGAGTCGAGAAGACCTGGAGCAGAGGGTTGCCACCGTCACGCACGAACTGCGCCTGAAAAAAGAGGAAGCGGAGGCGGCTACGCTGGCCAAGTCGCGCTTTCTGGCGGCGGCCAGCCACGACTTGCGTCAGCCCACGCATGCACTGGGCATGTTCATCGCCCGTTTGGGGCAGTTGCCCATGGATACCCAGACCCGACAGCTGGTGGGTAGCCTGGAGGCGTCTGTGCATGCCATGCAGGATCTGCTCGATGGTCTGCTGGACCTCTCCCGGCTGGACGCCGGAGCGGTGTCGGTGCATGTGCGTGCGGTGTCGATGGATGCGCTGTTTGAGTCGGTTCGTGGCGTGCTGGGGCCCGTCGCGGCGGACAAAGGGTTGCGTCTGCGCGTACGCCCCACAGCGTTGTGGGCCATGACCGATGAAGTGCTGCTGCAACGCATGGTGATGAACCTGGTGCAGAACGCCATCCGCTACACCGAACAGGGGACGGTGCTGTTGGCGTGTCGATCGGCTGACCACGGCAAGGGTGTGCACATTGAGGTGTGGGACAGTGGCATTGGTGTTTCACCCGAGCACCAGTCCGAAATTTTCAAGGAGTTTTACCAGGTCGGCAACACCGGGCGCGAACGCTCCCGCGGGCTGGGCCTGGGTCTCAATATCGTGGAACGCAGCGCGCAGTTGCTGGGCCACACCGTGGCCTTGCGTTCCAATCTGGGCTGCGGCACCCGCTTCACCATCCGTGCTCCCCGGGCGGCAGCGCCTGTTGCCATACCGGTGGTCGTTGCGCCCGCGTTGCCCAGCGTGGCGGGGTTGAGTGGGGTGCGGGTGCTGGTGATTGAAGATGACGGCTTTGCCCGCGAGGCGATCCGTGAGTTGCTGGCTTCCTGGGGCTGCCATGTGGAGGCGGCACAGACCGTGGAGCAGGCGCAGGTGGCCCTGCACAACGGGTCCATTCCGGACGTGATCGTGAGCGACTTCCGTTTGGGGGATGGCGGCAACGGCCTGGCGGCCATTGCCACTTTGCGCGCCACGGCCGGGCAAGACATACCGGCTTGCCTGATGAGTGGCGATACCGATGGTGCGCTGATGCAGGCGGCCAAGGCGGCTGGCCTGACGTTGTTGCATAAACCCGTGCGCCCAGCCAAGCTGCGCAGCCTGTTGCGCCATTTGACCAGTGTGCCGCCGCAGAAGGGCGCAAGGCTGTGACGCTGGGCGGGGTTCAGGACGCGGTGTAACCGCAGCGTGCCGCGGCAACCACTGCCTGGGTGCGGTTGTGCACGGCGAAGTGCCGCAGGATGGCGGTGACGTGGGTCTTGATGGTTTCTTCGGAAACGTTGAGCGCTTGGCTGATTTCCCGGTTGGATTGGCCATCGAGCAGGCCACGTAGCACCAGTTCCTGGCGCTGGGTTAGTGCAGGCCGTTCGGTGGTGGGGTCGGGTTGCTCGGGCTGGGCTTGGACCTGCAGTTCATGCGGTAGGTAGACATCCCCGTCCAGTACCCGCCGGACGGCGCCCAGCAATTCGTCGCTGAGGCTTGATTTGGTCACAAAGCCGGCGGCGCCTGCTTGCAGAACCTGACGCATGATCTGGACGTTGGCCGAGCCGGACAGCATCACGATGGGCAGTTCCGGATGCTGCTGCCCAAAGATGGCCAAGGCCTCCAGCCCCGTCATGTCGGGCAGGCGGTAATCCAGCAGAATCAGATCCAGATCGCTATGGGATTGGGTTACCGCGAATGCCTGCGCGCAGGTCCCCGCCTGCAGGACCTCTACAGATTCGTCCAGGCCCTTGAGCACCTGGCGCAACCCTTCGCGTACCAGGGCATGGTCATCAACAACAAGAATTTTCACGGTTGGAGCGGTGACAAAGCGGTATTCGGGAACACGCAGCTATGGTAACGCAAGGTGTGAAGAACGGTTCAAAAAAAGAAGCCCGCCTAAGCGGGCTTCTTCAGGGGGTGGTGAAAATCAGCTGTGGATTTTCATCATGACCGGAACGATCAGCAGCGCCACAATATTGATGATCTTGATCAAGGGATTGATAGCGGGGCCGGCCGTGTCCTTGTAGGGGTCGCCTACGGTATCACCCGTGACCGCAGCCTTGTGGGTCTCAGAGCCCTTGCCGCCGTGGTGGCCGTCTTCGATGTACTTCTTGGCGTTATCCCAGGCGCCGCCGCCGGTGCACATGGAGATGGCCACAAACAGGCCGGTCACGATGGTGCCCATCAGCAGGCCGCCCAGCGCCGCCGGGCCGAGGACCAGACCAACCAGAATCGGTGCCACGACCGGCAACAGGCTGGGGATCATCATTTCCTTGATGGCGGCTGTGGTGAGCATGTCGACGGCGGTGTCGTACTCGGGCTTGCCGGTGCCGTCCATGATGCCCTTGATGTCGCGGAACTGGCGGCGTACCTCCACCACCACCGAACCGGCTGCGCGACCGACCGCCTCCATGGCCATGGCCCCAAAGAGGTAGGGAATCAGGCCACCAATGAACAGGCCGATGATGACCATCGGATTGCTCAGGTCAAAGGTAATGGCTTTGCCGTAGGCTTCCAGCTTGTGGGTGTAGTCGGCAAACAGCACCAGTGCGGCCAGGCCGGCTGAGCCAATGGCGTAGCCTTTGGTCACGGCCTTGGTCGTGTTGCCCACGGCGTCCAGCGGATCGGTAATGTCACGCACGGAAGCGGGCATTTCCGACATCTCGGCAATGCCCCCGGCGTTGTCGGTGATGGGGCCGTAGGCGTCCAGTGCCACCACGATGCCCGCCATGCTCAGCATGGAGGTGGCCGCAATGGCAATGCCGTACAGACCGGCCAGCGAGTAGGCGGTCCAGATGGATACGCAGACAAAAATCACGGGCCAGGCGGTGGAGCGCATGGAAACTCCCAGACCGGCAATGATGTTGGTGCCGTGACCGGTGGTGGATGCCTGCGCAATGTGCTGCACCGGCGCATATTGTGTGCCGGTGTAGTACTCGGTGATCCAGACCAGGGCGGCGGTCAGAACCAGGCCGACGGTACAGGCACCAAAGAGCTTCATCTGGGCACCGGTTCCGCCCAAGGCGTTGTCGGTGATGAGCGACTGCGTGACAAAGTAGAACGCGATCAGGGACAGCACGCCTGCCACGGCCAGGCCCTTGTACAGCGCTGGCATCACATTCTTCATGCCGGGAGAGGCCTTGACGAAGAAGCAGCCAATGATGGACGCCACAATTGAGACGGCGCCCAGTGCCAGCGGATAGATCACGGTGCTGGTGCCGCCACCGGAAACCAGCAGGGTGCCCAGAACCATGGTGGCAATCAGTGTGACGGCGTAGGTTTCGAACAGGTCGGCGGCCATGCCGGCGCAGTCACCCACGTTGTCGCCCACGTTATCGGCAATCACGGCCGGGTTGCGGGGGTCGTCTTCGGGAATACCGGCTTCGACCTTGCCCACTAGGTCGGCTCCGACGTCTGCCCCCTTGGTGAAGATGCCGCCACCGAGGCGCGCGAAGATGGAGATCAGCGAGGAGCCAAAGGCAAACCCAATCAGCGGGTTGAGCTTGGCGGCGGTCACAGCACCGTCGGGTACCAGAAACCAGTAGAACCCCGTCACGCCGAGCAGGCCCAGGCCAACGACCAGCATGCCGGTGGTGGCACCGCCGCGGAAGGCGACATCCAGTGCCGGACCGATGCCGCGGGTGGCCGCTTGCGCGGTGCGCACGTTGGCGCGAACCGAGACGTTCATGCCGATGAAGCCACAGGCACCCGACAGAACGGCGCCGACCACGAAGCCGACGGCGCTCAGGGGATCCAGAAATATGCCAATCAGCACCGTCAGCACCACGCCAACCATGGCGATGGTCTTGTACTGGCGCGCCAGATAGGCGGCGGCACCGGTCTGGATGGCGGCTGCAATTTCCTGCATGCGCGCGTTACCTGCGTCCTGGGAAAGAATCCAACTGCGTGCCCAGAAGCCGTAAGCCACGGCAATGAACCCGCAAACAAGCGCCAGAGTCAGCGCTGAGTTGCCCGTCATAGAGATACCTCCTGATGTTGTTTCGCTAGGGAGGGGCGCCACGCTAGCGGAGCCCCGCTGCGTTGCTTCCTCGTGCGTCCTGGAGGGGAGACGATTGGCCAACCCGGTCACTGTACCCGGAAAAAACCGGTTTTTCGGGACGAGCAAGGCGGGTGTCAGTAAAATCAGGGTTAATCCTAGGCACAGGCCTTGGCCTAACACATCATGGCGCCGCATCCAGCGGCCCCTGCAAACCTCAAAGCGGAGCACATTCAATGTCCCTGGACAACGTTACCCCTGGAAAAAACATTCCCGAGTCGTTCAACGTCATCATCGAAATCCCGATGAATGCCGACCCGGTCAAGTACGAAGTGGACAAGGAGTCCGGTGCCATTTTCGTGGACCGTTTCATGAGCACGGCCATGCACTACCCCACCAATTACGGCTATGTTCCCCAGACCATTTCCGGCGACGGCGACCCGGTGGACGTGCTGGTGATTACCCCGGTGCCCCTTATTCCGGGCGTGGTGGTGACCTGCCGTGCTATCGGCATCCTGAAAATGACGGACGAGGCCGGCGAAGATGGCAAGGTGCTGGCCGTGCCCACCAACAAGATCCTGTCGCTGTACAGCCGCTGGCAAAAACCGGAAGACCTGCAGCCCCTGCGCCTGAAGACCATTGCCCACTTCTTTGAGCACTACAAGGACCTCGAAGAAGGCAAGTGGGTCAAGGTGCTGGGCTGGGAAGGCCCCGAGTCGGCCCACAAGGAAATCATGGACGGCATTGCCAACTACAAGAAGAAACAGGCCTAAGCTCCTGGTCTTCGGGTGGGGGTGAAAAAAATGAAGCTTTTCCTCCCCTGACCCCCGTGGATGCTGCGCGAGCAGCTATGAAAAAAATAGCGTCTGCAGCGTGACTGACAGGCGCTTTTTTGTGTCTGGCCGTGCCACGCGGCCACACAGGGGGTCACCGGTTGGGGTCCGGAAACACCAGCCGCTTGACGCCAGAGTGGCGTTCAAAGTGGCGCCACCGACCGGCAGGCTGCGCCAGCCGGTCGGCTACGGCCCACCAGGCGCTGGGGTTCATGCCCAGGCCGATATGGCTGGCAAAGACTTCCACATTCTCCGTGTGCGGATTGCGCGGGCAGGGCGCTTGCACGCTGGTTGGCCAGGCCACGACGCCGTCGGTCCGGGAATAGATGGATGTGGTGGGGACCGGGGGCGCTGCCGGCAGGTCGAAATTTTCCGTTTCCCGCAGGATGCTGCGTCCGCTGATCAGCTCATACAGGCGCCAGGCATTGGTGCTCTTGTGCGAGCCGGAAAAGGGCGTTCCCAGCGTGATCACGCTGCGCACGCAGTGGGGCAGTTCCTTGGCCAGTTCGCGGGCGTAAATGCCGCCCAGGCTCCAGCCCACCAAGCTGGCCTTCTCGCCGGTGGCCTCGAACGTGTCGATGACTTGCCGCTTGGCTGTTTCCAGAATGCCCGCGCGCGGGCCGAAGTTGTAGCCCTGGTTCCAGCCGGAAACGTCGTAACCCAAGTTTTGCAAGTAGCCGCGCAGGGGCAGGGTAGAGCCATCGCTGGCCGACAGGCCGGGAAACACGATGACGGGGTGCCCGTCTCCACACGGTGCGCGCATCAGTGCGGGCCAGCTGGGCAACACCGACCACAACTCCCAGGGCGCGCGCAACTCCATCGCGACCAGGAGCGCGTTGGGCGGCGGCGGATGGTTCCCGTCGGTGGTGGATGGGTGCACGTTTGCCATGGAAGGAGGGCCGGTTGGCCCGGTCAGTTGGTGAGCCTGGCGCCAACGGTAGCAGTATTCGGCGCGGACTGTTCGCTCAAAGTGCCCGTTTTTAGACCGGGTATTCGCGCAATCGTCACCTAGGTGACTGCATTCGCTTTTAGGAGGGGGAATACGTGCCGATTGGAAGGGTATTCCCGAACCTTTTCCAACCGGTAAATGCAGGAGCGACGTGTATGATGAATTGAAGGTTCTGCAGTGCGTGGAGCCTTTGATTGATGTCAAGGAAACAACCATGCAAACTGCGCAGAGCCCGTCTTCTTCCCCTGGTCAGGGCGCGCCCGAGAGCCAGGTGGTGGCGGAGTCGGGGCAGTACCTGACGTTGCGTTTGGGGGGGGAAGAATACGCCATTGACATTCTGCGTGTGCAGGAAATCCGTTCGTATGAAGAGCCTACCAAGATGGTCAATTCCCCCGGCTTCATCAAGGGGGTGATCAATTTGCGCGGCGTTATTGTTCCCATTGTGGATTTGCGCCTGAAGCTCAACATCTCCAAAGTGGAATACAACGAATTCACCGTGGTCATCATCCTGAACGTGCGCGGCACCGTGGTGGGCGTCGTGGTGGATTCGGTGTCCGATGTGGTGTCGCTCGATGCCAAGGTCATCAAGCCGGCGCCGCAATTTGAATCGGCCATTGAGGCACGCTTCATTCTGGGGCTGGCCAACGTGGGCGAGCGCATGCTGATCGTCATGAACATGGACGCCTTGCTGAGCAATGCCGAGATGGGGATGGTTTCCGCCGCATTGCGCTGATGGATGCTGGTTTGTTTTATTTCTGATTTTTGGGTTCCTGGTTCATGAATTTCTCCGATTTCAAAATTCGCACCAAATTGGGCGCAGCTTTTTTCGTCATGACGTTGTTGACGGCCATCACCGGCGGGTTTGCCGTATCGCAGCTGGCGCGCATCAATGCCAATACCGATGACATGGCCACCAACTGGTTACCCAGTAGCCGGTACGTCGGGGAAATGCAGGGCTTGCTGGGGGATGTCCGCCAGGGGGAACTCCTGCACGTGATCGCCGTTACGGCGGAAGACAAAAAGCCCGAAGCCGACCGCATTGCGGCCGACAAGGCTAAGCTGGCAGACGTGGGTCGCAAGTTCGAAACGCACCTGAAATCCTCCGCCGAAAAACAGGCCTGGGACACGTACAACAAGAACCTGGCGGCGTATTACGCCAGCAACACCAAGTTGCTGGCGATGTCCGACCTGGGACCGGCTGAGGCGGCTGCCAGCTTTGATTACCTGCGCGGTGAATCCCGCGAGACCTTCCGGTCGCTGTTCAAAGCCATGGAAGAGATGTATGCCTTGAATGGCCAGGGGGTCAAGGACGCTTACGGCGGCGCGCAGCAAACGTACACCGCATCCCAGGTGGGCGTGCTCGTGATGCTGGGGCTGGCGGTCGTGCTTGCGGTGGTGATGGGCATCTGGATCACCCGCCAGATCACCGGCCCCATCGAGTTCGCCGTGGGGGCGGCCAAAGAGTTTGCCGAAGGCAATTTGACTTCGGAGTTGCAGGCCAAGGGGTCCGATGAGCCGGCGCAACTCCTGCATGCGCTGGAAGCCATGCGCCTGGGACTGGCCAAAGTGGTGGCCAATGTTCGCCAGGGCTCCGAAGGCGTGGCCACGGCCAGCGCCGAAATCGCCCAGGGCAACCATGATCTGTCGGCCCGCACCGAGCAACAGGCCAGCGCGTTGGAGCAAACCGCCGCATCGATGGAGGAACTCAGCTCCACCGTGAAGCAAAACGCCGACAGCGCCCGCCAGGCGAGTCAGCTGGCAACCAGTGCCTCCACCGTTGCGGTGCGGGGCGGTGAAGTGGTGGGCCAGGTCGTGGAGACCATGAAGGGCATCAACGAGTCCAGCCGCAAGATTTCCGACATCATCAGCGTGATCGACGGCATTGCGTTCCAGACCAACATCCTGGCGCTGAACGCTGCCGTGGAAGCGGCCCGCGCCGGCGAGCAGGGCCGCGGCTTTGCCGTGGTGGCCAGCGAGGTGCGCTCCCTGGCTGGGCGTTCGGCGGAGGCGGCCAAGGAAATCAAGAACCTCATTGGCGCCAGCGTGGAGCGGGTGGAGCAGGGTACCGCTCTGGTCGACCAGGCGGGTGTCACCATGGCCGAGGTGGTCAGCAGCATTAAGCGGGTGACCGACATCGTGGGCGAGATCAGTGCAGCCAGCCATGAGCAGGCGTCGGGTGTCTCTCAGGTGGGTGAGGCGGTAACGCAGATGGACCAGGCTACGCAGCAGAACGCGGCGTTGGTGGAGGAGATGGCTGCGGCGGCTTCCAGCCTGAAAACCCAGTCGCACGATCTGGTGCAGGTGGTCGCGGCCTTCAAGCTCAGCGCGAGCGACGCCCATGCGGTGCCCTCGCGGGTTGCCGTGCGTTCCAGTGTGCCGCGCAGCACGCCCTTCACCGGGCGTGAACGCCGGGTGCATGACCAGGGTAGCGCGCTGTCCCGGGCCACCGCCGGATCCAAACCCAACACCGTTGCGCCGGCGCCAGCGGCGGTCGGCCGCGCCCCGGCTCCGGCAGCCAGTGTGCCCCAAGCCAGCCCGGCTGCTGCGGCCAAAGTGGCTGCCGTGGCGGGCGATGGCGACTGGGAAACTTTCTGATCCCACCGGGGGTCTAATGCCCCTGGTCGTTGTGCCGCAAGGGGCTGCGTTCGGTCAGCACCTCCAGGTAGTGGTCGATGCCCTGGTCTTCGCGTTCCAGAAACCGGGCCACCGCATCGGCGAATGCCGGGTGTGCCAGCCAGTGGGCGCTGGTGGTCCTGACGGGTAGCAGGGCGCGCGCCATTTTGTGCTCGCCCTGGGCCCCGCCCTCAAAGCGCTGGTAGCCGTGTGCAATGCACCATTGCAGTGGCTGGTAATAGCAGGCCTCGAAGTGCAGGCAATCTACCCGTTCCAGCGCGCCCCAGTAACGGCCATAGACAACGGGGCCTGAGTTTTCTTCTCCCCCGTTTTGGCCGCTAGGCATTGTGGAATCTGCGCTGACAGCTATCAAACTGCTAGCAATAGAGGTGCCTGCCCGCTCGGCGATGAATAGCAGCCAGTGCTGCGGCATGGTGTCGGCCATGCGCTGAAAAAAGTCGCGGTTCAGGTAGGGCGCGTTGCCGTGCTCCAGGTAGGTGCGCTCGTAGCAGCGGTAGAAAAAATCCCAGTCGGTGGGGGTAATGTCGGCGCCCAGAGCCCAGCGGAAGGTGACACCGGCTTCCTGCACCTTGCGCCGTTCCTGGCGGATTTTCTTGCGTTTTTCCTGCGTGAGCGAGGCCAGGAAGTGTTCAAAGTCGCGGTAGGCGGGGGCGGTATTGTTCCAGTGGAATTGCACCGTATGGCGCAGCATCAGGCCGGCCTGCGTGCTGGCAGCCACGTCCGCAGCCTGAATAAACAGCAGGTGCAAGGAAGACAAACCGGATTGTTCACACCATTGCACCAAGGCCTGCACCAGCGCAGCGCGGGCGTGCGCACTGCGGGCCAGCAGGCGGGCGCCCGGCACGGGGGTAAACGGCACCGCCACCACCGCCTTGGGGTAGTACGGCACGCCATGCTGCTGGTAGGCGTTGGCCCAGGCCCAGTCAAACACGTACTCGCCATAGGAGTGGCTCTTGGCATACAGGGCGCAGGCCGCCACCAGCACGCCGTTGGCCGTCAGCGTGAAGAAATGGGGTGCCCAGCCGGTCTCTGCGGTCGCGCAGCCGCTGGCGTGCAGTGCACAGAGGTAGGCGTGGCGCATGAACGGACTGGCGTCGGCTTGCTGGTGCAGCAGCTCGTCCCACGCCTGGGCGTCCATGTCCAGCGGCGAGGTGACGACACGAATGACATAATTGCCGTCAGCCATGCGGCTTCCTGCGGACGGGCCCTGCGCCGACAGTGCAGCTATTAACGAAACGATGTTGGTTCATGACTCTCAAACTGTGCGTTGCACAACTCAATTTCATCGTCGGTGATCTGGACGGTAATGCAAAAAAAATCATCGATGCCGCCCGACAGGCGCATGCCAGTGGTGCACGCCTGCTGCTGACGCCGGAGTTGTCGATTTGCGGCTATGCGGCCGAGGACCTGTTCCTGCGCCCCGCATTCATCCACGCCTGTGATGATGCCGTGAAAACAGTGGCCCGTGAGTTGGCCGGGTTAAAAGACATGACGGTGGTGGTCGGCCACCCCACGGGGGGTGACAGCCGCACCCGCTCGGTGGCGGTACAAAATCGTTTCAACGCTGCCAGCGTGCTGCGTGAAGGCCAGGTGGTGGCCACCTATGCCAAGCGCGAGTTGCCCAACTACCAGGTGTTTGACGAACGCCGCTATTTCACGCCCGGCACTGGCGTGTGCGTGTTTGAGGCCGGAGCCGCAGGCGAGCGCATCCGCGTGGGTTTGCTGATCTGCGAGGACGCCTGGTTTGAGGAACCCGCCCGCCTGGCCCAGGAGGCGGGCGCGCAGATGCTGGCGGTGATCAACGCGTCCCCGTTCCATGTGGGCAAAGGCTATGAACGCGAAGACACCATGCGCGCGCGCGCCCGCGCCACCGGTTTACCGTTGGTCTATGCCCACCTGGTGGGTGGGCAGGACGAGGTGGTCTTCGAAGGCCATTCGTTCGCGCTGAATGCCGATGGTTCGGTGGCCGGCCGGGCCCCCAGTTTCAAGGAAAATTTGTTTGAATCCCTTGTGGAACCTGCGCCGACAGCTATGAATATCGTAGCATCCATCGAGCCGATGCGTTCCCCTGAGCAGGACCTGTGGGATGCCCTGGTGCTGGGGGTGCGCGATTACGTGGGCAAGAACGGTTTTCCGGGTGCCATTCTGGGCTTGTCGGGAGGCATCGATTCGGCCCTGGTGCTGGCCATTGCGGTCGATGCGCTGGGCGCGGACAAGGTGCGGGCGTTCATGATGCCGTCGCCGTACACCGCCGACATTAGCTGGCTGGACGCCCGTGACATGGCAGCCCGCATGGGGGTGCGCTACGAGGAAATTTCCATCGTGCCGCAGTTTGAGGCCTTCAAGACCTCGCTGGCACGGGAGTTTGCCGGCCTGGCGGAAGACACGACGGAAGAAAATATCCAGGCCCGCATCCGGGGCACCCTGCTGATGGCCCTGTCCAACAAGTTTGGCAGCATCGTGCTCACCACCGGCAACAAGTCGGAGATGGCTACCGGCTACTGCACCCTGTATGGCGACATGGCCGGTGGTTTTGCCGTGATCAAGGACCTGGCCAAAACACTGGTGTTCAAGATGGCAGCCTGGCGTAATGCGCATGACCCCTATGGCACCGGCAGCAACCCCATACCCGAGCGCATCATCACGCGCCCGCCCAGCGCGGAGTTGCGCCCGGACCAGACCGACCAGGACAGCCTGCCGCCGTACGAGGTGCTGGATGCCATCGTGGACCGTTATATGGAAAACGACCAGAGCATTGAAACCATCGTGGCGGCTGGCTTCGCACGGGCCGACGTGGAGAAAGTTACCCGTCTCATCAAGATTAACGAGTACAAGCGCCGGCAGGCCCCCGTGGGTATTCGGGTGACGCACCGCAGCTTTGGTAAGGATTGGCGTTATCCTATAACCAACCGCTTTCGGGCTTAAATTGAAACTGTGTGGGGCTGACCCGGGTG
Source organism: Rhodoferax sp. (assembly GCA_049301075.1). GTDB lineage: Bacteria > Pseudomonadota > Gammaproteobacteria > Burkholderiales > Burkholderiaceae_C > Allorhodoferax. The sequence continues at coordinate 26,385 of JBAQKO010000025.1, forward strand.
CTGCCCCCAACTGATGGAACCGCTATGAAACAAATTACCGCCGTTATCAAACCGTTCAAACTCGAAGAGGTGCGCGAGGCACTGGCTGAATGCGGCGTCACCGGACTGACCGTTACCGAGGTCAAGGGCTTTGGACGCCAGAAGGGGCACACCGAGTTGTACCGCGGCGCTGAATACGTAGTGGACTTCCTGCCCAAGGTGAAAGTGGAAGTGGTCGTCAAGACCGATGACGTGGACCGCTGCGTGGATGCCATCGTCAAGGCGGCGCACACCGGGAAGATTGGGGACGGCAAGATTTTTGTCACCAACGTGGAGCGCGTGGTGCGCATCCGCACCGGCGAACAGGACGAATCCGCCGTCTGATCCTCAGGCAAAGCGCTGGTACAGGGCCGCAGCCCACACGCCCGCGCACAGCAACAGACTCAGCAAGACCGCCGCGCTTCCCATATCCTTGGCCCGCTTGGACAAATCGTTCCATTCCGGGCCAATGCGGTCAATGGCGGTTTCCACCGCCGTGTTCAGCAGCTCGACCACCATCACGAACACCACGCTGGCCGCCAGCAGGGCGGTTTCCACCCAGGTCTGTCCCAGCCACAGGGAGAGTGGCAGCAAGACCAGCGCAGCCAGCGCCTCCTGGCGAAACGCCGTTTCGTCCCAGCCTGCGCGCAAGCCGGCCATGGAATAGCCCGTGGCGTGCCACATGCGGCTTAACCCCCTGCGGGTCTTTTGCAAATTGGCGGTGGTTGTGTGGGGGCTGGGGGAATGCACGGTACGCAGGGTGTCCAGGGTTTTACCGGCTCATGGGCGCGGAAGCGACCAGACGGGTGCCCGCCCAGGCATCGTGCCAAAACTGCCCCTGCGGATGCAGGCGGCTTAACAATGCCCAGACAACCACCCAGCCGGCGATGATGAGGGTCGACTCGGCCCCAGTGAGGTGAAAGGGTGCGATAGCGGCCAGCGGGGGCAAGAACCACAGCCAGCTCAGGCAATAGCGTGCCAATGCACGGGCTTGCGAAATGGCGGCTCCGTTGCGGTCAACGACACGGATATGCCAGGTTTTCATGGCCAGGGTCTGGCCTTTGGCCCAGAACCATACAAAGTAAATGCCAAAAATCACAAACAGGAAGGCCTGCAGGGCGTGGCGGTTGTCCAAGGCATTGTGGGTCTGGCTCAGGGTGCCAAAGAGGTAGCCGGCCAGGAAAACCACGCCAAATAACAGCATGCCTTCGTACATCCAGCAGGCCATGCGGCGCCATAGGCCCGGGGTTTTAAGTTCGTCTTGCATTGTGGAAAGTACATGCCGTTAGAGGCGACTGCGCATTGTAGGGGGATGCGCGTCGCTTCTAGCCGCGCCGCGGCCTGCAGGTCGCTTTAGTTCGCGAGAACGGGAGCAATTGCCGGAGCGGCTGAGGCAGGGACAGGCGTTGCGACAGGCGCAGGGGCGCTGGCCGCGGGACGGGGGGCTCGTGGCAGCAGGGTGTTGCGGTCCACCACGGGTTTGCCGTTGGCCGCTGCAGGGCCTTGTGGCGGTGTGCGGCGGGTGACCGGCACCTCGGCCAGCTTGCCGGACGGTACGGGCTTGACGGCAATCGCCGTTCCCACGGGTTTTTTGGGTGCCCGGGCGGCCAGTTTTTGCTTTTCTTCCGGACTCAAGGCCTGGTAGGCCTCCCAATTGGCGACCCGTTCAGCGGGCGGGGTTTTCTTGGTTTCGGCAAAGTTCAGGCGTGCGCGCTCACGGTCGCGGGGTTTGAGTGCAGCCCACTCAGCCATGCGGCCATTCAACTTTTCCTGCTCCGCAGGCGCCATGGAGGGGTAATTTTTTGCGATGGCGATCCATTTTCCCTTTTGAATCACCCCTAAACTATTCCAGCTCGTGGCCAGTGGCCGCAGGATCTGTTGCTGTGCCGGAGAGAGTTCTTTCCACTGGGGGCCGGCAGCGGCAGCTCCGGATGCGGGCGCAAGCGGACGCGCCACGACGGGGGCGGCTTCTGGAGTTTGGGCCAAGACCGGTGACGGCAGGCTCAACAGTAAGCTGGTCCCCAGCGCCAGTAGCGTGGCGATCTGGCGCGCACCGTTGCGACCGTGTCGCAAGGGGGGGGTAACCGGTAGCGATGGTGTCAGAAAAGGCTCACTCACGGCGTTTCAGGTTCAGGTACTGCGCGAAACCGGGGTCGGTATAGGCAGCGGGCGGGAGGTCGTCCGTGAGGAGCGCGGTATCCACTTCGGCGATTTCATTGGTGCGTCGCTGTTCCTCCACGACCGCAATGGTCAGGAGTCCGGCGATCAGGGCCAGCAGCGGCACCAGCGAGGCGATGCGGTTCCAGAAGCTTCGGTCATCGTCCCCCATATGCAGGGTTGCCGCACCCCCGTTGGGCACAACGCTGGACGCCACCTGTAATTTCACAACCTTCCGCTTGGACAGCGCCAGCATGCGGGCCGCTTTCAGGCGCTCCGAAATATCGTTGGGCAGGCTGTTGGCCGTGTCATTCAGGCGTGCGGCGATGCTGCGCCCCAGCGCATCCTGGTAATCGTCCCAGTGGACCTCGTGCGAGTTGGTCATAGTTGTATTCCTTTTGCCTTCAAGGCTTGCGCCAGGGCATGAACAGCCCGTGAGCAGTGCGTTTTGACACTGCCTTGCGAGCAGCCCATGGCCGCAGCGGTTTCCGCAACGTCCAGTTCCTCCCAATAACGCAGCAAAAAGGCTTCGCGTTGACGTGCGGGCAATTCCTGGATCTCCGATTCGATCGCACGCAAGGTTTGTGCCCGGTCCGTCTGGCTCTCGGCGCTTTCATTTTGCTCGGAGTTGCTGGAGGCATGCAGGGTTTCCAGCAGGTCAAAATCGCCTTCTTCGTTGGCGGATTCAAAGTCGCCCAGGTTGGAAAACAGCGCGTTATGCGTTTTTTGGCGCCGAAACCAGTCCAGCGTGCAGTTGGACAGGATGCGCTGGAACAGCATGGGCAGCTCGTCGGCCGGTTTGTGACCGTAGTGTTCGGCGAGTTTCATCATGCTCTCCTGCACGATGTCCAAAGCTGCCTCGTCGTTGCGAACGTGGTACACCGAGCGCTTAAAAGCGCGCTTCTCCACGCTTTTCAGGAATTCGGCAAGTTCGCGTTCAGTAGCCAAGAGAATCAAGCCAGGAAGTGGAAGGGGGAAGTACCAGTGCGCCACCGTCAAAAATGGTGCGCGACCGGTCGCTGCGCCGGAATTATGGCATTGCTAGCGGCTCTTTCGGGGGAAGAATTTTGAAAGTTTGCCAGACCAGTGCGATAATGGCGCTTGCCATCAAAAAGCAAACGGGTTTTGGTCCGGCGCACGATTCCTGCGCTTATGGCTTCAACCTTAAGTTCCGACACGACGCCACAAGTGTTTGTGAAGGGGCACCCAAGGTTTTTCGTTAGAGAAATTCACAAAGGTTCATCATGGAAATTTCCAAAGCCGAAATCACTTCGGCCGCTACAGCATCCACTACCAGCAAGCCCCATGGGGCTGCATCTCAGGAACTTCGCGGTGCCGAAGTCCTGGTCAAAGCACTTCAGGCCGAGGGCGTCAAGTACGTCTGGGGCTATCCCGGCGGGGCCGTGCTGCACATTTACGACGCTTTTTACAAACAGGATTCCATCCAGCACGTTCTCGTGCGCCATGAGCAGGCAGCGGTGCACGCCGCAGACGGCTATGCCCGGGCAACGGGTGACGTGGGCGTGGCGCTGGTGACCTCGGGGCCCGGTGTGACCAATGCGATCACGGGTATTGCGACGGCCTACATGGACAGCATCCCCATGATCATCATCACGGGGCAGGTGCCCACCAATGCCATCGGGTTGGATGCTTTTCAGGAGTGCGATACGGTGGGCATTACCCGCCCGATCGTCAAGCACAATTTCCTGGTCAAGGACGCCCATGATTTGGCGGAAACCTTGAAAAAGGCATTCCACATTGCGCGCAGCGGCCGGCCCGGCCCTGTGGTGGTGGATATTCCCAAGGACGTTTCCTTCAAGAAAGTACCCTATGCCGGGTACCCCACTTCGGTGGAAATGCGCTCCTACAACCCAGTTCGCAAGGGGCATGGCGGACAAATCCGCAAGGCTTTGCAGCTGTTGCTGGCCGCCAAGCGGCCGTATATCTACACCGGTGGCGGCGTGTTGCTGAGCAATGCATCGGCCGAGTTGCGCACGCTGGTGGATATGCTGGGTTATCCCTGCACCAATACCCTGATGGGGTTGGGCGCTTATCCGGCCAGCGACCGGAAGTACCTGGGCATGCCAGGTATGCACGGTACGGTTGAGGCCAATAACGCCATGCAGAATTGCGACGTGCTGCTGGCTGTGGGCGCGCGTTTCGACGACCGGGTGATTGGCAATCCCAAGCATTTCGCCCAGAACGAGCGCAAGATCATCCACGTCGACATTGATCCGTCGAGCATTTCCAAGCGCGTCAAGGTCGACATCCCGATCGTGGGGGATGTCAAGGATGTGCTCACCGAGATGATCGCCATGATTCGGGAAGGTGCGGTCAAGCCCGACGCCAATGCGCTGGGCGCGTGGTGGGAGACGATCGACGGATGGCGCAAACGCGACTGCCTGAAATACGACCGTGGCAACAAGGACGTCATCAAGCCCCAGTTTGTGGTGGAAACGCTCTGGAACATGACCAAGGATGTTGATACCTACATCACGTCCGACGTGGGGCAGCACCAGATGTGGGCCGCCCAGTACTACCGGTTCGATGAACCCCGTCGCTGGATCAATTCCGGCGGCTTGGGCACCATGGGTGTTGGCATTCCCTACGCCATGGGTATCAAGCTGGCCAGGCCCGATAGCGAGGTGTTTTGCGTGACCGGGGAAGGTTCGGTGCAGATGAACATCCAGGAGTTGTCCACCTGCCTGCAGTACAACACCCCGATCAAGATCGTTTCGCTGAATAACCGCTACCTGGGCATGGTGCGCCAGTGGCAAGAGGTGGAGTACGAAGGACGCTATAGCCACAGTTACATGGATGCCCTGCCCAATTTCGTGAAATTGGCCGAGGCCTATGGCCATGTTGGCATGCTGATTGAACGTCCCCAGGACGTGGAGCCGGCATTGCGTGAAGCGCGCAAGCTCAAGGACCGCACGGTTTTCATGGACTTCCGCACGGACCCGACCGAGAACGTGTTCCCGATGGTGCAGGCCGGTAAGGGACTTACCGAAATGCTGCTGGGATCGGAAGATCTCTAAGTCTCCCCTTACACACTTTATTTGACGAATCTATTGTCTGCCAAGCCCGGCTGTTACCGCAGCCGGGGGAGGGCAACGAAAAGAGGAATCTATCCATATGAAACACATCATTGCTGTATTGCTGGAAAACGAGCCTGGTGCTCTTTCCCGTGTGGTCGGGCTGTTTTCGGCCCGGGGTTACAACATCGAGTCCTTGACGGTGGCGCCCACTGAGGACGCCACACTGTCGCGCATGACCATCCAGACGTCGGGTTCGGACGACGTGATTGAGCAGATCACCAAGCATCTGAACCGCCTGATTGAAGTGGTTAAAGTAGTCGACCTGACCGAGGGAGCCTACATTGAACGCGAGCTGATGATGGTCAAGGTGCGCGCGGTGGGCAAGGAACGTGAAGAAATGAAGCGCATGGCAGATATCTTCCGTGGCCGCATCATTGACGTGACGGACAAGAGTTACACCATCGAGTTGACCGGTGACCAGTCCAAAAACGACGCCTTCCTGGAGGCATTGGAGCACGCGGCCATTCTGGAGACGGTGCGCACCGGCTCCAGTGGCATTGGCCGTGGCGAACGCATTCTGCGAGTTTGAATTTTTACAACGGAGAGAAGAAATGAAGGTTTTTTACGACAAGGATTGCGACCTGAGCCTGATCAAGGGCAAGACCGTTGCCATCATCGGTTACGGCAGCCAGGGTCACGCACACGCCCAGAATCTGAACGACAGTGGCGTGAAAGTGGTTGTCGGCCTGCGCAAGGGTGGCGCTTCCTGGGACAAGGTTGGCAAGGCCGGCCTGACCGTCATGGAAGTGAACGATGCCGTCAAGGCTGCTGACGTGGTCATGATCCTGTTGCCCGACGAACAGATCGCCGAGGTGTACACCAACAACGTCGCTCCCAACATCAAGCAGGGCGCGTCCCTGGTGTTTGCCCACGGTTTCAACGTGCACTACAACCAGGTCGTTCCCCGTGCCGACCTGGACGTGTGGATGGTGGCGCCCAAGGCCCCCGGCCACACCGTGCGCAACACCTACACCCAGGGTGGCGGCGTGCCCCACCTGATCGCCATCCACCAGGACAAGTCCGGCAAGGCCCGTGACCTGGCCCTGAGCTATGCCATGGCCAACGGCGGCGGCAAGGCTGGCATTATCGAGACCAACTTCAAGGAAGAAACCGAGACCGATTTGTTTGGCGAGCAGGCCGTGCTGTGCGGCGGCGCCGTTGAACTGATCAAGATGGGTTATGAAACCCTGGTCGAGGCCGGCTACGCTCCTGAAATGGCCTACTTCGAGTGCCTGCACGAGCTCAAGCTCATCGTCGACCTGATCTACGAAGGCGGCATTGCCAACATGAACTACTCCATCTCCAATAACGCGGAGTTTGGCGAGTATGTGACCGGTCCTGAGGTCATCAATGACCAGTCCCGCGCTGCCATGCGCAATGCGCTCAAGCGCATCCAGAATGGTGACTACGCCAAGATGTTCATCCAGGAAGGTCGCCTGAACTACCCATCGATGACGGCCCGCCGCCGCAACACGGCCGACCACAGCATCGAAGTGGTGGGCAACAAGCTGCGTGCCATGATGCCCTGGATTGCCAAGAACAAGCTGGTGGATCAAACCCGCAACTGATGCCCCTGGGCAGATGAATAAAGGCCACTTCGGTGGCCTTTGTTATTTTGAATGGCGTGTGTTTTGGGTAAATATTCGATGGCTGGCTTACACTTTGACTTGTAGCCGTGGCCGTTGGCCCCCTGGTGGGGAATTCGGTTTCACCCGAATGCGCCTGGCAAGGAGAATCTATGCATGATGGAACTGATCTAGACCTGATCGACAATGGTCCCGTGGTGGTGCGCAAACGGCGAAAAGGCATTTACATCCTGCCCAACCTGTTTACGCTGGCCGCATTGTTTGGTGGCTTTTATGCCATCGTCATGGCCGTGAACGGGCGCTTTGAGTTGGCAGCCGTCGGGGTTTTCTGTGCCATGGTGCTCGACAGCCTGGATGGACGTGTGGCACGCATGACCAATACGCAAAGCGCATTCGGGGAGCAGATGGACTCCTTGTCTGACATGGTCTCCTTTGGGGCGGCGCCGGCCCTTATTTCCTATGTATGGGCACTCAAGGGCCTGGGGCGCTGGGGGTGGTTTGCCGCCTTCGTGTACTGTGCTTGCGCCGCCCTGCGCCTGGCACGTTTCAATGTGAACACGGCGGTGGTGGACAAGCGTTATTTCCAGGGGCTCCCTTCCCCTGCGGCAGCGGCCCTGGTGGCGGGTTTTATTTGGGTCTGCACCGATCTCGGCGTAAAGGGCAGCACCGTCGCGTGGCCTATGTTTGTGCTGGCGATGTATGCCGGATTGACCATGGTGACCAATGTCCCTTTCTACAGTTTCAAGGACGTCAGCATGAAGAAGAGTGTGCCCTTCGTGGTCATCGTGCTGATCGCCCTGGGCATTGCTGTCATCAACATCGACCCGCCAACCGTCATGTTCGGCCTGTTCGTTGTGTACGGGCTGAGTGGCTATGCGGTTTATGGCTGGCGTAAAGCCAAAGGTGTTCAGACCAGTGTCATCAGTACCTCAACCGATGAGCCGGATGAGCGTGGTTTGCACAAGTAACCTTGTGGCAGGCATCGTCGGTGGACCCGTGCGGACTTGTGTTACATTGAACCCATGAATACCTCTGTGCTAGCGCTAACTCTCCTACGCCATAACGGGCGGAAGAAGTAGCGCACGCACGCTGTTCCACAAAGGCCCGTTAGCATCCGCAACGGGCCTTTTGCGTTCAGTGGCATTGTTTCAGGTTGCGGATTTTGAAGATCAACAGGAGTATGAGATGGCTGACAAATTAATCATTTTTGACACCACGTTGCGCGATGGCGAACAATCTCCGGGCGCGTCCATGACGCGTGACGAGAAACTGCGCATTGCCCGGCAACTGGAACGGTTGAAAGTGGACGTGATCGAGGCCGGCTTTGCTGCCAGCTCCAACGGGGATTTCGAAGCCGTCCAGCTCATCGCCAACACCATCAAGGACTCCACGATTTGCTCGCTGTCGCGGGCCAATGATCGCGACATTTCCCGCGCCGCAGAGGCGCTCAAGGGGGCTAACCGCGCCCGCATCCATACCTTCATTGCCACATCTGCCTTGCACATGGAGAAGAAGCTGCGCATGACGCCGGACCAGGTGCTGGAGCAGGCACGGCAATCGGTGCGGTTCGCCCGCAACCTTGTGGAAGATATCGAGTTCAGCCCCGAAGACGGGTACCGCAGCGATGTGGATTTTTTGTGCCGCGTCATTGAAGCGGTTATCCAGGAAGGCGCTACCACCATCAATGTCCCCGATACGGTGGGCTATGCCATTCCGGAGCTGTACGGCAACTTCATCAAGACCCTGCGCGAGCGCATTCCCAATTCTGACAAGGCCATCTGGTCGGTTCATTGCCATAACGATCTGGGCATGGCGGTGGCCAATTCACTGGCGGGCGTCAAGATCGGTGGCGCGCGCCAGGTGGAGTGCACCATCAATGGTCTGGGGGAACGGGCGGGCAACTGCAGCCTGGAAGAGGTGGTCATGGCGGTCAAAACCCGCCGGGACTACTTCAACCTGGATGTAGGTATTGATACCCGCCACATTCTGGCGGCGAGCCGCATGGTCAGCCAGACCACTGGCTTCGTGGTGCAGCCCAACAAGGCAGTGGTAGGCGCCAACGCGTTTGCCCATGCCTCTGGTATCCACCAGGACGGAGTCCTGAAGGCCCGTGACACTTACGAAATCATGCGTGCAGAAGATGTGGGCTGGACGGCCAACAAGATCATTCTGGGCAAGTTGAGTGGGCGCAACGCGTTCAAGCAGCGCCTGCAGGAGCTGGGCGTGCAGATGGAGAGTGAGGGGGACATCAACGCCGCCTTTGCGCGCTTCAAGGAGCTGGCAGACCGCAAGAGCGAGATCTTTGACGAAGACATTCTTGCCTTGGTGAGCGACGAGAGCATCACGCACGACAAGGAACAGTATGGCTTTGTGTCGCTGTCGCAGCACAGCGAAACCGGTGAGCGCCCGCAGGCGTCCATTGTGTTTACCGTGGATGGCAAAGAGGTCCGGGGTACATCGGAGGGCAATGGGCCCGTGGACGCCTCCCTGAAGGCGATCGAAGCGCACGTCAAGAGCGGCGCCGAGATGGTGCTGTATTCCGTCAACGCCATCAGCGGCTCCACGGAAAGCCAGGGGGAAGTGACCGTGCGTCTGCAAAACAGCGGGCGAGTGGTGAATGGCGTTGGTGCCGACCCCGATATCGTGGTCGCGTCGGCCAAGGCCTACCTCAGTGCGCTCAACAAGTTGCAGAGCAAGGCCGATCGGGTGGCTGCGCAGGGTTAGGGTAAATACCTATTAGCTACCTATTTGTTGAAGTTTGTCGCGCAAGTGCTTGATCTTGCGCGACTTTTTTGTTTAAATTCTGACCTGTCCGCAAGGTTCCCCGCCTAATTTTTGTTCGCTTGCCTTGTTGCACTGTTGGAAGACCTTATGAAACGACATATTTTCCGGTTCGGTATGCTGGCCGTTTTGTCTTCGCTGGCGTTGGTGTCAACCCAGGCGACTGCAACCCAACGGCAGTCCACCACCGTCAAACAGCGCGTCGTCAAGCGTATTCCTGCCAAGATGCAGGTCGCGCGCAAGCGCCCGGTGGTGCGGGTTGCCGCAGTTCCCAAGGCGCCCTCGTACGGGCAGCTTGCCGGTTTGCACGGGGGGCGGGATGCGCTGGATCTGAAGTCCAGCGTCGCACTGGTGGTCGACCAGGACACCAAGGAAGTGCTGTTCCGGAAAAATGAAATGGCAGTGCTTCCCATTGCCTCCATTACCAAGTTGATGACCGGTTTGCTCATCAGTGAAGCCAAGCTGCCCATGGACGAGATGATCACCATCACCCAGGCAGACGTGGACACGGAAAAGGGGAGTTCGTCCCGGTTGAGCGTGGGAACCGAGCTGAGCCGTGGTGAGTTGCTGCACTTGGCGTTGATGTCCAGCGAAAACCGTGCGGCCCATGCCTTGGGACGCAGCTATCCCGGCGGACTTCCGGTGTTTGTCGGCCTGATGAATGCCCGTGCCCGGATGTTGGGGATGATGGATACCAGCTATGTCGAGCCAACGGGGCTGTCGAGCAAGAACCAGTCGAGCGCCCGTGACTTGGCTACCTTGGTGAATTTTGCATCGGGTGACCCGACCTTGCGGGAGCTGTCCACCTCGACGGGTTACCAGGTTGCCGTGGGTCGCCGGACCTTGCAGTACAACAACACCAACCGACTGGTGAAGAATCCCGCGTGGGACATCGGTTTGCAGAAAACGGGCTACATCACCGAAGCAGGCCAGTGTCTGGTCATGCAGGCCAAGGTGGCCGGACGCCAACTCATCATGGTGTTTCTGGACTCTGCCGGAAAACTCAGCCGCATCGCCGATGCGGAGCGCGTGCGGCGCTGGGTCGAGTCCTTTCCGGCACCTGCCAACCGGGCTGTACCACTGGCCCGAACCGAAATCGACCAGCGGATTGCCACCAATTAAGGGGCTAGGTTAACGGGAGGTGCTGGGCTTGTGTCCCAGCGTTTCTGATATCTGCCGGGCGGCTTCCTTTAACTTGGGCAACCAGCTGTCTTCCAGGCGCTCCGAGGGCGCCGATATGGACAGCCCTGCCACCAGCTTGTCCTGATCGTCGTAGATGCCTGCGGCCATGCAACGCACCCCAAGCTCCAGTTCTTCGTTGTCGCTGGCCTGACCGTATTGCCGCACCTTGGAGAGTTCCCGCTCCAGATCTTCGAGTTGCGTGATGCTGTTTTTCGTGTGCCCTTGCAGGCCCGTGCGCGCCGCGTAGGAGCGGATGCGCTGGGGGTCATCCGCAGACAGGAACAATTTGCCCACGGACGTCAGGTGCAGTGGAGCACGGCCGCCTATGGCGCGCACCACCTGCATACCGGAGCGTTCGCTGTAGGCGCGTTCCACATACACAATTTCGTCACCCTGGCGCACACTCAGGCTGACGGGTTGTTGTGTGAGCTTGTGCAATTCGCGCATGGGAACCATGGCGGCATCGCGCACATTCAGGCGCCCTTTGAC
>JBAQKO010000026.1:0-3476 GCA_049301075.1 Rhodoferax sp.
CTCGAAAGCGGCCTTTGGCTTGTGCGCTACGGCTTACTTGCCGCCGGGAATCTTGCCTTCCACGCCCTTGACGTAGAAGCTCAGGCTACCCAGGAACTTGTCATCAGCGACTTCGTCTTTCTTGATCTGTACCTTGCCGGTGTTGTCCACGATCGGGCCCTTCCAGATGACAAAGCTGCCATCCTTCAGGCCCGCCTTCACCTCGTCGACCTTGGCCTTGGTTTCGGCCGGCACGTCTTCGGCAATGGACACGATGTCAATCGCGCCTTCCTTCACGCCCCACCAGCTCTGGCCGCTCGTCGACTTGCCATCCAGCGCGTCCTTGACGGTCTTGATGTAGTACGGACCCCAGTTGATGATGGCAGACGCCAGGTGGGCCTTGGGACCGTAGGCGGTCATGTCGGAGTCCCAGCCGAAGGCGCGCTTGCCCTTGTCCTGCGCGGTCTTGAGCACGGCCGGTGAGTCGGTGTTCTGAAACAGCACGTCGGCGCCGCCGTTGATCAGGCTGGTGGCCGCTTCGGTTTCTTTGGGTGGGTTGAACCACTCGTTGACCCACACCACCTTGGTCTTGATCTTGGGGTTGCTGCTCTGCGCGCCCAGTGTGAAGCTGTTGATGTTGCGGATCACTTCGGGGATTGGCACCGAGGCCACCACGCCCAGCGTGCCGGTCTTGCTCATCTTGCCGGCAATCACACCGGCCATGTACGCGCCTTCGTAGGTGCGGCTGTCGTAGGTGCTCATGTTCTCGGCGGTCTTGTAGCCGGTTGCGTGCTCAAAATGCACATCCTTGGTATCGGCGGCCACCTTGAGCATGGGCTCCATGTAGCCAAACGTGGTGCCAAAAATCAGCTTGTTGCCCTGGCCCACCATGTCGCGGAACACCCGCTCGGCATCGGCAGACTCCGCCACGCTTTCCACAAAGGTCGTGGCAACCTTGTCGCCAAATTCCTTCTCTACCGCCTTGCGGCCGTTGTCATGGGCATAGCTCCAGCCGCCATCACCCACAGGGCCCACGTAGGCAAAGGCAATTTTCAGCGGTGCCGGCTTGGGCGCAGGTGCCGAGGCGGCCGGCGCGGGCGCAGGTGCCGGTGCCGGCTCTTCCTTCTTGCCGCAACCCACCAACGCAGCGCTGGCCACAGCGGTCAGTGCTGCCACTTTCAGCAGCGAACGTTTTTGCAAATCGGTCATGTCAGTTCCTTCTAGAAAAGGTCAGGTTAAGGACGAAAAATCCGGGGCAGCGTTCCGCAGTCTAGGCGCCAGGGTAAAACGGCCTTCCAATCGAAGCTGGCATGTTAATCCGAATCCAGCGCGGGTTACGCGAGATCAAGGCCAGCACCACAATGGTGGCCAGGTACGGCAACATGGTCAGAAACTGGCTGGGCATTTCCACGCCCACGCCCTGCAAATGGAATTGGAGCATGGTGACACCCCCGAACAGATAGGCACCGAGCAAGACCCGTGCCGGGCGCCAGGTGGCGAACGTGGTCAAGGCCAGCGCGATCCAGCCTTTGCCGGCCACCATGCCTTCGGTCCACAGCGGGGTGTAGACGATGGAGATGTAGGCACCCGCCAGCCCGCACAGCGCGCCGCCCACCACCACGGCCGCCAGACGGATCCAGCGCACCGGGTAGCCCAGCGCATGGGCGGACTCGGGGTTCTCGCCCACGCTGCGCAAAACCAGGCCTGCACGGGTGCGGTACAGGAACCAGATCAGGCCGGCCACAAACGCCATGGTCAGGTACACCAGCGGATGCTGGCGAAACAGCGCCGGGCCAACCAGCGGAATGTCCGACAGGAACGGCACAGCAAAGCGGGGACGCTCGGGAATCTTGGCCTGCACGTAGCCAATGCCGGCAAAGGCCGAAAAGCCGGCGCCAAACAGGCTCAGCGCCAGCCCGGTGGCGTACTGGTTGGTATTGAGCCAGATGACCAGCCCCCCAAACACCGCCGCCATGAGCGCCCCGGCGGCCAGACCGGCCGCAAAGCCCAGGCTGTCGCTGCCGGTGTGCACCACCGTGGCAAAGCCGGCAATGGCGGCGCACAGCATCATGCCCTCGGCACCCAGGTTGACGATGCCGGCCTTCTCATTGATCAAGAGCCCCAGCGCGGCAATGGCCAGCACGGTGCCGGCATTGAGGGTTGAGGCGATCAGCAGTGCATAGGCTTCCATTATTTTTTTCCTCCGTCCTGCAACCAGCGCAGCCGGTAGTTCACCAGGGTGTCGCACGCCAGCAGGGTGAACAGCAGCAGCCCCTGGAACACACCGGTCAGCGATTTGGGCAGGCCCAGGCGCGACTGCGCCAGTTCACCACCGATGTAAAACATGCTCATCAGAATGGCCGAGAACACCATGCCCACCGGGTGGAGGCGCCCCACATAGGCCACGATGATGGCGGCAAAGCCGTAGCCCGCCGGCACGTAGGGCGTGAGCTGGCCAATGGGGCCGGCCACCTCCAGCGCGCCCGCCAGGCCGGCCATGCCGCCGGAGATCAGCAAGGCCGTCCACAGGGCACGGCGCGAGGAAAACCCGGCGTAGCGCGCCGCCGCTGGCGCCAGCCCGCCCACCTGCAGGGCAAAGCCGGCACGGGTGCGAAACAGGAACACCCAGATGCCGGCCACGCCGAGCAAGGCAAAAACCAGCCCGATGTTCACGCGCGAACCGGCAAACAGGCGGGGAATGCGGGTGACCGCCTCGAAGCTTTTGGTCTGCGGAAAGTTGTAGCCCAGCGGGTCTTTCCAGGGGCCAAACACCAGATAGCCCAGCACCTGCACGGCCACGTACACCAGCATCAGGCTCACCAGAATTTCATTGGCGTGGAAACGGTCGCGCAGCAGCGCCGTAATGCCGGCCCACACCATGCCGCCCAGCACACCGGCCAGCAGCACGGGCACCACAATCCAGCCCCCGGTGCTGCTGTCGGCCAACAGAGCGATGCCGCTGGCAGCAATGGCGCCCAGGATGTACTGCCCCTCGGCACCGATGTTCCACACGTTGGAGCGGAAGCACACCGCCAGGCCCAGTGCAATCAGCAGCAAGGGCGTGGCCTTGACCACCAGCTCACCCAGCGCGTAGCCGTTGCGGATGGGCTCCCAGAAAAAAATCTGCAGGCCGCGCACCGGGTCTTTTCCCAGCAACGCAAACAGCACGACGCCAATGACGACGGTGCATGCCAGCGCCAGCACGGGTGAGGCGTAGCTCCACAGGCGTGAGGGTTGTGGCCGCGCTTCAAGTTTGAGCATGTTGCACCCCGCCCTGATCGGCTACTGTCCACAAACCACTCATCCATTCCCCCATTTTTTCCACCGACGCCTCGGCAATCGGTACCGACGGCGACAAGCGGCCGCGTGCAATCACGTGCAGGCGGTCGCACACTTCAAACAGCTCGTCGAGCTCCTCGCTCACCACCAGCACGGCGCAGCCGGCGTCGCGCAGGGCCAGCAGCTCGCCGCGGATCTGGGCCGCCGCGCCCACATCC
>JBAQKO010000027.1:0-7718 GCA_049301075.1 Rhodoferax sp.
GTCCGGGGGCCAAAGGTCTGCATCAGCCAGACCCGGTCGCGCGCCGCGAGCTGACCAATGGTCTCAATCCCGAAGCCCTTGAGCTTTTCGTCGGCCTTGGGGCCGATGCCGTTGATCTTGCGGCAGGCCAGGGGCCAGATCAGGGTTTGCAGGTCCTCCGGCTGCACGATGGCAATGCCGTTGGGTTTGTTGAACTCGCTGGCCATCTTGGCCAGCAGCTTGTTGGGAGCAACGCCGACCGAGCAGGTCAGGCCCGTGGCGTCAAAAATGCTTTTTTGCAGCAGCCGCGCCAGTACGCGGCCGCCCTCGCGCTGGCCGCCGGGGACGGCGGTGAAGTCGATATAGACCTCGTCCACGCCGCGGTCCTCCATGAGCGGGGCGATGTCGGTGATGATGGCCTTGAAGAGGCGCGAATATTTGCGGTACTCGTCAAAATCCACCGGCAGCAAGATGGCTTGCGGGCACAGCTTGGCAGCTTTCATCAGCCCCATGGCCGACCCCACCCCAAACTGGCGCGCGGCGTAGGTGGCAGTGGTGATGACGCCGCGGCCGGTGTAGCCCTGCAGCGTGGGGAACTGGTCGACCGGGATCTTGTGCAGCGGCACATCGGCGTAGGCCGCGAGCAAGGCGTCGTCCATCCGGCGGCGCCCCCCGCCAATGACGACGGCCAGCCCCTTGAGCTGCGGGTAGCGCAACAACTCCACTGACGCGTAGAACGCGTCCATGTCCAGGTGGGCAATACGGCGTGCCAGCGGCGGTGCGGAGGGGTTCACCACACTAGGGGCTCACAGTGCTTTTTGCACCACCGATCCCTTGAACAGGTAGGGCAGGCGGGGCCCGTGGCTTTCGGCCACGCCGCCTTTGTCTTCCACACTGATGGCCAGTTGGGACACGTTCGCCAGGGTGGCGTCATTGGCATTCAGGCGCAGGGTCTTGCCCTTGCTCTCCAGCACGCCCAGCGAGCGCGGCTGGCCGCTGGCCGGCAGGGCCCACAGCTGCATGCTGTCTTCGCGGCCTTCGCTCACGGCGTTCAGGCGCTGGATTTGCAAGGCGCCTTCCTGCGGGTCCAGCGTGACCAGCATGGCCGGCGTTTGCTTGCTGTCGGTGAGTACTGCGATGTACTTGATCTGCGAGGTGGCTTGCAGCTGGGTTTGCAGGTGCTTGATCTGGGCCTTGAATTGTTCAAACATGCTCATGCCGGTGGCCGTGCCAAGGGCCAGGGCCAGCAGGCTGCCGATGGTGGCGGCGCGCCACCAGGCGCTTACGCCGCAATGGCTGGATGCAGCGGGAGCAGGGAGGGGCGAAGTGTTTTCGGGTGAGGACATGCGGTAGGGGTTCAGGTGGGGTAGGTGCCGGGCAGCAGGATGCGCTTGTCCACGGTATCGATTTGGGTATGGCCGGCAAAAGCCATGGTCAGGTCCAGTTCGCGGTGGATGATTTCCAGCGCCTTGGTCACGCCTTCTTCGCCCATGGCGCCCAGACCGTACAGGAAGGCCCGGCCAATGTAGGTGCCTTGGGCGCCCAGGGCACGGGCCTTGAGCACGTCCTGACCGCTGCGGATGCCGCCATCCATATGCACCTCGATCTGCTGGCCCACGGCATCGACGATGGCGGGCAGGGCGCGGATGGAGGACTCTGCGCCGTCGAGCTGGCGTCCGCCATGGTTGGACACGATGAGCGCATCGGCGCCGCTGGCCACGGCCAGCTTGGCGTCTTCCACGTCCTGGATGCCCTTGAGGATGAGTTTGCCGCCCCAGCGCTTCTTGATCCACTCCACGTCGCCCCAGTTCAACGCCGGGTCGAATTGCTGGGCGGTCCAGGCACCCAGGTTGCCCATGTCGTCCACGCCCTTGACGTGGCCCACGATGTTGCCGAACTGGCGCCTGCGGGTGCCCGCCATGCCCATGCACCAGCGCAGCTTGGTCGCCAGGTTGATCATGTTGGCCAGGGTGGGTTTGGGGGGGGCGGAAAGGCCGTTTTTCAGGTCCTTGTGGCGCTGGCCGAGAATCTGCAGGTCCAGCGTGAGGACCAGGGCCGAGCAACCGGCGGCCTTGGCGCGGTCGATCAGGCGCTCGATGAAGTCGCGGTCCTTCATCACATACAGCTGGAACCAGAACGGGTGGCCGCCGGTTTCCTGGGCCACGTCTTCAATGGAGCAGATGCTCATGGTGGACAGCGTAAACGGGATGCCGAATTTCTTGGCAGCATTGGCCGCCTTGATCTCTCCGTCGGCATGCTGCATGCCGGTCAGGCCCGTGGGAGCAATGGCGACCGGCATGGCCACTTTCTGGCCGATCATGGTGGTGGCCGTGCTGCGGTTTTCCATGTTCACGGCCACACGCTGGCGCAGCTTGATGCTCTGGAAGTCGCTTTCGTTGGCGCGGTAGGTGCTTTCGGTCCACGAGCCGGAGTCGGCGTAGTCGTAGAACATGCGGGGCACGCGCTTTTGGGCGAGCACGCGCAAATCTTCGATATTGGTGATCACGGGCATGGTTATCTCCTGTAAGGGCTAGATGGTAGGGGAAGGCGGATGGTTCCCTTACGAAATCCGTCGGAATTTAATGGCACTACGAATTTTCCGGGATACTTGCATCATTCAATGAGAATCATTATCATTGGTGTTTTGAATAACCGGATCGAATCATGAAACGTCTTTTGTCCATTGCCCTGTTGTCTTTTGCTGTCGGCCATGCAGTGGCGGCCCCGGAAGAATTCACGCTCACCATCCAGAACCACGCATTTGAACCCAAGGAAGTCCGGCTTCCCGCGGGCAAGAAAATCAAGCTGCTGGTGGTCAACAAGGATGCTACGCCCGCCGAGTTTGAAAGCAAGCCGCTGGGCCGCGAGAAGGTGATCCCGGGCAATGCCAGCGCCACCATCAACCTGGGTCCCCTGAAGCCCGGCCGTTACCCCTTCGTTGAGGAATACCACGAAACCGAAGCGGCCGCCCAGGGCACGATTGTTGTCGAATAAATTTGCGGAGACCGAACCACCATGTTTGCTGCTGCCCTCATCGTCTTTCGTGAATCACTGGAAGCGTCGCTGATCATCAGCATCATGGTCGCGGCCACACGGGGCATTTCCCGGCGGTCGCACTGGATTGTCGGCGGGCTGGTAGCCGGGCTGGTGGGCGCCGCATTGGTGGCCTCCAGCATGGAGGCGATTTCCAACCTGGCCAGCGGGATGGGGCAGGAGTTGTTTCAAGCCGGCGTGCTCACGCTCGCTGTGGGCATGCTGGCCTGGCACAACATCTGGATGTCGGCCCACGGCCGGGAAATGGCGGCACAGGCGCAAAACGCCGCACGCGCCGTCAGCGAGGGAACGCGAACGCGGTCTGCCATTTTTCTGGTGGTGGCGCTCGCGGTATTGCGCGAGGGTTCTGAGACAGTCCTGTTCCTCTACAGTCTGGCCACCAGTGGCGAGGGCGGTCTGCGCACCACCGTGACCGGCGGTGCCAGCGGCTTGGCTGCGGGGGTGCTGGTGGGTGGATTGCTGTATGCCGGTCTGCTGCGCATTCCCCTGCGCTGGTTCTTTTCGATCACCGGCATCCTGGTGTTGCTGCTGGCGGCCAGCATGGCGTCGCAGGCGGCACGGTTCCTGATTCAGGCGGACCTGTTGCCGAGTCTGGGTGCGCCGCTGTGGGATACGTCGTCGGTGTTGTCGCAGTCTTCAGCAGTGGGCATCTTGCTGCATGGATTGATCGGCTACGACCCGCAACCTGCCGGCATGCAGTTGCTGTTCTATGTGGTCGTTCTGGTTGCCATTGCCTGCGGCATGTTCTGGGTGTCCCGGCGCGGCCCAGGCAACGGAAAGCTGGCCGCCTGAGCACCGCCGTCGCAACGGATCAGCGCAACGGCGCCGCCTGGCCCTTGGCGATCAACTCGCGGGCCAATTCATAGGCGGCCAGTACCGCCTTCTCTTCGTTGGGGAAGTCATTGGGCACCCGGTGGGGGGTGCCCGCATGGTTTTTCAAGCGGGCAAAGTCGCTATCGCGCTCAAAGTGCACCCACGACAACCACCGCCCAGTGGGCTCTCTCTGGGTCGAAACGGACGCGCAGCAGCCATCCTGCTCAACAACGGGGTAGCCAGACATATTTGCCTCCTTTTCCGCCGATCGCTCTGACGCAACCATAGTCATCCGGTCGCCATATTGCAAATGCCGTCCCGTGCCAGGGGCGCGACGGCGCGGGCGGGATTTGACCCGCCAGGGTGGTTTTGGTAGGCTCACTGGGACTTGGCGCCAACACGGAAACAACCAGAGAAAGAAACGTATGACCATACTCGTCGCTTATGCACCCCGTCCGGAAGGACAAGCCGCGCTGGACAAGGGCATCGAAATTGCGAAACGCCGCAACGAGCGTCTGATGGTGGTCAATGCCGGCCCCGGTGGCCGCAAGGACGATGACTCGCTGTCCGATGCGCAGGACGTGGAGCGGGTGGAAGAGCTACTGCGCAACACCGGCCTGGACGCTGAATTCAAGAAATTCGTGCGGGGCAAAAATGCGGTCGAGGAGATTGATGCCCTGGTGGAAGCCTTGCAGCCCTATGTGCTCATCATCGGCCTGCGCAAACGATCTCCCGTGGGGAAACTCATCATGGGCAGCGTCGCCCAGGAGATCCTGTTGACCGTCTCCTGCCCCGTGCTGGCCGTCAAGGCCAGCTGATCACGCCAGCCGCGTCCGGTGCCGCGCGAGTTGCGCCAGTACCTGCGCGGGGGCCGTGCCGCCCAGCGTATTGCGCGCATTCAGTGAGCCGCGCAGGCTCAGGGCTTCGTACACGTCTTTCTCGATGCCCGGGTTGAATTCCTGCAACACGGTCAGCGGCAGCTCCGACAAGTCCACCTGATGCGAAGTCGCCGCTTTCACGGCGTGGGCCACCACCTCGTGCGCGTCGCGGAAGGGCAGGCCCTTTTTGACCAGGTAGTCGGCCAGATCGGTCGCCGTGGCGTAACCGCGCAGTGCCGCCTGTTCCATCGGGACCGGGTTGACGGTGATGCCGCCGTCCTTCTGTCCGGTGGCGGGGTTGATCTGGCCGCCCACCATCTCGCTGAAGATGCGCAGTGTGTCTTTGAGCG
Organism: Rhodoferax sp.; assembly: GCA_049301075.1. Lineage (GTDB taxonomy): Bacteria > Pseudomonadota > Gammaproteobacteria > Burkholderiales > Burkholderiaceae_C > Allorhodoferax. The sequence continues at coordinate 5,075 of JBAQKO010000027.1, forward strand.
TGTCGACGGTATCGAACAGCGGCTCCTTGTCTTCCTGGTTGTCCTTGTTGTAGGCCAGGGGCTGGCCCTTCATCAGGGTGATCAGGCCCATCAGGTGGCCCACCACGCGACCGGTCTTGCCGCGTGCCAGTTCGGGCACGTCGGGGTTTTTCTTCTGCGGCATGATGGAGCTGCCGGTGGTGAAACGGTCCGCAATCTTGATGAAGCCGAAGTTCTGGCTCATCCACAGAATGAACTCTTCGCTCATGCGGCTGATGTGCACCATGGTCAGCGTGGCGGCGGATGTGAACTCAATCGCGAAGTCGCGGTCGCTCACGGCGTCCAGGCTGTTCTGGCAGACCTGCGGGTTACCAGCGGCATCGACCATACCCAGCGTGCGGGCCACGCGCTCGCGGTCCAGCGGGTAGGTGGTGCCGGCCAGGGCGGCGGCGCCCAGCGGCAGGCGGTTGGTGCGGGCGCGCACCTCGGCAAAGCGCTCGGCATCGCGGCTGAACATTTCCACGTAGGCCAGCATGTGGTGGCCAAAGCTCACCGGTTGGGCCACCTGCAGGTGGGTGAAACCGGGCAGGATCACGTCCACATGCTTCTCGGCCACGTCTAGCAGGGATTTCTGCAGGTCCACCAGCAGTTCGCCAATCAGGTCGATCTCGCCGCGCAGCCACAGCCGCACGTCGGTGGCGACCTGGTCGTTGCGGGAGCGGCCGGTGTGCAGGCGCTTGCCGGCGTCACCCACCAGTTGGGTCAGGCGGGCTTCGATGTTGAGGTGCACGTCCTCCAGGTCCAGCTTCCATTCGAAGGCGCCGGATGCGATGTCGGCGGTGATCTGCGCCATGCCGCGCACAATGGACGCGTGATCGTCCGCGCTGATGATGCCCTGGGTGGCCAGCATCTCGGCGTGGGCCAGGCTGCCAGCGATGTCGGCCTGCCACAGGCGTTTGTCGAAGAACACGCTGGAGGTGTAGCGTTTGACCAGATCGCTCATGGGCTCCGAGAACAGGGCCGACCACGCTTGGGATTTTTTATCGAGTTGGTTTTGTGACATGGGGAGCGATGCAGGTAATGGAGTCAAAATCCGGGTTCATGAAAGACACCCAAATATTATCGGCGTTCCAGGAACCCATATCCGGGCTGGACGCCATTGCGCCACCGCCGGTGCCGGCTTTGGTGTTTGACGCCTGTCAGACGGGGGTGGTGCTGCGCGCGGTGCTGTTTGTCGAGTTGGCGGTGGCCGTGGGGGCGACGTTTGCCTCCGCGGGCTTCATGGAGTGGGTGCTGCGGGTTTCACTGGTGACCGGCGCGGCGTTGCCGGCCACCCTGGTCTGGCTGCTGACGGCGTGCGCCATCAAACGCCTGCTGGCCCGCGTGGCGCCCTGGCTGCAATATGCCGTTGGCGTGGTGCTGGGTGCCCTGGCGGGTCTGTATGGGTGCGCCATGCTCGCCGTTACCGGCCTGCTGGAGGTACCCCCCTGGGTGGCCAGCGCCAGCACCGGCGCTCTGCTGTCCGCGATTCTGGTAGCCGCGCTGGTGATGCGCGCCAAGGGGCGCATGCCCGCCGACACCTCGGCGCGTCTGGCGGAACTGCAGTCGCGCATACGCCCGCACTTCCTGTTCAACACGCTTAACAGCGCCATCGCCCTGGTGCGGGCCGAGCCCGCCAAGGCCGAGATGCTGCTGGAGGACCTGAGCGACCTGTTCCGCCACGCGCTCAAGGACGCGGGAGAGCCGGTGACCCTGGCAGAGGAAATTGCCCTGGCGCAGCGCTACCTGGCCATTGAACAGGTGCGTTTTGGTGACCGGCTGCGGGTGCAGTGGGTGCTGGACCCGGCCGCCAATGCGGCCCGCCTGCCACCGTTGCTGCTGCAGCCGCTGGTGGAGAATGCGGTGCAACATGGCGTGGAGCCCAGTGCCACGGGCGCACAGGTGAAAATATCCACGCAACTTCGGGGGTCTACGGTGCTGATCAAGGTAACGAATACGGTTCCGGCGGGCCAGGGCACGGGTGGCCACGGTCTGGCTTTGCGCAATGTGCGTGACCGCTTGGGTTTGCTGCATGACGTGCAGGGCCAGTTTCGCAGCGGGTTGAAGGACGGGGTGTACCAGGTCCGCATTGAGGTGCCACTGTGAGCGCGCTTCAGGTTCTGGTGGTGGACGACGAGCAACTGGCGCGCGCGCGCATGCGCACGCTGCTGGCAGACTGCACGTCCCCATCGGTGGCGCTGGCCGGCGAGGCGGCGAATGCCGTGCAGGCCATGGAGTTGCTGCAGCGCCAGCATTTTGATGTCGCGCTGCTCGACATCCACATGCCGGGTGCCGATGGCCTGGCCCTGGCGCGTACCCTGCAAACGATGGCGGAAGCGCCCGCGCTGATTTTTGTGACCGCCTATGCCGAGCACGCTGTGGAGGCCTTTGAGTTGGAGGCGCTGGACTACCTGACCAAGCCGGTGCGACAGGAGCGCTTGCAGCAGGCGCTACAAAAAGTGGAGCGCCTCAGGCAATTGTCACGGGGGTTGGAGGCCGATTTGCCGCAGGAAACGCTGGTGATCCAGGAGCGGGGTCGAACCGAGCGCGTACCCTTGCAGCAGGTGATCTATTTCAAGGCGGAGCAGAAGTACCTGACGGTGCGCACGGCGGCGCGCAGCTACAT
>JBAQKO010000028.1:0-4673 GCA_049301075.1 Rhodoferax sp.
CCTGACCCAGCGCGACTTTGACCACCTGCTGTGGGCCTGCGACCTGAACTGCGTGCGGGGTGAAGACTCCGTGGTGCGCGGACTGTGGGCCGGCAAACCGCTGGTCTGGCACATCTACCCGCAACAGGACGCCGCCCACCACGCCAAGCTGGACGCCTTCCTGGACATGCTGGACGCCGACGCCACCCTGCAGGCCTTTCACTACGCCTGGAACGGCGTAACCGGCCCATCCGGCAGCGCCTCCCTGCCATTGATACACCTCAACACATGGTCAAAAACCATGCAGGCCACCCGCCAGCGGCTACTGCAAATGGACGACCTGGGCACGCAGCTGATCGCATTCGTCCTGAAAAAACGGTAAAATTTAGGGCTTTGCTGATATTGCCGCGTGAGAGGGGCAAATCATGCCTCCGCCGCAGACAGCGGCCTATAACGCTGACAGCACAGGCTAACAGCGACTCCTGTTATTTGATCTCTATGAAAATTGCTCAAGAAATCCGCGCCGGCAACGTCATCATGCACGGCAAAGACCCCATGGTGGTCCTGAAGACCGAATACAGCCGCGGCGGCCGCAACTCCGCCACCGTGCGCATGAAGCTCAAGAGCCTGATCGCCAACTTCGGCACCGAAGTCGTGTTCAAGGCCGACGACAAGATCGACCAGGTCATCCTGGACAAGAAGGACTGCACCTACTCCTACTTTGCCGACCCCCTGTACGTGTTCATGGACACCGAGTACAACCAGTACGAAGTTGAAGCCGAAAACATGGGCGACACCCTGAACTACCTGGAAGACGGCATGGCCGTGGAAGTGGTGTTCTACGAAGGCAAGGCCATTTCCGTCGAACTGCCCACCAGCGTGGTGCGTGAAATCACCTGGACCGAACCCGCCGTCAAGGGCGACACATCGGGCAAGGTGCTCAAGCCCGCCAAGATTGCCACCGGCTTTGACGTGGGCGTGCCCATCTTCGTGGCCCAGGGCGACAAGATTGAAATCGACACCCGCACTGGCGAATACCGCAAGCGCGTGTAATGCCACCCGGCTCCAGCGCACCCGCGTTGCGACCCGACCAAAAGGCTCCTTCGGGAGCCTTTTTTGTGTGCCCCATCTCCCCGGCGGCAACCCGGCCCGGTGCCAGAATGGCAGGCCAAATCCGGTGTAGGCTATCCCCATGCGTAAAGAGATTTCTGAACCTTCCGCCGCCAGCTCGGTATCGGGCAATGGCGCCTTCACACCGGCCCGGCTCGCCCTGCGCCGCGTCCTGATTGACACCTACCACGAGAACGTGGCCTACATGCACCGGGACTGCGAGATCTACCGGGCCGAGGGCTTCAAGGCCCTGTCCAAGGTCGAGGTGCGCACCAACGGCCGCCATGTCTTGGCCACGCTCAACGTCGTGGAGGACGCGTCCATCGTGGCCTGCGGCGAGCTGGGCCTGTCCATTGCCGCGTTTGCCCAGATGGGCGTGGAAGACGGCCACACGGCCACAATATCGCAGGCCGAACCGCCGGCATCCATGGGCGCACTGCACCGCAAGCTCAATGGGGAGCGCCTGGATCTGGACGATTTCCGCTCCATCGTCCAGGACATCGCGCAGCACCACTACTCCAAGATCGAGCTCACCGCCTTTGTCGTGGCCTGCAACCGCGACGAGCTGGACCGGGAAGAGGTCTATTACCTGACCGAAGCCATGATTGCCGCCGGACAACGCCTGGACTGGCACGAGAGCATGGTGGTCGACAAGCACTGCATCGGCGGCATTCCGGGCAACCGCACCTCCATGCTGGTGGTGCCCATCGTCGCCGCGCACGGCATGCTGTGCCCCAAAACCTCGTCGCGCGCCATCACCTCGCCGGCCGGTACCGCCGACACCATGGAGGTGCTGGCCGACGTCGAGCTGTCGGTTGAAAAACTGCAGGACATCGTGCGCCAGCACCGCGGCTGCCTGGCCTGGGGGGGCACAGCCAACCTGTCGCCGGCCGATGACGTACTGATCTCGGTGGAGCGGCCGCTGTCGCTGGATTCACCCGGGCAGATGGTGGCCTCCATCCTGTCCAAGAAGGTGTCTGCGGGCTCCAGCCATCTGGTGCTCGACATTCCCATTGGGCCCACGGCCAAGGTGCGCTCCATGCCGGATGCCCAACGCCTGCGGCGCCTGTGCGAGTACGTGGCCCGGCGCCTGAAACTCACGCTCGACGTGGTGATCACCGACGGCCGCCAGCCCATCGGCTTCGGCATTGGCCCGGTGCTGGAAGCGCGCGACGTCATGCGCGTGCTGGAGAACGACCCCCGCGCGCCCAACGACCTGCGGCAAAAGGCCCTGCGACTGGCCGGACGCCTGATTGAATGTGACCCCGATGTGCGCGGCGGCGACGGTTTTTCCATTGCCCGCGACATCCTGGACTCGGGCCGCGCGCTGACCAAGATGAACGACATCATCCAGGCCCAGGGCAGCAAGCAGTTCGACCACAACCAGCCCCAACTCGGAACGCTGACCTTTGAAGTCCAGGCCACCGAATCCGGCGTGGTGACAGGCATCGACAACCTGCAGCTGGCGCACATCGCCGGTCTGGCCGGCGCACCCAAGGTCAAGGCCGCTGGCGTGGACCTGCTGTGCAAGCTCGGCGCCAACGTGCAGCCCGGCACCCCGCTCTACCGCGTGTACGCGAACTTCACGGCGGATCTCGAATTCGCGCGCCAGGCCTGCAAGAAGTCATCGGGCTACACCATCGGGGACGCCAGTGAAATGCCGCACGTCTTTGTGGAGTTTTAATGGACGCCGCCACCGTGCTACTGCACTTTGAAGAAGACCGGGCGCTGGCCACGCGCATCGCCCAGGCGGCCAGCCTGCCGACCGCCGCCATCGAGCGCCACCGGTTCCCGGACGGCGAACTCAAGCTGCGCCTGCCCGAGCGCCTGCCACCCCGGGCCGTGCTGCTGCGCACGCTCGACCAGCCGAATGAAAAACTGACGGAACTGCTGCTGGTGGCCCGCACCGCCCGCGAACTGGGCACACAGCACCTGACGCTGGTGGCGCCCTACCTGGCCTACATGCGCCAGGACATCGCGTTCAACCCGGGAGAAGTGGTGAGCCAGCGCGTGGTGGGCCGTTTTCTGGCCGACCTGTTTGATGCCGTCATCACCGTCGACCCGCATTTGCACCGCGTTGCCACGCTGCAGGAGGCCGTTCCCGTGGCGCAGGCCGTGGTGCTCAGCGGCGCGCCCCTGCTGGCCGACCTGATTGCCTCGCACCACCCGCGCCCCCTGCTGATTGGCCCGGACGAAGAGTCCGCCCAGTGGATTGCACAGGCGGCCACACGCCACCACTTCGATTACGGCGTCTGCCGCAAGGTGCGCCACGGCGACCGCCAGGTGGACATCGCGCTGCCCCCGATGGACGTTACCGGTCGCGCCGTGGTGCTGCTGGACGATGTGGTCAGCAGCGGCCACACCCTGGCCGGCGCCGCGCGCCTGCTGCTGGCCGCCGGTGCCGCCTCGGTGGATGTGGCGGTGACCCACGCCCTGTTTGCGGGCGACGCCCTGCAGGTGATCCAGGCCGCCGGTGTCGGCACCGTCTGGAGCACCGACTGCATCACCCACCCCAGCAACGCCGTCAGCATGGCGGCGCTGATTGCCGAAACCTTATTGACTTTGACCCCCTAGGAAACACCCACTTGGACTCCCCCCACGACCTCACCGAACGCACCCTGGCCGATGCCTGGGCCGACCTCAAGGCCCATGCCGATGCGGGCCTGCCCCTGCAGCCCGACGCCTACCGCCTAGCCTTTGCCGACCCCGAATTCCTCCTGCGCCGCGAGACCCGCGGCATCCGCTTCCAGCTGGAGATGCTCAAACCCGACCTGGACCAGGCCGAAATGGGCATCGACAGCACCATCGTGGTGTTTGGCAGCGCCCGCTTCAGCGCGCCCGAAGATGCGCTGCGCTATCTGGAAGACGCCCGCAAAAGCGGCGACACCCAGGCCATGGTCGACGCCAAGCGCCACATGCGCAACGCCCACTTCTACGACCAGGCCCGCCTGTTTGGCCGCATTGTGGCCACCCACAGCGCGGCGTTGCCGGAGAAAGAACGCCTGTACATCTGCACCGGCGGCGGCCCCGGCATCATGGAAGCGGCCAACCGCGGCGCCTTCGAAATGGGCGCCCCCACGCTGGGCCTGAACATTGCCCTGCCACACGAACAAGGCGCCAACCCCTACGTCACACCGGCGCTGAGCTTCAAGTTCCACTACTTTGCCCTGCGCAAGATGCACTTCATGATGCGGGCCAAGGCGCTGGTGGCCTTCCCCGGAGGGTTTGGCACGCTGGACGAACTGTTTGAAGTCATCACCCTGGTGCAGACCAAGAAAGCCAGCCCGGTGCCCATCATCCTGTTCGGATCGGACTACTGGAAGCGGCTCATCAACCTGGAGGTGCTGGTGGAAGAAGGCGCCATCTCCGCCGAGGATCTGAAGCTGTTCCAGTACACCGACGACCCGCAGGAAGCCTGGGACGCCATCCGCGCGTTCTACGAGTTATAAGCCGGCCTCGGCGTCGCCGGCGTCGAAGTCTTTGTCCGCAGGAATCAGGGCCTGGGCCTGGGTGTCGGGCAAGGCCTCCACCCTTTTGAGCACCCGGCCCATGGCACGGCTGCGGGTTTCGGCACTGTCCAGGGT
>JBAQKO010000029.1:0-4805 GCA_049301075.1 Rhodoferax sp.
GTTCGGTAGAGGATGCGCCGCGGATGGACACACTGGCCAGGAGGGACAGCACCATCAGCATGATCAGAACAATAATCAGTACGACGCCCCGCTGGCTCCCGTCTGGTGAATGGGGGGAGGAATCAGGAATCCGCATAACCTACTCCATGGTTGCGCAGCAGGACCGTGGTGCGGTACGCACGCCGCATTTTCCCATCCGTGATACTGACGTCGTTTCCGCTGCAGTCCTGGTAGGTGGGATTAGTGGCGGCGGTTTTGACATCCTGCAGCACCGGGTTTTCGCTAACGACTACGACGCATACCCGGGCCGCTGCCACCTTGTTCCAGCGTTGCAGGCTCGTCCAGGCGTTGAGTGAAGCAATGGGGGTGTTGATTTCCGTTGCAGTCAGGTAGCCCATGACGGTCTGGCTAACCAATACGGCCGGATCCGTTACGGCGAAACTCAGTGACATGCTTTCTATGTTCTCCGCGAGTACTTGTGTTTGCGTCAGGTCGCCACTGCCCCTGCAGTTGAGCGCGTTGTTGGCAACATAGAGGCGCGCCTGCATCTTGTAATAGTTGGGTGTGCCTGCGGTTGCGGCAACACCCGTTCCAAGGCAGTCCTGCAACAATGTCGGGTCTGTGACCAAGGCCTTCTTGCTCCACTTTCCGGACGCCGGGTCACCTTCGTAAACCACGGCTAAAGCGGCATCGCTGCCGCTGGCTTTGCAGGTCAGGGCGCTCACATTGGCGAGCGTGGTGTCCGCAAAACCCGTATCGCAGGCAAAGAGATTCCAGCCGGCCTGTCCCAGATCGTTGACTGCACCACCCGACCGGATGGGGTTGTAGCCGGCCCGACGCAGCTCCTGGCTGATGACATCCAGGGCCATCTGGGCGTCTTCGTTCATTTGGGCTTGCGCTTGTGCGTTGCGTGTCGCGGTGCTGCCTGATGTGTAGATCACTACCAGGGCGGTGACTACAACCAGCCCCAAGGTAATGGAGATCAGGAGTTCAATCAACGTGACGCCGCTTTGGCGACCGCGTGAACGGTGGGGGGCGGAGCGGAGCAGGGCGTCCTGTGTCATAGCTGCACCTTCATATAAAAGCAGCGCGGCAAAGTGGCCAGTTGTTTGGCGGTTGCGGGGCAATTGTCGGCATTGATTTCGGTGGAGGCGCCATCTTTGATGGTGTTAAGGACGCCGGGCTCTTCCCAGACAATCCACAAATCAGCTTCGGTGGTACTTTTGACCCCGCCAACCGTGGGGCGCGACAGTTCAACGCCTCCCAGCGGGAGTTGTTTGCGCACCAGGTTTTGAAAACCGGTGAGATCAGCGGCTGCCAGCAGCTGAGCCGTATTGCAGGCGGGGTAAGCACACGGGGCCAGAGCTGGGGGGGCGGCGTTTGTTAACTGGGACACGTCGTAGTTGCCAGCGGCAAACCCGCTTTGATTCAACCGGATGATTTCGGCCAACTCGTTGGCCAGTGCGCTGGCAACGGCGCGGTTTGCGGCGTTTTTTTGTGCCGCGACGGAATACGCCTGCATACCTGCCATCGCCAATAGGCCGAAGGACATGAGCAAGATGGAAACCAGTACTTCCAGTAAAGACGCGCCACCTTGCGTACAGCGGCCCCCGCTGCGGGGTTGGCTTCGTGTTGTAGTGATTAACATGCAGACTCCCCTTTCTGCAGGCGGATTCTGCCCACAGAATTCAGGCACAGCGTACGGGCATAGCTTGCGTCGTTGCTCAATGACCCGGGTGCATGAACCAGCCATCGTCCCTGTTGCCCCACGGCCCGGCCAGTGGCGTCGTAAATGATTTTGTTCCCGGTGGCGACGGCGCTCACGGAGGGGCTCCCGCCTACTGCGTAGAAGTCGCTGATGCCACGCAGGGATTCTTGAACGCGTAATACGGTGTCGACCCCGTTGTCGAAGGTTCCATCACCGTTCTCGTCGAGAAACACGACCCAACCTTCCATCCAGCCGCCGACCGCGAGTCCGTCACCGTTGGAGCAGACAGGCGCTGCTGCCAGAGGGGCATTGCTGCGGCACATCGTGACGCTTTTCCCGCGCCGCATGGCCTCGCCGCGGGCGTATCGGGTGTCGGCGATAAAGCTGTTGACGGCTCTTGAAACCGTGGAGTTGGCGATCAACCCCTTGAACGAGGGCACGGCAATTGCCGCCAGGATGGCCGCAATGGTTACCACCACTAATAGTTCAATCAGCGTGAATCCGCGTTGCGGTGATGAACCGAGGGGGTGTTTGCCAAGCGACAGCCTGGTGCCAGGATAGGGGCGTTTTTTCCACATGCCCCGAGGTTGTGCGAAGCACGCCGGTTTAGCAACTGGCGGTTGACAACCGGGCGGATTGGGGAGACGAACGGCGGGCTATCGGCCTACCGCCGCACCTCGTCCACCAGCATCTTGAACTCGTCAATATCCTCGAAACTGCGGTACACACTGGCAAAGCGCACGTAAGCCACCTTGTCGAGTTTCTTCAATTCGCGCATGACCAGCTCGCCAATGCGGGCGGAGGGCACTTCGCGCAGGCCCAGGTTGAGCAGTTTTTCCTCGATGCGCTCAATGGCGCTGTCGATTTGTTCGGTGCTGACCGGGCGTTTGCGCAGCGCCAGCTTGAACGAGGCCAGCAGTTTGGCGCGCTCGTACTCAATGCGCCGGCCATCTTTCTTGACAATGGCCGGGTAGTTGACGTCCGGGCGCTCGTAGGTAGTAAAGCGTTTCTCGCACGAGCCGCACTGGCGGCGGCGGCGGATGAAGTCCCCGTCCTCAGAAATCCGCGTCTCCACCACCTGGGTTTCGGAGTGACTGCAGAAGGGGCACTTCATGGCGCTTGCAATGCCGGATCAGCGGTAGACCGGAAAGCGGGCGGTCAGGGCGTTGACCTTGGCGCGCACGGCGGCAATATTGGCCTCGTCGCGCGGGTTGTCCAGCACGTCTGCCACCAGGTTGGCCGTGATGCGGGCTTCCTCTTCCTTGAAACCACGGGTGGTCATGGCGGGGGTGCCGATGCGCACGCCGCTGGTGACCATGGGCTTCTCGGGGTCGTTGGGGATGGCGTTCTTGTTGATCGTCATGTGGGCGCTGCCCAGCACGGCCTCGGCTTCCTTGCCGGTAATGCCCTTGGCACGCAGGTCCACCAGCATCACATGGCTTTCGGTGCGTCCGCTCACAATGCGCAGACCGCGCTGGGTGAGGGTTTCGGCCACAACTTGGGCGTTTTTGAGCACTTGCTGCTGGTAAATCTTGAACTCGGGCGTCAGGGCTTCCTTGAATGCCACGGCCTTGGCGGCAATCACGTGCATCAGCGGGCCGCCTTGCAGGCCGGGGAAGATGGCGCTGTTGATGGCTTTCTCGTGCTGCGCCTTCATCAGGATGATGCCGCCGCGCGGGCCGCGCAGGCTCTTGTGGGTGGTGGAGGTCACCACGTCGGCGTGGGGCACCGGGTTGGGGTACACGCCGGCCGCAATCAGGCCGGCATAGTGGGCCATGTCGACCATGAAAATGGCGCCCACATCCTTGGCGACCTTGGCAAAGCGTTCGAAGTCGATCGCCAGGGAATAGGCGCTGGCGCCGGCGATGATCAGTTTGGGCTTGGTTTCATGGGCTTTGCGCTCCATGGCGTCGTAGTCGATGGCTTCCTTGGCATCCAGACCATAGGACACGACGTTGAACCACTTGCCGCTCATGTTCAGGGGCATGCCGTGCGTGAGGTGGCCGCCTTCGGCCAGGCTCATGCCCATGATGGTGTCGCCGGGCTTCAGAAAGGCCAGGAAAATGGCTTCGTTGGCGGACGCGCCGCAATGGGGCTGCACGTTGGCGGCTTCGGCGCCGAAAATCTGCTTGACGCGGTCAATGGCCAGTTGTTCCGCCACATCCACGTACTCGCAGCCACCGTAGTAGCGCTTGCCGGGGTAGCCTTCGGCATATTTGTTGGTCAGCTGGCTGCCTTGTGCGGCCATGACGGCGGGGGAGGCGTAATTTTCACTGGCGATCAGCTCGATGTGGTGTTCCTGGCGGGCGTTTTCGGCCAGGATGGCGGCCCACAGTTCGGGATCGGTCTGTTCGACGAGGATGTTGCGGTTGTACATGGCAGTCCTTTAAGACAATGAACCTTGTTCACATGAGATGAGACAAGGGCTGCCCAGGCGAACGGCTGAACGTAGCCACCCTACTATGGCGGTTACGGCACGCTTCCCAGTGGTGTCCCACGTCAGCGTCTGGAACCGCTGCGGGTTCAGACGCCTATCGCCAGTCGCGTACAGGTGGATTTTACCTGACGCCGCTTACGAGTTGAAATGGCCGGCCAGATTTTCGGGCGCATCCTGGGGCTTTACCGGATGCGTCACCGGGATGGCCTGCGGCAGAGCGGGCGTTGCCACCCGGCCGGTGGCCACCATTTGCAGGCGGTTGTGCTCGGCCAGCACCTTGGCGGCATAGCCCCCATCGTCTTCCATGTTGCCGGCGCCCACGTAGAACTTGAGGCCACCCTCAATCGAGCCGGCGCGGGCAATGCACTCCTGCAGTACCTTGACGCCGACGCGCAGGTTGGACACCGGGTCAAAGGCAGCGAGCTTGCCGCCAAAACCTTCGTACTTGTCGCTGTGGACCTTGGTCATGACCTGCATCAGGCCCTGTGCGCCCACGGAGCTTTGGGCGAACGGGTTGAATCCCGACTCGATGGCCATGATGGCCAGGATCAGCGTCGGGTCCAGCTTGGCGCGGCTGCCTGTCTCGTACGCCTCGGCTACCAGTGCGCTCAGGGGTTCGGGCGCAACGTTGTACTTCTTGCTCAACCAGTAGGCTACGGC
>JBAQKO010000030.1:0-3963 GCA_049301075.1 Rhodoferax sp.
CACCGGCGCTGTCGGCACCGCGCACAATCAGCACCCGGTAGCCTGGCCGCACGCGGTGCCCCACCACGGCCCACAGGGCTTCCGAATCAAACTGGCCCGCCTGCGGGGCCGGCGCATCGATATACGCCGGCTGGGCACCGGCGCGCAACAAGGCCGCCACGCTGCCGGGGCCAACTACAAATGCTCTTGTTTTGATAGCTGTCTGCGCAGTGAACACGGCGGTTACAGCCGGTTTTAAGGCAAAAAACTGGGCAATGGCATTGCCACTGACGAACATCACGGCATCAAAGGCCGCCATGCGCTCCCACGCCGCCACCACAGCGGCCGGGTCGGGGGCAGGCCCCACACCCAGCAGTGGCAAGGACACGGCATCATGGCCGGCGTCGGCCAGCGCAGTCACCCACGGACCGGCATCCTGCTGCGGCCGGGTCACGATCACACGCACGGGTTCAGCCCCCCGGGGCGGTCTGGGCGCGCACGCCTTCCTGCAGTTGCGCGGCCACCTGCTCGCCCAGCCGGGTAGCAGCGCCCACATCGGTCACGGTGGCACGGGCCTGGGCGTGCACCAGCGGCAAAACCCCTTGCGGGTCGCCCCAGGCCGCGCGGATGTGCAGCACGTCGCCATCCAGCGTGGCGTAGGCCGCCAGGGGCATGGAGCAGCTGCCGCCCATCACCCGGCTGACGGCACGCTCGGCGGACACGGCCAGCCAGGTCGGCGTATGCAGCAGGCTCCCCAATACCCCCACCACGTCCGGGCGGTCCGAACGCACTTCAATGCCCAAAGCGCCCTGCCCGGCGGCCGGCAGCATCTGCTGCGGATCGAACGTGGCGCGGATGCGGGACGCCAGCCCCAACCGCTTGAGGCCCGCTGCCGCCAGCACAATGCCGTCGTACAGGCCGTCATCGAGCTTTTTCAGCCGTGTGTCCAGGTTGCCACGCAGGGCCTCAATTTTCAGGTCCGGGCGCAGTGCGCGCAGCAGCGCCATGCGGCGCAAGCTGGAGGTGCCCACCACGGCGCCCTGGGGCAACTCGTCCAGTGTGGCGTACCGGTTGGACACCCAGGCATCGCGCGGGTCTTCGCGTTCCATGACGCAGGCCAGGCTGAAACCGGGCGGCAACTCCATGGGAACGTCTTTCAGCGAATGCACGGCAAGATCCGCTTGCCCGTCCTCCAGCGCCGTTTCCAGTTCCTTGACAAACAGGCCCTTGCCGCCCACTTTGCTGAGCGAGCGATCCAGGATCTGATCACCCCGGGTGGTCATACCCAGCAGACTGACCGTATGACCCTGCTGTTGCAGCAAGGCTTTGACATGCTCTGCCTGCCAAAGTGCGAGGCGGCTCTCCCGTGTGGCGATCGTAAATGTATGCACTGTCATGGCCCGTATGTGGTAACCCGCTGGTAATCGATGGATGATCTTCAATGCTAGCATGGGCAGCATGAAGCACGCATCTGCCACGCCGCCCGCCAAACGGACCAAAGACAACGAACGCCCGCTGGTGGAAGACATCCGCTTGCTGGGCCGGATGCTGGGTGATGTCATTCGGGAAAAAGAAGGCGTCGAGGCCTACGAACTGATCGAACTGATCCGCACCCTGTCGGTGGCGTTTCGCCGCGATGCCGACCAGGAAGCCGACCGGGCGCTGAAGAAACTGCTCAAGGGCCTCAGCGGCGACCAGACGGTGAGCGTCATCCGCGCCTTCACCTATTTTTCCCACCTGGCCAACCTGGCCGAAGACCGGCACCACATCCGGCGCCGCGCCATCCACGAACGCGCGGGCGACACCCAGGAAGGCAGTCTGGACGTGGCCCTGTCGCGCCTGCGCTGGGCCGGCATCGCGCCCAAGACCATTGCACAGACGCTGGCGCACAGCTTCGTCTCGCCCGTGCTGACGGCCCATCCCACCGAGGTGCAACGCAAGAGCATTCTGGACGCCGAACGCGACATCGCCCTGCTGCTGGCCGCGCGCGACGAGATCAAGATGCGTGCGGCCGCGTTTGACAGCAAGAAGGACGCGCTGACACCGCGCGAATTGGCGGCCAACGAAGCCCATATTCGCGCCCGCGTCATGCAGCTGTGGCAGACCCGCCTGCTGCGCTTTAGCAAGCTCACGGTTGCCGATGAGATTGAAAACGCGCTGAGCTACTACGAGTCCACCTTCCTGCGTGAAATTCCCCGGCTGTACGCCGACCTGGAGCAGTTGCTGGGCAACCAGCCCGTGCACAGCTTCCTGCGCATGGGCCAGTGGATTGGCGGCGACCGCGACGGCAACCCCAACGTGAGCGCCCAGACCCTGGAATACGCCCTGCGCCGCCAGGCCGAAGTGGCCCTGCGCCACTACCTGACAGAGGTGCACTACCTGGGCGGCGAACTGTCTCTGTCGGCGCGGCTGACGCAGTGCACGCCCGAGATGCAGGCGCTGGCCGAGCGTTCGCCGGACCACAACGTCCACCGCATGGACGAGCCCTACCGCCGCGCGCTGACCGGTGTGTACGCCCGGCTAGCCGCCACCCTCAAGAGCCTGACGGACACCGAGGCCGCGCGCCACGCTGTGGCACCGCAAAACCCCTATCTGTCGGCCCAGGAATTTGCCACCGACCTGCGCACCCTGGAAGCGTCGCTGAAGGCCAACCATGGCGCGGCGCTGGTCGCACAGCGCCTGCATCCGTTGATACGGGCCGTGGACGTTTTCGGTTTCCATCTGGCCACCGTCGATTTGCGCCAGAGTTCGGACCAGCACGAAGCCGTGGTGGCCGAGCTGCTGGCCACCGCGCGCATCGAGCCCGACTACAGCCAGCTGGATGAAACCGCCAAACGGACCCTGTTGCTGAGCCTGCTCAACGACGCCCGGGACCTGCGGGTGCACGGCGCCAACTACTCGGACCATACCCGCGGCGAACTGGCCATCTTTGCCATGGCCCGGACCTTGCGCGAGACCTTTGGCGCACAAGCCATTCGCCACTACATCATCAGCCACACCGAGACCGTGAGCGACTTGCTGGAAGTGCTGCTGCTGCAAAAGGAAGTCGGCATGCTCCAGGGCACCCTGGACGCGCAGGCACGCAACGACCTGATCGTGGTGCCCCTGTTTGAAACCATTGAAGACCTGCGCAACGCCGCCCCCATCATGCGGGCGTTCTACGCCCTGCCCGGCATTGCCGACATGGTCAAGCGCAGCGGCGGCGAGCAGGACATCATGCTGGGCTACTCCGACAGCAACAAGGACGGCGGCATTTTCACCAGTAACTGGGAGCTGTACCGCGCCGAGATTGCGCTGGTGGAACTGTTTGACGAGATGAATGCACGCCGGGTGAGCGCCGCCGCGCGCACCGCGACCGGTGGGGGGGCCACCATCCAGCTGCGCATGTTCCATGGCCGCGGCGGCACCGTGGGCCGCGGCGGTGGCCCCAGCTACCAGGCCATCCTGGCGCAGCCACCGGGAACGGTACGCGGCCAGATCCGCCTGACCGAACAGGGCGAGGTCATAGGCTCCAAGTACGCCAACCCCGAAATCGGCCGGCGCAACCTGGAGACCCTGGTGGCCGCCACGCTGGAGGCCACGCTCCTGCAGCCCACCAAACCCGCCACTGCGGCCTTTCTGGAAGCCGCGGCGGAACTGTCCCAGGCCAGCATGGCCGCCTACCGCGCACTGGTCTACGAGACCCCGGGTTTCACCGAGTATTTTTTCAGTTCCACGCCGATACGGGAGATTGCCGAACTCAACATCGGCTCCCGTCCGGCATCCCGCAAGGCCTCACAAAAAATTGAAGACCTGCGCGCCATTCCCTGGGGCTTCAGCTGGGGCCAGTGCCGTCTGACCTTGCCCGGCTGGTACGGCTTCGGATCGGCCATCCACGCCTTCACCAAAACCGGCACACCCGCGGTGCAGAAGGAGCGCACCGCGCTGCTGCAGAAGATGTACCGCCAATGGCCGTTCTTCAAGACGCTGCTCTCCAACATGGAC
>JBAQKO010000031.1:0-5494 GCA_049301075.1 Rhodoferax sp.
CAACAACGCATTGATGAGCTGGTGAAGAACAACGAAGTCCTGCTCTTCATGAAGGGCACCGCCAGCTTCCCGCAGTGCGGCTTTTCCGGCCGTGCCATCCAGATCCTGAAGGCTTGCGGCGTCGATCCCAAAACCGTCAAGACGGTGAATGTGCTGGAAGACGACGCCATCCGCGCCGGCATCAAGGACTACAGCCAGTGGCCCACCATCCCCCAGCTCTACGTCAAGGGTGAATTCATCGGTGGCTCGGACATCATGATGGAAATGTACGAGAGCGGTGATTTGCAGAAAGCGCTGGGCACCGCAGCCGCCTGAGCGTCCGTCGTCCCGCCGGACCGGGGTGCCCGTGCTCCCGCCTCAGCCCGGCTTGAACTCCCACAGCCGTTTGGCGCCCAGCACGGCGCTGGGGTACGGCGCCTTGCCCCGTGAGCCGTTGTAGCGCCCCAGGGCCAGAAACAGGTCCCCGTTCTCGCGCTCCAGGTAGTGGCGCAGGATCACACAGCCGAAACGCAGGTTGGTCTGCATGTGGAACAGCTTGCCGGCATCGCCGTCACCCAGCACCCGGGTCCAGAACGGCATGACCTGCATGTAGCCCCGCGCCCCCACGAACGACACCGCGTATTTGCGGAAATTGCTTTCCACCTGGATCAACCCCAGCACCAGCGCCACGTCCAGGCCGGCGCGCTTGCTCTCGTACCAGACGGTCTGCAGGAATTCCTTGCGCGTCTCCCACTCGGGTTTTTTCTTCTTCAGCTTCTCGCTCATGGCACCCAGCCAGCGCAGGTACGCCAGACGGGATTCCGTGTCGGAAAACTCGGGAATGGGGGGCGCCGCGTTGTGGATGGCCGAACTCAGGGCCGTGCGCACCGAGTCCACCAGCGGTTCCTCCACTTGCCGGCCCGCCCAGACCGGCTCCCGGACCGACAGCAGGCCCAGACCGGCCAGCAGGGGCAAAACCACCCGCCTGCGGGATACGGCTGTTGTCACCCCACCAGCAGGTGTCATGCAGCCAGTTTGGCCGTGATCAGGCCCACCACGTCCGCCACGGCCACCGGGCTGGCGGCGCTGTCGCGACGGTGCTGGTACTCGACCTGGCCTTCTTTCAGGCCCCGGTCGCCGATGGTGACGCGGTGCGGCACGCCAATGAGCTCCCAGTCGGCAAACATGGCGCCGGGGCGCTCGTTGCGGTCGTCCAGCAGCACGTCCACCCCAGCGGCCAGCAGCTCGGCGTACAGCCTGTCGGCGGCGGCTTTGACGTCGGGGAATCGGTCCGGGCTGATGGGGCACAGCACCACGGTAAAGGGGGCCAGCGCGTCGGGCCAGATGATGCCCTTGTCGTCGTGGTTCTGCTCGATGGCGGCGGCCGGCAGGCGGGTGATGCCGATGCCGTAGCAGCCCATTTCCATGAACTGCGGCTTGCCGTTCACGTCCAGGAAGGTGGCGTTCATGGCCTGGCTGTACTTGGTGCCCAGGTAGAACACATGGCCCACCTCAATGCCGCGCTCGATGGCCAGCACGCCTTTGCCGTCGGGCGAGGCGTCGCCCGCCACCACATTGCGCAAATCGGCCACCAGCTCGGGTTCGGGCAGGTCACGGCCCCAGTTCACACCGGTAAGGTGGGCATCCACGGCATTGGCGCCACAAATCCAGTCGGCCATAACCGCCACCTCGCGGTCCACCACCAGCTTCACCGGTTGCAGCAGGCCAATGGGGCCCAGGTAGCCGGGTTTGCAGCCAAAGTGCGCCTCAATTTCGAGCACCGTGGCGAAGCGGAAATCGGCCAGGCCAGGGACCTTGCCCACTTTCACCTCGTTCATGTCGTGGTCGCCGCGCAGCAGTAGCAGCCAGACCTGGGTTTTCTTGACTACGCCGTGCTCGTCCTTCTCATCGGTCGCCAGCACCAGGGACTTGACGGTGCGCTGCAGGGGCAGTCCCAGCATGTCGGCCACGTCGGCGCAGGTGCTTTTGCCCGGCGTGGGGGTTGTGGCCAAGGCCTCGCGCGCGGCAGGACGGGGTCCGGTTGGCGTCAGGGCCTCGGCTTTTTCCATATTGGCGGCGTAGTCGCTGCTGGGGCAATAGACGATGGCGTCTTCGCCGGTAGCGGCAATCACCTGGAACTCCTCACTGAGGTCGCCCCCAATGGCGCCACTGTCGGCGGCCACGGCACGGTAGGTCAGGCCGAAGCGGTCAAAAATGCGGCGGTAGGCGCTGGCCATGACCTGGTAGCTGGCCTTGGCGGCCATCTGGTCACGGTCAAAGCTGTAGGCATCCTTCATGGTGAACTCGCGCCCGCGCATCAGGCCAAAACGGGGCCGGCGCTCATCACGGAACTTGGTCTGGATTTGGTAGAAATTTTTGGGTAACTGCTTGTAACTCTTGATTTCCTGGCGCGCGATGTCGGTGACCACTTCTTCGCTGGTGGGCTGCACCACGTAATCGCGGCCATGGCGGTCCTGGATGCGCAGCAACTCGGGCCCCATCTTGCCGAAGCGGCCGGTTTCCTGCCAGAGCTCGGCCGGCTGCACCACCGGCATGGTCAGCTCCACCGCACCGGCGCGGTTCATCTCCTCGCGCACGATGGCCTCCACCTTGCGGATCACACGCAAGCCCATGGGCATGTAGGTGTAGATGCCGGCGCCCAGTTTCTTGATCATCCCGGCGCGCATCATCAGCTTGTGACTGACCACTTCGGCGTCGGCGGGCGCCTCCTTGAGGGTGGAAATGAGGAATTGGGAGGCTTTCATGACTGGACTCGCTGAACAATAGACGCCTTCGCCCCTTGATGCACTGCGCATGCTGTGCATAATGAACGAAGTTTAAGAATTGGGGTTTGATTATGCTTGACCGGGACGGCTTTCGGCCCAACGTCGGCATCATCCTGCTCAACCAGAAAAATCAGGTATTTTGGGGAAAGCGCATTCGCACCCATTCGTGGCAGTTTCCGCAAGGCGGAATTGACTGGGGAGAAACTCCCGAGCAAGCGATGATCCGCGAACTGCACGAAGAGGTGGGGCTCCAGCCGGAGCATGTGAGCGTGGTTGCCCGAACCCGAGACTGGTTGCGCTACGAGGTGCCTGACCGATATATCCGGCGCGACGCGCGCGGCCATTACAAGGGCCAGAAACAAATCTGGTTCCTTCTGCAACTGATCGGTCACGACTGGAATTTGAACCTGCGCGCGACCAACCACCCGGAATTTGACGCGTGGCGCTGGAACGATTACTGGGTGCCACTGGACGCCGTGGTCGAATTCAAGCGCGGCGTTTACGAAATGGCCCTGACGGAACTGGCGCGCTACCTGCCCCGCCAGGAGCCGCGCAACCGCTACCTGCGCCACGGACACCGCGTGCGCGAACCGGAAAGCACCGGCACACCCGAGCCACTGGCCACCGACACACAGGCGTTGCCGCCGGATGCCTCACGCGAGCTGCCTCCGGACTCCCATCTGCCCCTCAACCGGAATCACGACCATGCGCGTTGAACGAGTTTTCGTACTGGGCGCCCTGCTGCTGGCGGGTGCGGCCTGGGCGCAAAACGGCCTGGATAACCCCGATTGGGTGGAGGACAAGATCCCCCCACCGCCGGCCTTCTCCCGGGACCAGCTGATTCCCGTCGACATGCCGTCCTACGTATCGCTGAAGGTCGGCGTGGACCCGCAGACGCTGTCCGTGGGCGCCGATGGCGTGGTGCGCTATGTCATGGTGATGCGCAACAGCTCGGGTTCGGTGAACGCCGTGTACGAGGGCATCCGCTGCGTCAGCGACGAGGTAAAAACCTATGCACGGGCCGGCAACTCGGGCCAGTGGACCCTGGTGGAGCAGCCGCAGTGGAAGCCTGTCAACGACAACATGCCCTCCCGCCACGCGTGGGCGTTTGCCCGCCAGGGTGGCTGCGAGTCCCGGCTGTCGACCAGCAAGGACGCCATCATCAAGGCACTGCAGCAGCGCCAGAAGCCGCTCCGCAACAACTGGGGCAGTTGACGCCGTTGGCCTACCGGGTCAGCACCAGGTTGTCCCGGTGCAGCATTTCGGGTTCGGCGGCATAGCCGAGCAGTTTCTCGAATTCGGTCGACGGCTTGCGGCACAGCAAACGCGCTTCCGAACTGGAGTAGTTGGCCAAACCGCGTGCAATCTCGGTGCCGGCGCCATCGCGTACCGCAATCACGTCGCCGCGCGAAAACTCGCCTTCTACCAGCACCATGCCGATGGGCAGCAGGCTTTTCCCTTCGTCGCGCAATTTGACGGCAGCGCCAGCATCCACCACCACGGCGCCCCGCAATTGCAGATGGTCAGCCATCCACTGTTTGCGCGCCTGATTTTTCTGCGTTTGCGCCACCAGCAGGGTGCCGATGGCCTCGCCCTGAGACAGGCGAATCAGGGCATCCGGCTCACGCCCCCAGGCAATCACCGTCGAAGCCCCGGAACCCGCGGCGCGCTTGGCGGCCAGGATTTTGGTAATCATGCCACCACGGCCAATGCTCGAACCCGCCCCGCCGGCCATGGCTTCCAGGCTGGCGTCGCCCGCTGGTGCCTCGTGCACAAACTGTGCGTTCGGGTCCTTGCGCGGATCGGCGGTAAACAGCCCTTTCTGGTCCGTCAGGATGACCAGGGCGTCGGCTTCCACGAGATTGGCGACCAGCGCACCCAGGGTGTCGTTGTCACCGAACTTGATTTCGTCGTTGACCACCGTATCGTTTTCGTTGATCACGGGCACCACGCCCAGCTTGAGCAGGGTCAGCAGAGTGGAACGGGCGTTGAGGTAGCGCTCCCGGTCCGCCAGGTCGGCATGGGTCAGCAGCACCTGGGCGCTGCCCAGCCCATTGAGTCTGAGCTTGGTCTCGTACATCTGGGCCAAGCCCATCTGCCCGACGGCAGCAGCCGCCTGCAGCTCTTGCACGGCTTTGGGACGGGTCGTCCAGCCCAGCCGCTTCATGCCTTCGGCGATGGCACCGCTGGAGACCATGATGACTTCGCGCCCATCCTGGATCAGATGCGCCAGTTGGCGGCACCACTCGCCGATAGCCACTTCATCCAGCCCCCGCCCATCATTGGTCACCAGACTGGAGCCCACCTTGACCACGATGCGTCGCGCATCGCGCAGTACCACTGAATTTGAATTATTTGCCATAGTAAGCTGTGGCCGCCACCCCGATTGCGCAGGCAGCTACCAATTTAATAGCATCTACGATGCATCCGGCTGATTGGCGAATCGAGGGTCCACTTCCACATGCGGCTGCTCGGCGACCTGCTGGCTCTTGATGTGCCGGTAGATTTCCTTGATCAGGGGCTCACAGCCCTCCCGCGTCAAGGCGGAGATCTCAAACACCGGTCCCTTCCATTTGAAGCGTTTGACGAAGTCCTTGACGAGCGCTTCACGCTGGTCTGCCGGCACCATGTCGAGCTTGTTGAGCACCAGCCAGCGCGGCTTCTTGTACAGCGCCTGGTCATACTTCTTGAGTTCGTTCACGATGGCCTTGGCCTGCGCCACCGTATCC
>JBAQKO010000032.1:0-3624 GCA_049301075.1 Rhodoferax sp.
CACCTTGGAGGCGTTTCCCGGCCCCCGGTTCCCCGATTTGTGCAGGTGCGGTCGATCCGGGTGGTTACAAGCCGTATTTTTTTACGCTTTTCCCTGGGATGCTACAGCGGCCGCAGCCTTGGCGGCAGCTTCGGCGTCGCCCAGGTAGTAGTGGCGGATGGGTTTGAGGTTGGCGTCGAGTTCGTAGACCAGCGGAATGCCATTGGGGATGTTGAGGCCCACGATGTCATCGTCCGAGATGTTGTCCAAGTATTTCACCAGCGCACGGATCGAGTTGCCGTGGGCTGCCAACAGCACACGCTTGCCGGCCTTGATGGCCGGGGCCATCGATTCGCTCCAGAACGGCAGCACGCGCGCCACGGTGTCTTTAAGGCACTCGGTCAGGGGCACGTCTTCGGGCTTCAGGTTGGCGTAACGCCGGTCGCCGCGCTCGCAGCGGGGATCGGTGGCTTCCAGTGCGGGTGGTGGGGTGTCGTAACTGCGGCGCCAGACCAGTACCTGGTCATCGCCGAATTTCTTGGCCGTTTCAGCCTTGTCCAGCCCTTGCAGTGCGCCGTAGTGGCGCTCGTTGAGGCGCCAGCTCTTGGCCACGGGCAGCCAGGTGCGGTCCATCTCGTCCAGGCAGTACCACAGGGTATGGATGGCGCGCTTGAGCACACTGGTGTAGCACAGGTCGAATTCATAGCCTTCGGCCTTGAGCAGCTTGCCGGCGGACATGGCTTGCGAAACGCCGGTGGGGGTCAGGTCGACATCGGTCCAGCCGGTGAAGCGGTTTTCAAGGTTCCAGGTGGATTCGCCGTGGCGGATGAGAACGAGTTTGTACATGGTGGCGGGAATATATGCGGGGTTGAAGCCGGGAGTTCCGGCAGCGAAACAGCCGCCATTCTAAAATGGCAGGCTGACGGATACGTAACCAACAAGGAACAAAGTGAAATTCATTTTCGATAACTGGATGTTGATCTCCATTGCGCTGGCTTCCGGAGCCCTGCTGTTGTGGCCCGTGATCCAGGGCGCCGCCACGGCGGGTCTGGACCCCGCCGGCGCGGTGCAGTTGATTAACCGCGAAAAAGGTGTGGTGATTGACGTGTGCTCGCCGCAGGAATTTGCGGTCGGTCACGTGGGTGGAGCCAGGAATATTCCCCTGGGCGAGCTGGAAGCCAAGTTGCCCGGCGCCGTCAAGAACAAGGCGCTGCCCCTGATTCTGGTGTGCCAGTCGGGTGCGCGTTCCGGCCGCGCCGTGATGATCGCCAAGAAACTGGGTTACGAGCAGGCCCAATCGCTGGGCGGCGGGCTCTCGGCTTGGAAAGCGGCTAACCTGCCGGTTGAAAAAGCCTGAGCGGCGCCCCATGTGGGGTGTCAGCGCCCATTTATTTGCCATAGAAAGTGCACCTCCCATGCAAGCCGTCAAGATGTACACCACCGCCGTTTGCCCCTATTGCATTCAGGCCAAGCGCGTCCTCCAGTCCAAGGGGGTGGCGCACATCGAGGAAGTGCGGATCGATACCCAGCCCGAAGAGCGCGTGAAGATGATGGAATTGACGGGCCGGCGTACCGTGCCGCAGATCTTCATCGGCACGACCCATGTGGGGGGCTGCGATGACCTGATGGCGCTCGACAGCCGAGGCGGTTTATTGCCTTTGCTCAACGCAGCCTGAATGGGGCGGCTGGGGCCGCTTGCGGCCTGAGATAATTCCGCGTTGACGCTATTTCCGTTGTTTGTCCGTCCGGCGTTGCCGCGGACGAGCCTGGCCCTATTTTGAAAGACTGCCCCATGTCAGACCAAACCCCCGTATTCCAGATTCAGCGCGTGTACCTCAAGGAGGCTTCGCTGGAGCAGCCCAATTCCCCCGCCATCCTGCTGGAGCAGGAGCAGCCGGCGGTGGACATCCAGCTGGGCGTGGAAGCCACACCGGTTGCCGATGGTGTTTTCGAAGTGTGTGTGACTGCCACGGTGCAGACCAAGATCAAGGACAAGACCGTGTTTCTGGTGGAAGCCAAGCAGGCCGGTATTTTCGAGATCCGCAACGTGCCGCAGGAGCAGATGGGCCAGATCATGGGCATTGCCTGCCCGCAGATCGTCTACCCGTACCTGCGCGGTAACGTGGCCGACCTGGTGCAGCGCGGTGGCTTCCCGCCCGTGCACCTGTCGGAAATCAACTTCCAGGCCATGTACGAGCAACAGCAGATGGAAGCGGCCAGTGCCGCCAACGGTACTTTGCCCCAGTAATTTTTGGGTGCATTTTGGGCCTGAACCCCCCGTGTTGATTGCGTAGCTAGCTATGAAAATAATAGTGCTGGGTGGTGGTGCCTGGGGCACGGCGCTGGCGGTGAGCGCCAGTCGCAACCCGGCGGCACACCATGCCGTGACCCTGTGGGTGCGTGACGCGGCGCAGGGCCAGGCCCTGGCGCAGCAGCGCCTGAACCAGCGTTACCTGCCCGACGTAGCATTGCCACCGGGCCTGCAGATCAGCGCCCAGGCGCTGCCGGCGCTGGTCACGGAGCTGGCGCAATACGACCTGGCCATCGTGGCTTCCCCCATGGCGGGCCTGCGCGGCCTGCTCAGCGCCCTGCGCAACTGCACCATTCCGGTGGCGTGGCTGTGCAAGGGGTTCGAGCAGGGTGTGGGCGAGGCGCCCGGTCTGCTGGGCCACGAAGTCCAGGGCCAGGTGGCGCCCGGTCTGCGGGCCGGCGTGCTCAGCGGCCCCAGTTTCGCGCAGGAAGTGGCGCTGGGCCAGCCCACCGCACTGGTGGCGGCCAGCGTGCATGCGGACGTGCGCGATGCGCTGGTCGCTGGTTTTCACAGCCCGACGCTGCGGGTGTACGCCAATGAAGACGTCATCGGGGTGGAGGTGGGGGGCGCCGTCAAGAACGTGCTGGCCATTGCCACCGGCCTGTGCGATGGCTTGCAACTGGGGCTCAATGCCCGCGCCGCCCTGATTACGCGGGGACTGGCCGAGATGACCCGTCTGGGGCTGGCCTTGGGTGCCCGGGCCGAGACGTTCATGGGTTTGAGCGGCCTGGGTGACTTGGTGCTCACGGCCACGGGCGATCTGTCGCGCAACCGGCGTGTGGGCCTGGCCCTGGCGCAGGGCAAGACCCTGCAGCAGGCGGTGGAGGCCCTGGGGCATGTGGCCGAGGGCGTGTACTGCGCCCGCACCGTGGTGCAGCGTGCCCGCAGCCTGGGCGTGGACATGCCGATTGCCCAGGGCGTGGTGGATTTGCTCGATGGGCGCCTGCAGCCGGCGCAAGCGGTGGCGACCCTAATGGGACGCGAACCGGCCAGCGAAGGCAACGGATCAGGACGCTGATCCGGGCGGCGTCAGCCCTGTTGGACCCGCGCCGCGATGTGGGCCAGGGCTTCTTCCACCTGGTCCACCAGAATCAGGCACAACTCGCCGGAGGCCAGCTTGTCCATGGCGGTGTCAATGGCGCGGAACTCGCCCTTGATTTCCGAGATGTCGGTGGTGCGGCGTGCGTTGGCCAGACCCTGGCGCAATAGGGCCACCACTTCGCCGTCCTTGCGGCCGCGCTGGCACTGGTCTTCGTAGAGGATGACTTCGTCGAAGGCGTCGCCCAGGATCTCGGTCTGCTGGCGGATATCCTGGTCGCGCCGGTCGCCCGCGC
>JBAQKO010000033.1:0-33308 GCA_049301075.1 Rhodoferax sp.
GTGAATCGTCTTGCCGATGTCCACCGCATCCGCGCCCATCTCGATGGCCAGCGCAATCTCGCCGATCATGTCGCCGGCATGGGTGCCGACGATACCGCCACCCAGAATTCGGCCGTGGCCATGGGCCTCGGGTGAATCGTCGAACAGCAGCTTGGTGAAGCCCTCGTCGCTGCCATTGGCAATGGCGCGGCCGGAGGCGGTCCATGGGAACAGGCCCTTCTTGACCTGAATGCCCTGGGCCTTGGCCTGGTCTTCGGTCAAACCGACCCAGGCCACTTCGGGGTCGGTGTAGGCCACGCTGGGAATGACGCGGGCGTTGAAAGCCGTGCTGGCCAGCTCCGGGTTGCCCTGCAGTTCACCGGCAATCACCTCGGCCGCCACATGCGCCTCATGCACCGCCTTGTGCGCCAGCATGGGCTGGCCGACGATGTCGCCGATGGCGAAGATGTGCGGCACGTTGGTGCGCATCTGGATGTCGACGTTGATGAAGCCACGGTCCGTCACGGCCACGCCGGCCTTCTCGGCGCTGATTTTCTTGCCGTTGGGTGTGCGACCCACGGCCTGCAGCACCAAGTCGTAAACCTGCGGCGCGGGAGCCGTGCCGCCCTCCTCGGCGGGTGCAAACGTCACCTCAATGCCTGCGGGGGTGGCTTTGGCGCCCACCGTCTTGGTCTTGAGCATGATGTTGTCAAAGCGCTTGGCGTTCAGCTTCTGCCACACCTTGACCAGGTCGCGGTCGGCGCCCTGCATCAGGCCGTCGAGCATTTCGACCACGTCCAGGCGGGCGCCCAGCGTGCTGTAGACGGTGCCCATTTCCAGACCGATGATGCCGCCGCCCAAAATGAGCATGCGCTTGGGGACTTCTTTCAAAGCCAGAGCACCGGTGCTGTCCACCACGCGCGGGTCTTCGGGCATAAAGGGCAGACGCACCGCTTGTGAACCCGCCGCAATGATGGCCTTCTTGAACGCGACCACCTTCTTGGCGCCGGTCTTGTCCTGCGAGGTACCGGTGGTTTCTTCTACCTCGACATGGTTGGCACCCACGAAAGCGCCGTAGCCGCGCACGATGGTGACCTTGCGCATCTTGGCCATGGCAGCCAGACCGCCGGTGAGCTTGCCCACCACCTTGTCCTTGTGGCCGCGCAGCTTGTCGATGTTGACCACGGGCTTGCCAAAGTCCACGCCCAGATCGCCCAGGTGGCTGACTTCGTCCATCACCGCGGCCACGTGCAAGAGTGCCTTGGACGGGATGCAGCCCACGTTCAGGCACACGCCGCCCAGCGCCGCATAGCGCTCCACCAGAACGACTTTGAGCCCCAGGTCGGCAGCGCGGAAGGCCGCGCTGTAGCCGCCGGGACCCGCGCCCAGCACCAGCAGGTCGCATTCCAGGTCCACCGCGCCGGCGTAGCTGGCGCCGGCAGGCACCGCAAGCGCAGCGCTTGCTATGGATTCAGGAGCTGTCTGCGCAGGTTTAGCGGGGGCCACAGGCACATTCGGTGCCGAAATGGCGGCTGGCGCCGGAGCGGCGGCACTGGCACCCGCCACCTCCAGCATCAGCACCACCGAGCCTTCCTTGACCTTGTCGCCCAGCTTGACTTTGAGCTCCTTGACCACCCCCGCCTGGCTGGAGGGAATTTCCATGGAGGCCTTGTCGCTCTCCACGGTGATCAGGCTTTGCTCGGCGCGGATGGTGTCGCCCACGTTGACCATCAACTCGATAACGGAGACCTCGGCGAAGTCGCCAATGTCGGGAACCTTGATTTCTACGATTGCCATGGTGTTCTCGCTTGCTACGGGTCGGGACGCTTACAGCAACACCCGGCGGAAATCGCCCAGGATCTGGCCCAGGTACACATTGAAGCGTGCCGCCGCGGCGCCGTCGATGACGCGGTGGTCCCAGCTCAGGGACAGCGGCAGCATCAGGCGCGGCACAAAAGCCTTGCCGTCCCACACCGGCTCCATCTGGCTCTTGCACACGCCCAGAATGGCCACCTCGGGCGCATTGATGATAGGCGTGAAGTAGCGCCCGCCAATACCGCCCAAACTGGAGATGGTGAAGCTGGCGCCGGTCATCTCGGCCGGGCTGAGCTTGCCTTCACGGGCTTTTTTGGCCAGCTCGGACATTTCCTGCGAGATCTGGAAGATGCCTTTCTTGTCGGCGTCCTTGATCACCGGCACCATCAGGCCGTTGGGCGTGTCCGCCGCGAAGCCGATGTGGAAGTACTGCTTGAGCACCAGCTGGTCGCCGTCGAGCGAGCTGTTGAACTCGGGGAACTTCTTGAGTGCGGCCACACAGGCCTTGATCAGGAAGGCCAGCATGGTGACCTTGATGCCCGACTTCTCGTTTTCCTTGTTGGTAGCCACGCGGAAGGCTTCCAGGTCAGTGATGTCGGCATCGTCGTGGTTGGTGACGTGGGGAATCATCACCCAGTTGCGGTGCAGGTTGGCCGCGCTGATCTTCTTGATGCGCGCAATGTCCTTGCGCTCGGTGGGACCGAACTTGGCGAAGTCCACCTTGGGCCAGGGGATGAGGCCCAGGCCCGCGCCGTCACCGCCTCCGGCCGGGGCCTGCGCCGCAGCGGCCAGCGTTTGCACCGCGCCGCTCATGACGGAACGGGTGAAGCCCTGCACGTCGGGCACGGTCACGCGCCCTTTGGGGCCGCTGCCCTTGACCTCGGCCAACGGCACGCCCAGCTCGCGGGCGAACTTGCGTACCGAAGGCGAGGCATGCGGCAGGCCCAGCGGCGCGCTGGTGGGGTTGTGGGCGGGCATGGCCGCGGCGGGAGCGACGGGAGCGGGGGCCGTCGCCACCGGCACAGATGCTACAGAAACAGGAGCAGCCTGCGCAGCTTGCACCTGGGCTGGAGCCAGATTTGGCACCGAAACGCCAGGTGCAGGGGCCGGCGCAGTGCCACCGCCATCGCCTTCCAGAATCACGACCAGCGATCCCTGCTTGACCTTGTCGCCCAGCTTGACCTTGACTTCCTTGACCACACCGGCGTGGCTGGAGGGAATTTCCATGGAGGCCTTGTCGGACTCCACGGTAATGAGCGACTGCTCGGCTTTCACCGTGTCGCCGGGTTTGACCATCAGCTCAATGACGCTTACTTCGTCAAAGTCACCAATATCCGGAACCAGAATATCTACCAATGCCATAGTTGTTCTCCTCGCCGTCTCAGGCGGTGCGCGGGTTGACCTTGTCGGCGTTGATGCCGTACCGGGCAATCGCCTCGGCCACTTTGCTGACGGGCACCGAGCCCTCTTCGCTCAAGGCCTTGAGGGCGGCCACCACGATGAAATGGCGGTCTATCTCGAAGTGCTCGCGCAGCTTGTAGCGGAAATCGCTGCGGCCAAAGCCGTCGGTACCCAGCACCTTGTAGGTGCGGCCCTTGGGCAGGTAGGGGCGGATCTGTTCGGCGTAGGCCTTCATGTAGTCGGTGGAGGCCACCACGGGGCCCGCGTGCGCGGCCAGCTGCTGCGTCACGAACGGCAGACGCGCCGCCTGCTCCGGGTGCAGCAGGTTGTGGCGCTCGCAGTCCTGGCCCTCACGCGCCAGCTCGTTGAAGCTGGGGCAGCTCCAGACGTTGGCGGCCACGCCCCAGTCTTTTTCCAGCAGTTCCTGTGCAGCCAACGACTCGCGCAGGATGGAGCCCGAACCCAGCAGCTGCACGCGGGGCGTCAGCTTGGGCCCTTCCTTGCACAGGTACATGCCCTGGATGATCTGCTCTTCGGTGCCGGCGCGCAGGCCCGGCATGGCGTAGTTTTCATTGAGCAGGGTGATGTAGTAGTACACGTCTTCCTGCTTCTCCACCATGCGCTTCAGGCCGTGCTGCATGATGACCGCCACCTCGTGGGCAAAGGTCGGGTCGTAGCTCACGCAGTTGGGAATGGTGCCGGCCAGGATGTGGCTGTGGCCGTCTTCGTGCTGCAGGCCCTCGCCGTTGAGCGTGGTGCGCCCCGAGGTGCCGCCCAGCAAAAAGCCGCGCGCCCGCATGTCGCCAGCCGCCCAGGCCAGGTCGCCGATGCGCTGGAAGCCGAACATGGAGTAGTACACGTAGAACGGCACCATGATGCGGTTGTTGGTGCTGTAGCTGGTGGCCGCTGCGATCCAGCTGGCCATGCCGCCGGCCTCGTTGATGCCTTCCTGCAGGACCTGCCCCGCCTTGTCTTCCTTGTAGTACATCACCTGGTCGCGATCGACCGGGGTGTAGAGCTGGCCCTTGGGGTTGTAGATGCCGATCTGGCGGAACAGCCCTTCCATGCCAAACGTGCGCGCCTCGTCCACCACGATGGGCACCACACGCGGACCCAGGGCCTGGTCGCGCAGCAGCTGTGTGACGAAACGCACGTAGGCCTGCGTGGTGCTGATCTCGCGGCCCTCGACCGTGGGCTCCAGAATGCTCTTGAAGGTTTCCAGCGGGGGCACGGTGAAGTGCTCGTCGGCCTTGGTGCGGCGGTGCGGCAGGTAGCCGCCCAGCGCCTTGCGGCGCTCGTGCAGGTAGCGCATCTCGGGCGTGTCATCGGCCGGCTTGTAATACGGCAGCTTGGGCAGCTCGCTGTCGGGAATCGGGATGTTGAAGCGGTCGCGGATGTACTTGATGTCTTCGTCCGAGAGTTTCTTGGTCTGGTGCACCGTGTTCTTGCCCTCGCCGGCCTTGCCCATGCCATAGCCCTTGATGGTCTTGACCAGCAGCACGGTAGGCTGGCCCTGGTGCGCGTTGGCGGCATGGAAGGCGGCATAGACCTTGGCGGGCTCATGGCCACCACGGCGCAACTCGAACACCTCTTCATCGCTCATGTGTTCGACCAACTGGAGGGTTTCGGGATATTTGCCAAAGAAGTTCTTGCGCACAAAGGCGCCGTCGTTGGCCTTGAAAGCCTGGTAGTCGCCGTCCAGGGTTTCCATCATCAACTGGCGCAGCTTGCCGGTCTTGTCGCGGGCCAGCAGGGCATCCCAGCCGTTGCCCCACAGCAGCTTGATGACGTTCCAGCCGCTGCCGCGGAACTCTCCTTCGAGCTCCTGCACGATCTTGCCGTTGCCACGCACCGGACCGTCCAGGCGCTGCAGGTTGCAGTTGACGACGAAGATCAGGTTGTCGAGGTTCTCGCGCGCGGCCAGGCCGATGGCACCCAGGGATTCGGGCTCGTCCATCTCGCCGTCGCCGCAGAACACCCAGACCTTGCGGTTATCGGTGTTGGCGATGCCGCGGGCGTGCAGGTATTTCAGGAAGCGCGCCTGGTAGATCGCCATCAGCGGGCCCAACCCCATGGACACGGTAGGGAACTGCCAGAACTCAGGCATCAGCTTGGGGTGCGGGTAGCTCGACAGCCCCTTGCCGTCGACCTCCTGGCGGAAGCTGTCAAGCTGCGCCTCGCTCAGCCGCCCTTCGAGGAAGGCGCGGGCATAGATGCCGGGGGAGCTATGGCCCTGGATATAGAGCAGGTCGCCGCCGTGGTTCTCGCTCTCGGCATGCCAGAAATGGTTGAAGCCGGCGCCGAACATGCTGGCCACGGAGGCGAAGGAGCCGATGTGGCCGCCCAGGTCGCCGCCATCGGCGGGGTTCAGGCGGTTGGCGCGCACCACCATGGCCATGGCGTTCCAGCGCATGTAGGCGCGCAGGCGCTTCTCAATCTGGATGTTGCCCGGGCAGTGGGCTTCCTGGTCCGGCTCGATGGTGTTCACATAGCCGGTATTGGCCGAGAACGGCATGTCGATGCTGCTCTGGCGGGCGTGCTCCAGCAGCTGCTCCAGCAGGTAGTGGGCGCGTTCGGGGCCTTCTTTTTCGATGACGGCGGACAACGCCTCCATCCACTCACGGGTTTCCTGGCTATCGGAGTCCAAGGAAGGGTTCATCGGTGCGTTCTCGGGAACTGCGGACATCGGTGTCTCCTGGTTGCTTTTACGTAATTTAGTGCCGTGGCTCTAGTCTCGCATATTTTATTTTAAATTTCAAATAATGCTTTTTTGATTCACATTATGAAATGTGAAATAAGCCCGGCCACCCCGCTAAACGCCGTCCCCTACACTTGGGCCCCATGCCTTTGCCGAACCTGACTTCCCTGCCTGCACAACTGGGCCTTCCCACCATGGGGCGCGCCCGCCAGTGGTGGCGGCGCCTGACCCCGCACCGCCAGGACCGGGTGGCCATGCTGGCGCCACTGGCCGCCGTTTTGCTGTTTTTTGCCGCAGTGGCCGCCGCGCTGGGCTATCTGCGTGTGGAAGAAATAGACCGCGAGCAACAGGCGGTGCAGCGGGACGTGGAATACACGCAGCAGCGTCTGCGTCTGCGCCTGCTGGAGCGCCAGGAGCAGCTGATGCGCACGGCGCGCGAAATCTCCAACCGCGAACTGGATCTGGCCGAATTCCGGGCGCGCTCCGAATCCATGCTCAACCAGTACCCTGAATTGCAGGGCATTGCCTGGATTGACGAACGCCGGCACACCCGCGCCAGCCTGGGCACCGCCACGCTGGCCGCCAGCCAGTTGCTCCAGAGCGACGACAGCCTGCAGCGCACCGACAGCCTGAGCGGCTTCTTCCAGGCCCGCGAGTCGGGCCAGCCGGTGTATGTGCAGCGCGTGCGCTCCTCGGACACGGCACCCCTGCTGCAGATGCACCTGCCCCTGAACGACCGGGGGCGTTTTGCCGGGGTGTTGCTGGTGGAGTACTCCGTCGACGGCCTGTACCGCTACGGTGTGCCGGCCGAAGTGTCGGCCCGCTACGCCATCACCCTGCTGGACGCCGGTGGTGGCGTGCTGGCCGGCACGGCCATGCCGGTGCGCAAGCTCAGCAGCCGCTTCCTGCCCTGGGCCAGCCCGCCCAATGAATACGCCATGCCGGTGTCGCCGGTGGGCAGTGGGCTGGTCATCCGGGCGCAGGCCTACCGCGCATCGCTGGGCGTGATCGGCAGCGGCTTGTTCTGGCTGGTCAGCGCCCTGAGCGTCATGACGGCCTGGATGCTGATTGCCAACTGGCGCCACACCCGCCGGCGTGTGCAGGCCCAGCAGGCGCTGCTGTCCGAAACCAATTTCCGCCGCGCCATGGAAAACTCCATGCTCACCGGCATGCGGGCCATGGACATGCAGGGGCGCATCACCTACGTCAACGCGGCGTTTTGCCAGATGACGGGTTGGACCGAGCCCGACCTGGTGGGCCGCACCGCCCCGTTTCCCTACTGGCCCGACAGCGAGCGGGAGTTCCTGGCCTCGCGGCTGGAAGAAGAGCTCACCGGCCGAACGCCGGTGGGCGGCAACCAGGTGCGCATCAAGCGGCGCAACGGCGAACTCTTCGACGCCCGGCTCTACGTGTCGCCGCTGATTGACGCCAACGGGGAGCAGACCGGCTGGATGACGTCGATGACCGACATCACCGAGCCCAACCGCGTGCGCGAGCAGCTGTCGGCCGCGCACCAGCGCTTTACCACCGTGCTGGAGGCGCTGGACGCCTCCATTTCCGTGGCGCCGCTGGGCAGCGACGAACTGCTGTTCGCCAACAAGCTGTACCGCCAGTGGTTTGGCGTGCAGACCGGGGGCCACCTGCAGCTGGTTGCGGAAGCGGGCGTGCCGCCCAGCCGCACCAGCGACGAGTCGATGGACAGCGTGGACTCTTTCGCCGGCCTGCCCACCACCGCCCTGCACGATACCGAAACCGAAAGCGCCGAAATTTTCGTGGCCGAACTGGACAAGTGGCTGGAGGTGCGCACCCGCTACCTGAGCTGGGTCGACGGCCGCCTGGCGCAGATGGTGATTGCCACCGACATCACCAGCCGCCGCCTGGCCGAGGAACAATCCGCCACGCAGGCCGAGCGGGCCCAGAACGCCAGCCGCCTGATCACCATGGGCGAGATGGCCTCCAGCGTGGCCCACGAGCTCAACCAGCCGCTGACCGCCATCAACAACTACTGCAATGGCATGGTGTCGCGTATCAAAGAGCACCAGATCACCGAGGAAGAACTGCTGGGCGCGCTGGAAAAAACCGCCCGCCAGGCGCAGCGCGCCGGCCAGGTCATCCAGCGCATCCGCTCTTTCGTCAAGCGCAGCGAACCCAACCGCACGCTGTCAGAAATCACCCTCATGGTGACCGAAGCCGTGGAACTGGCCGAAATCGAATTGCGCCGCTTCAATGTGCGCCTCAACCCCTACGTGGCCGAGCGGCTGCCGGTGCTGTTGGTGGACCCGATCCTGATTGAGCAGGTGCTGGTGAATCTGCTGCGCAACGCCGCCGAGTCCATCGACATGGCCCTGCGCCCCACGGCCGAGCGCATTGTCGAGTTGCGGGTGGTTCCGCGCACCCTGGACGGCAAGCGCGTCGTCGAGTTCTCGGTGCAGGACACCGGCAAGGGGCTGGCGCCCGAAGTCATGAGCCGCCTGTACGAGGCCTTCTACTCCACCAAGGCCGAAGGCATGGGCATTGGCCTCTCCCTGTGCCGCTCCATCGTGGAGTCCCACATGGGAAGAATGACAGCGGAGAACCTCTACAATGGCGAAGACATATCGGGATGCCGGTTTTCGTTCTGGATACCCATCGCAGAAGCCGGCGCCGATTCGTCACCTCCTTCGCACAACAGCCACTAACACCCTGGATACCTGAATGAGCTTGATTCCCAAAAAAGGTACTGTTTACGTTGTGGACGACGATGAAGCCGTGCGCGACTCGCTGCAATGGCTGCTGGAAGGCAAAGGCTACCGTGTGCGCTGCTTTGACTCCGCGGAATCCTTTTTGAGCCGCTACGACGCCCGCGAAGTGGCCTGCCTGATCGTCGACATCCGCATGGGCGGCATGACCGGGCTGGAGCTGCAAAGCCGGCTGATCGAAGCCAAGTCACCTCTGCCCATCGTGTTCATCACCGGCCACGGCGACGTGCCCATGGCGGTGGACACCATGAAGAAGGGTGCCATGGATTTCATCCAGAAGCCATTCAACGAAGACCAGCTGGTCAGCCTGGTAGAGCGCATGCTCGATCACGCCAAGGACTCCTTTGCCGACTTCCAGCTCGCTGCCAGCCGCGACGCGCTGCTGTCCAAGCTCACCCTGCGGGAATCCCAGGTGCTGGAACGCATCGTCGCCGGGCGCCTGAACAAGCAGATCGCCGACGACCTGGGCATCAGCATCAAGACGGTGGAGGCCCACCGCGCCAACATCATGGAAAAGCTCAGCGCCAACACCGTGGCCGACCTGCTGAAAATTGCCCTGGGACAAAACGCCCCGAAAACCTGACGCTACACATTTCATAGCTTCTCACGCCCGCCCCGCAAGGATTGCGGGCGTTTTTAATTGGAAAATTCGACCATGACCACAACCGCCCAGATCATCGACGGCAATGCCCTCTCCAAACAACTGCGCGAAGACGTCGCCCACCGCACTGCCGCGCTCAAGGCCCGCGGGCTCACGCCCGGCTTGGCCGTCGTCCTGGTGGGGGACAACCCGGCCAGCCAGGTTTATGTGCGCAACAAGGTCAAGGCCTGCCAGGACGCCGGCCTGCACTCGGTGCTGGAAAAGTACGACGCGACCATGACCGAGGCCGCGCTGCTGGCGCGCGTGGAGGCA
The DNA here is from genome assembly GCA_049301075.1 of Rhodoferax sp. Lineage (GTDB taxonomy): Bacteria > Pseudomonadota > Gammaproteobacteria > Burkholderiales > Burkholderiaceae_C > Allorhodoferax. The sequence goes on from JBAQKO010000033.1 coordinate 9,545, forward strand.
CTGAACAACGACCCCGCCATCCACGGCATCCTGGTGCAGCTGCCCTTGCCCAAGCACATCGACGACCACAAGGTCATCGAAGCCATTTCGCCGGCCAAGGACGTGGACGGTTTCCACGTCGCCAGCGCCGGCGCGCTGATGGTGAATGAACCCGGCTTCAAGGCCTGCACGCCCTACGGCTGCATGAAGATGCTCGAATCCATCGGCATGAAAGACCTGCGCGGCAAGCACGCCGTGGTCATCGGCCGCTCCAACATCGTCGGCAAGCCCATGGCCATGATGCTCTTGCAGGCCAACGCCACCGTCACCATCACCCACAGCGGCACCGCCGACCTGGGCGCCATGACACGCCAGGCCGACATCGTGGTCGCCGCCGTGGGCAAGCGCAATGTGCTCACCAAAGACATGGTCAAGCCCGGCGCCGTGGTCATTGACGTCGGCATGAACCGTGACGAAGCCGGCAAGCTGTGCGGCGACGTGGACTTTGCCGGTGTCAGCCAGGTGGCGGGCTACATCACCCCGGTGCCCGGCGGCGTGGGCCCCATGACCATCACCATGCTGCTGGTCAATACCCTGGAAGCCGCCGAACGCGAGGCGGCCGCCTTGAAACGCTGAATCCCGCACCCACCTACAGCCCAGCAAGCCCGCACGTTTTTCTACCGCACCGATCCATGAACCCTTTGCTGAGCGCCGCCCCCCTGCCCCTGTTTGACCAGATTCGCCCGGAGCACGTGGCGCCGGCCGTGGACGCCCTGCTGGAGCAGGCCAGCACGGCGCTGGAAACGGTTACCGCGCCCGGCTTTCCGGCGCAGTGGGAAGCCATTGCACGCGAACTGGACGTGGCCACCGAAAAACTGGGCCGTGCCTGGGGTGCGGTCAGCCACCTCAACAGCGTGGCCGACACCCCCGAGCTGCGGGCGGCCTACAACGCGGCCTTGCCCAAGGTCACCGAGTTCTGGACCCGCCTGGGCGCCGACGAGCGCCTGTACGCCAAGTACAAGGCGATTGATCCCGCCACCCTGAATGCCGAGCAGCGCCAGGCCCACAAGAATGCCATGCGCAACTTCGTGCTGGGGGGTGCCGAACTGCAGGGCGCCCAGCGCGAGCGCTTTGCCGCCATCCAGGAACTGCAGGCCAACCTGAGCCAGAAGTTCAGCGAAAACACACTGGACGCGACCGACGCCTTCAGCTACTACGCCACGGCCGCCGAAATGGCCGGCGTGCCCGACGACGTGCTGCAGGCCACCCGTGCCGCCGCCCAGGCCGAGGGCAAGGACGGCTACAAGCTCAGCCTGAAGATGCCCTGCTACCTGCCGGTGATGCAGTTCGCGCACAGCAGCGCGCTGCGCGCCACGCTCTACCGCGCCTACGTGACGCGGGCCTCGGACCAGGCCGACGCCGCGGCGCAGCAGTTTGACAACTCGCAGGGCATCCGCGACATCCTGGCGCTGCGCCAGGAAGAGGCCCAGCTGCTGGGCTACCCGCACTTTGGCGCCCTGTCGCTGGTGCCCAAGATGGCGTCCTCGCCCGAGGCCGTGATTGCCTTCCTGCGCGACCTGGCGCACAAGGCCCGCCCCTTTGCCGAAAAAGACCTGGCCGACCTGCGCACCTTCGCCCGTGAGCAACTCAACCTGGCCGACCCGCAACCCTGGGACTGGCCCTATGTCAGCGAAAAACTCAAGGAGGCGCGCTACGCCTTCAGCGAGCAGGAGGTCAAACAGTACTTCACGGCGCCCAAGGTGCTGGCGGGCCTGTTCAAGATCGCCGAGACCCTGTTTGACGTGGCCATCCGCCCCGACACGGCGCCGGTGTGGAACCCCGGCGTGGCCTTCTACCGCATCGAGCGCACCGGTCCGGCGGGCACGCAGCTCATTGGCCAGTTCTATCTGGACCCCACGGCCCGCGCCGGCAAGCGCGGTGGCGCCTGGATGGACGACGTGCGCGCGCGCTGGCTGCGCCCCGACACCGCCGAGCTGCAGACCCCGGTGGCCCACCTGGTGTGCAACTTCGCCGATGGCCTAGAGGTCAACGGCGTCAAGAAACCCGCCCTGCTCTCACACGACGACGTCACCACCCTGTTCCACGAATTCGGTCACGGCCTGCACCACATGCTCACGCAGGTCAACGAGCACGACGTGTCGGGCATCAGCGGCGTGGAATGGGACGCGGTGGAGCTGCCCAGCCAGTTCATGGAGAATTTCTGCTGGGAATGGAGCGTGCTGGAGCACATGACAGCCCACGCGGAAACGGGCGAGCCCCTGCCCCGCGCCCTGTTTGACAAAATGCTGGCGGCCAAGAATTTCCAGAGCGGCATGCAGACGCTGCGCCAGATCGAGTTCTCGCTGTTCGACATGCTGCTGCACACGGCGCACGACCCGCAGCAGGACTTCATGCCCCTGCTCGAGCAGGTGCGCCAGGAAGTGGCGGTGCTGCAGCCCCCGCCGTGGAGCCGCACCGCCCACACCTTCAGCCATATTTTTGCCGGCGGTTACGCGGCCGGCTACTACAGCTACAAGTGGGCCGAAGTGCTCAGCGCCGACGCCTATGCGGCTTTTGAGGAAACTGCGGCCCCTGACGGCACGCCCAGTGTGGAAACCGGTAGAAAATACCGCCAAGCCATCCTGGAAGCCGGCGGCAGCCGCCCGGCCATGGAGTCGTTCAAGGCCTTCCGGGGCCGCGAACCCTCGCTGGACGCACTCCTGCGCCACCAGGGCATGGCCGCGTAAACACGTAAACAATTGGGCCGACCCGCAACACCCCGACACGGGATGGAAAATACGACCATGAAAAACCACACACTCGCTTTCCTGCTGGCCAGTGCCGCGCTCACCTGCACCGTTGGGGCGCAGGCCCAGATGATTTACCGCATTGTCGGCGCCGATGGCAAGGTCACGTTCTCCGACAAGCCCCCCGTCAGCGCCGAGCAGGGCAAGATTGCCGGCACCGGCGTGGGCGCCAGCGGTGCCGCTGCCAACGCGGCCCTTCCCTTTGAATTGCGCCAGATCGTGGCCAAGTACCCGGTCACCCTGTACACCGCACCCAAATGCGCCCCCTGCGACAGCGGCCGCGCCTTGCTGTCCGGGCGTGGCGTGCCGTTCAACGAGCGCACGGTGGTCACCTCCGAAGACAGCGACTACCTGCAGCGCCTGGTCGGCGACAACACCCTGCCCTACGTGAGCATTGGCAGCCAGCGCATCAAGGGCTTCTCCGACGGGGAGTGGACGCAGTACCTGGACGCCGCCGGTTACCCGAAAACATCCCTCCTGCCGGCCACCTACAAGAATGCGGCGCCCACGCCGCTGGTCACCGTGCAAAAGCCTGCCCCCAAGGCCGAAAGCAAACCGCAGGCCACGGCAGACACCGCGCCTGCGCCCGGCCCCAGCCCGAGCAATCCGGCCGGCATCACGTTCTAAAGCCCTCTTGCGCTAGTGGCGGTCCGACGCACCGGACTGCCACTCCGGTAGCCGCCAGTTCCTCTGCACGGCCAACAGCCGCAGTACGGTTGCCACTGCCGCAGCCAGCACCAGGCTGCCCCACTGCGGCAGGCCCCAGGCTTGCGCCGCCACCATGACCCAACCACCGGCAAAGGAGCACACGGCATACGGCTGGTGGTCGCGAAACGCACGTGGAATTTCATTGCAGACCATATCGCGCATCACACCGCCAAACACGGCGGTCACCATGCCCATGAGCACGGCCACGATGGCCGGCATGGAGGCATCCAGCGCAATCTGCGTGCCACCGGCCGTGAACAGGCCCAGGCCCAGCGCATCGGGCCACAGCATGGCGCGCTCCGTGGGTTCGAAATGGCGGTTGCGCAGGAACAGCATGGCCCCAAGGCACGCGGCCAGCAACACCCACAACCAGGCAGCGTGCTCCACCCAGAAGAAAGGACGCCGGTCCAGCAAAATATCGCGCAGCGTGCCGCCCCCAAACGCCGCCAGCCAGGACACGACACACACGCCCACGGCATCCAGACGCTTGCGGGCTGCGGCGATGAGCCCCGAGAGCCCAAACGCCACCGTAGCCGCCGCCTCAATGGCGATCTGTGCGTTGGACAGCGTCAGGACTTCGGTGAGATGAACGACCATGCGCGGCCCTTGTGCGGATGCGAAAAATTCAGAACGTCAGCGTCTTCACGCCGCTGGCGGTGCCCAGCAGGCACACCTGGGCGCGCTGGAAGGCAAACACCCCAACCGTCACCACGCCGGGCCACTGGCTGACCTCGGCTTCGAACGCCAACGGGTTGCTGATCTGCAAGCCGGTCACGTCCACGATGTACTGCCCGTTGTCGGTGACCAGCGGCTGCCCGTCTTTCAGGCGGACCGTGGCGGAGCCGCCCTTGGCCGCAAACTGGGCGATGATGCGCTGCGTGGCCATGGGAATCACTTCCACCGGCAAGGGGAACTTGCCCAGCGTTTGCACCAGTTTGGATTCATCGGCAATGCAGACGAACTTGTCCGACTGCGCGGCCACAATTTTCTCGCGGGTCAGCGCGGCACCACCGCCCTTGACCATGTTGCCCTGGCCGTCGATTTCGTCGGCGCCGTCGATGTAGACCGACAGGCGCGGCACCTCGTTGGAGTCGAACACCGTAATACCGAGGGCCTGCAGCCGCTCGGTGCTGGCCACCGAGCTCGATACCGCACCCTTGATCTGGTCCTTCATGGTGGCCAGGGCGTCGATGAACTTGTTGACCGTGGAGCCGGTGCCCACACCCACGATGTCTCCCGGCACCACGTACCGCAGGGCCGCCTGGCCAACCAGGGTCTTGAGTTCGTCTTGGGTGAGGGCTGGGGTGTTGGAAGGGGTGGTCATCGGGGACAATCAGGGAAGTTGAAGAATTACTGCAGGAATTATCCAATGTCTCTCGTACCGTATGGCCTGGCGCGTCGTTTTTTGTTCAGTCTGGATCCCGAAGCGGCCCACGACCTCACCATGGCCGGCCTGGCGGCCACGCAGGGCAACCCGCTCAAGCTGGCCTATTGCGCCGACCGGGTGGACGACCCGGTTGAACTCGCCGGCCTGCGTTTTCCCAACCGGGTGGGCATGGCCGCCGGGCTGGACAAGAACGCCCGCTGCATCGACGGCCTGGGCGCCATGGGCTTTGGCTTTGTCGAAGTCGGCACCGTCACGCCCAAGGCGCAGCCGGGCAACCCCAAGCCGCGCATGTTCCGCCTGCCCCAGGCGCGCGCGCTAATCAACCGGCTGGGCTTCAACAACGACGGGCTGGACGCCTTTGTGGCCAATGTGCAGCGCTCCGCCCTGCGCCGCCAGAAGAACCCGTCGCTGCTGCTGGGCCTGAACATCGGCAAGAACGCCGCCACGCCCATCGAGAACGCCACCGACGACTACCTGCTGTGCCTGGACGGCGTCTACCCGCACGCCGACTATGTGACGGTCAACATCTCCAGTCCCAACACCAAGAACCTGCGTGCCCTGCAAAGCGACGAGGCGCTGGACACCCTGCTCGGTGCCATTGCCCAGCGGCGCGAGGCCCTGCAAAAGCAGCACGGCAAGCGCATTCCCATCTTCGTGAAGATCGCCCCCGATCTGGATGAGGCCCAGGTAGCGGTCATTGCCGCCACGCTCCAGCGCCACGGCATGGACGGCGTGGTGGCCACCAACACCACTCTGAGCCGCGAGGCCGTCAAGGGCATGGCGCATGCCGAAGAGGCGGGCGGCCTGTCGGGTGCGCCGGTGCTGGAGGCCAGCAACCGGGTGATCGCGCAACTGCGCGCGGCGCTGGGCCCGCAGTTCCCCATCATCGGCGTGGGCGGCATTCTGAGCGCGCAGGACGCGGTATCCAAGATCCAGGCCGGCGCCGACGTGGTGCAGATCTACACCGGCCTGATTTACCAGGGACCGGAGCTGGTGAAGGACGCCGCACTGGCCATCAAAAATATGAAGCAAAAGGGCCGCTAGCGCCCGTCTTCATTGCGCAAACAGCTATTGATTTAATAGCATTTCCGCCACCCGCTCACCGATGGCCAGCGCGCTGGTCAGTCCTGGTGACTCGATGCCGAACAGGTTGACCAGCCCCCGCACGCCATGCGCTTGCGGGCCCTCGATGCAGAAGTCGCGCGCCGCTTCCTGCGGGCCATGGATCTTGGGCCGCATGCCGGCATAGGCGGGAAGCAGTGCCCCGTCGGGCAGGGCCGGCCAGTATTTACGGATCTCGGCGTAAAACGCATCCCCGCGCTCGGGCTGCACCTGCAGGTCGTCAGGCCGGTCCACCCACTGCACATCCGGGCCAAAGCGGGCCTGGCCCCCCAGATCCAGCGTCAGGTGCACGCCCAGTCCGGCCGCCTCGGGTACCGGGTAGATCAGCCGTGCAAACGGCGCACGCCCGACCAGGGTGAAGTAGTTGCCTTTGGCGAAATGTGCCTGCGGCACATGGCGCGCATCCAGCCCGGCAAAGCGGGCCGCCAGCGCCGGTGCCAGCACACCCGCCGCGTTGACCACGGCTCGGGCACGCAGATGGGTACCGTCAACCGCTATTAAATCAATAGCATCCTGCGCACATTTTGCGCTGGCTAGAGGGGCATTCAGTGCCACCACACCACCGGCATGCTCCAGGTCGCCCTGCAGAGCCAGCATCAGCGCGTGGCTGTCCACGATGCCGGTGGACGGCGAATGCAGCGCAGCCAGGCACCGCAGGGCCGGCTCCAGGGCCTGCGCCTGGGCACCCGTCAGGAGCACCAGATCGGTCACCCCGTTGGCCGCCGCCCGGTCGCGGATGGACTGCAGTTGCGCCACCTGCTGCGGCGTGGTCGCCACAATGAACTTGCCGCAGCGCTGGTGGGCCACGCCGCGCTGGGCACAGTAGTCGTACAGCAGCGATTTGCCCCGCACGCACAGCTGGGCTTTGAGGGAACCGCCGGCGTAGTAGATGCCGGCATGGATGACTTCGCTGTTGCGCGCGCTGGTTTGCGTGCCAATGGCATCGCACGCCTCCAGCACCAGCACGTCGCGCCCGGCCAGCACCAGTGCGCGCGCCACCGCCAGACCGACCACGCCGGCGCCTACAACGACGCAATCCACCCGTTCGGCCACTGTGTCGTGCACGCCTGCGGTTATTTCAGTTCCAGGTAGGGCGTCTCGGCGCGCTCCACCAGTTGCCGGTTGGGGGGCACCACCAGGTGGGCTCTGGCCTCGGCCGGTGCCATGCCGAACACCAGACTGGCATCGCCCGTGCCGGTGGCACCATAGCCATGGCCGCGGGTCTCGCCCAGCACAGTGACCTTCAAGTCCGCCGTGGCGCCATCGTTGCAGCGCAAATCGACGGTACCGGTAGTGGTTGCGGTGTAGCGCATGCGTCCCATGCAGCTGGCCACCACGCCCTTGGCTGGCGCCTGGACCAGGCTCGGCGAAGCCCCCCCGCCCGCGGTGCTGTTCACATCGGCATCGGAGCGCAGGGTCACGACCCCGGTACGGTCGGGATACAGCTGCATCTCTCCTTGCAGCAGCTGGCCGTTGACGATGGCGATAGCGGGCACCGTGCTGGAAAAAACAGCCATGCCCGCATCGTTGATCCGGGCACAGGCCGACAGGCCCCAAGCCACACAGGCCATCAAAACCCACGCCGTCTTACGCTGCTTCATGTCGAACTCCTTGAAGGGGATCTCGGCCCGGCGGCACGCCCCGTTGTCTGACCGGACCGGCGCGCCACACAGCGCACGGTCCGTGTACCATCTTAGCCAGATTTCCAGCGACCCAACCCCTATGAAACACCCGCTTTCCGCCGTACTTCCTTCGACTCCTGCACGCCCGCGGTGGCGGCGTGTGGCCGTGGTTCTGGCGGTCGCGCTGGCCCTGGTCATCGGGATTTTTCTGGCCGGTCCCCGCAACGCTCTGGGCACCAATGCCCCCACGCAGCGCCCTCTGCCCCCCCACAGCGTGGCGGCACTGGACGGATGGTTGCAAGCGGACGAAGCGACCCATGCCGACATCAAGCCCGGCACGGCCAAAGGCATTGTGTGGGCGACACCGGCCCACCAGCGCACGCCCTGGGCCGTGGTCTATCTCCACGGGTTCTCGGCGAGCCGACTGGAAACGGCCCCCGTGGCGGATGGGGTTGCCAAGGCCCTGGGCGCCAACGCGTTCCACACCCGCCTGACCGGCCATGGCCTGCCGGGTCCGGCCATGGGCGAAGCCCGCGCGCAGGACTGGATGGCCGATGCAGTGGAGGCCGTGCAAATCGGGCACACCTTGGGCGAACGGGTGCTGCTGATCAGCTGCTCCACGGGCTCCACCCTGGCCACCTGGCTGGCGCTGACACCCGAAGGCCGCAGCGTGGCGGCGCACGCCTTCATTTCGCCCAACTTTGGCCCCAAGGACAAGCGCTCGGAAATCATCAACGGCCCCTGGGGTCAGCAAATTGCTTTGGCGCTCGAAGGGGAAACCCGGGGCTGGACGCCGGAAGACCCGCGCGAAGCCATTGCCTGGACACCCCGCTACCCCACCCGGGCCTTGTTTCCGATGATGGCCCTGGTGAAGGCCGTGCGCGAGAGTGATCTGTCGCGGTTTCAGACGCCGGTTTTCATGCTGTACAGCGCGCAGGACGAGACCGTGGACCCGGCGCAAACCCAGGAAGCCTTTGCTCGCGTGGGCTCACCGATCAAAGCCATCGAAGTGGTCAATTACAGCCACAGCAAGGGGCAGCATGTGTTGGCCGGTGACATCAAGGATCCCCAGGCGGTCAGCCCCATGGTGAACTCCATTGTGAAATGGGTCCGCGCACTCCCGCAGTAACCCGCTTCAGGCGCCGGGGAGCCGGAAGCGCTGGGTGATGCCGGTGATCAGGACGTCCAGCAGGGCCTCGGCATTGGTCTGCGGCGCAATGTAAGGCGCCCAGACATCATCCTCGCCCATCACAATGCCCAGGGACACCATGCCGTGCAAGCCCTGCCAGAAAATCTGCGTCATCAGGTGCACGGTGCTGGCGTCCGCTTCGGACAAGGCGCCATCCTGCAGGACGTAACCCAGCTCGCCAACCGCCACGGCCTGCAGCATGCTGAAGGCAAACGCATAGGGGTCCTGGTCCACATTGCCATGCTGAACCTCAGCCGCCTCCACGGGTGCATGGGGACGCGGTTCCATGAACACCAGGGCATATTCGTCGGGTCGTTCCATCCCGAACCGTACATAGGCGTATCCGGCCAGCCGCAGACGTTGCAACGGCCCCGCGCCGGCAGCGGCGCCTTTTTTCATGGCGCTCACCAGTTCCAGCAAATCGGCATCCATGGCCCGCGTGATCAGCGTGGCCTTGTCGTGAAACAGGGAATACACCACCGTGGTGGAGAAACCCGCCTCCTGTGCCACCTTGCGGATGGTGACCTCGCGTGCGCCACCCTTTTTGATGAGCGCCTTGACCACCGCAAAGATATGTTCACGCCGCGCGTCGGCCTCGCGCGCCTTGCGTTGCTGAATATTGCTCAGGGTTCGGGACATGCTGCGTGATGGTGAACCGGAACATCAGGCCGTCGCGGCCATGGGTTTCCAGAATTGGCTTATTTTGCCACCTTCGTACACCGCAATATCACCAAATTGCTGCAATACCGCTTCACTTTGACGTGGGCGAAAAAACACCATGTCGTCCACCTGGAGCTGCTGCAGGCCCGAGCCCACCAGCACCTGCTGGTTGGAAGACGTCCCGTACAAGCCGCTGCCGGAAAGTCCCGCGGGTGACACCGGATCCGCCAGCCAATTCCCGCCATAAATAAAGTAGGCCTTGTCCTGGTTGCGATCCCATGTGCGGGCGGCGTCACCCAGCACCTCCACGCCATATGGCATGCGGAAGTGCTCAGGCGCTTTCAAGACCGGCGTCGCAATAAAGGTCGCGGCCTGCAAATCGGCCAGCAGCGGCGTATCAAAATCCAGCCCCTTGACCATGGCAGACCCGACCGACAACTCATTCTCGACGCCCGAGCCGTCATACAGCCGGTAGGTCGGAGACCCGCCGGCGTTGAAGGTGGCCGTCTTCACCGCATCGCCCAGCGCCCCCTGCACCTGCTGCGCATAGGCGGCGTAGGTCTGCCGGGCATGGTCCATGGCTTTCTGGCGCAAGCCGGCCACATCCGGGATCTTGGTGACATGGGCGTCGTACCCCATCAGGCCGGACCAGCGCAGCCGCGGCTCGGACTGCAGGATGGTCAGCATGTCCTGCAGGCTCTGGGCGCTGTCAATGCCACCGCGGTGCAGCCCCACATCAATCTCGAAATTGACCGCCAGATCGCGTTGCTGCTGACGGGCCAGATCCCGGTACTGCGCCAGGCGCTCGGGCGTGTCCACCAGCCACTGCACCTTCTGGTCGGCGGGATTTCCCGGCACCTGCCGGTAGAACTGCGCCGCCGCAGCCACCGGCATCGGCTTGCCCAACAAGGTGTTGGCTTTATCGGGAGCCAACTGCAGCAACTGGGGCAGACTGAAAACCATCAGGCGATCGGTCCGCGTCAGCGCCAGAACGTCATGGATCAAGGCCAAGCTGGGCAGTGATTTGGCCACCACACGCAACTGCATGCGCCCGCCAATGTTGCGCAGGATCTGGTTGACGTTGGCATGCAGGCGCTCACGGTCAATGACCAGGGTCGGCGTGCCAATGCCGGCACGCTTTAACGCCCGGGACAGGTCACTGAAATAGGTGTCATGCGGTGCGCCCCGCGTGCCGGGCCGAGCCCCCCAAGCCAGCAGCCCCACGCCGGCAGCGCCCAGAATTGCTCTGCGAGTGATGTGTGCCATGTCGATCGTCTCCTATCCATGCGTCCATATTCAGCGGGCAGCCGGCAGGCCGAACAGGCCACGCAGGTGGGGGTTCAGAAAGCGCCCCGTGGGGTCCAGCTGGGCGCGCACCGCCAGGAAATCTTTCCAGCGCGGGTACAAGCCCGGTAAATCGGCTGCCGTATGGCCGTGCAACTTGCCCCAATGCGGCCGCCCGTTGAATTTGCGAAACACCGGCGCAATGTCACGCACCAGGTAGTCGTAAGGCTCCCCGGCCGCCGCGTGCACGGCAATGGAGCAACTGTCGCGCTGGTAAAACGGGCTGAGCCAGGCATCATCGCCCTTGATAAACCGGAACTCCATGGGAAAAAACACATCATTGCGGCGTTCCAGTGTCTGGATGACTTCGCGCACGCAGGCAATACCCAACTCGCGGGGGACGTGGCACTCGGACTCGTTGAATTTGGTGGGTCGCTGGGTGGACAGCAGCTTCCACGAACGGTCTTGTGCCTGTTCGGTCTGTGCCGGGTCGATGAGCTTTTGGGCCACCCAACGGCGCAAGTCCGGGAAACGTCCCATCCAATCGCGCAGGCGGCGCAAATCGCGCAGCATCTCCTCGTCCGCGGCCTCCGGACGCAGCACATCGGTTCCCGTGTACAGGTCATGGGTGATAGCCGCCGCATATCCGGTAAACGGCAGGTAATAAAACTCAAAATGGCGGTGCCGCTTGGCCAGTTCAGGAGCCGCTTCCAGCAACTCGTGCACCGGTTTCAGCCATACCCGGCGCTGCAAGCTGTACGCCGGCAGCACCGTGCTGGTTGCCTGGGTAATGACGCCCAAACAACCCAAGGACACCCGGGCGGCCGAAAACAATTCCGGCTGCCGGGTCTTGCTGCACTCCACCAGGTCGCCCCTGGCGGTGACCAGCTGCAACGCCTGCACATCGGCGTGCAAGGCCGGCAACTCGGCGCCTGTGCCGTGGGTCGCGGTGCTGATGGCCCCGGCAAAAGACTGGGCATCGATATCGGGCAGGTTGCGCAACCCCAAACCCAGTTTGTCCAGCTCGCGTGAGAGTTGCGCCAGACGGGTGCCCGCCTGGAACGTCACCGTCATCGCCGTCTTGTCGTGCCGCGTCAAACCCGCCAGGCGATCCAGCGAAAGGATGCTGCCGTCCGTCGGCACCAGCGGAGAAAACGAGTGCCCGGCGCCCACACAGCGCACCGGCTCGGACGAAGCGCGCAACAGCTGCTGCACCGCCAACGCATCTGCAGGCGTCTGCAACGACAAGGCCTGCGCCTGGCTGCTACCTGACCAGTTTTGCCACGCCACCGTGGGGGCGCCGGCTGCGCGGCCCTCCACGGCTTCGGCCGGAGCCGCCGCAATCGCCGCTGCGCCACGCGCATGCGTTGCCAGCATCGGTGCCATTGCGGCAATCGTCCCCACTTGCAAGGCCTTGCGGCGAGATAGGTCACGCATCATCACTCCTTGGCGCGTTGGGTTGAAGACATGAAAACAATGAGGGATTCCAAATCGCGGTCGGTACAGTCATTGCAGTAGCCGCGTGCGGGCATGCCTTTGTACCCTTCGCGTGCATGGGCCACCAGGGTGGGCAGGCCCTGCTGCAAGCGCGCCTGCCAGTCCGGCACAAATCCGGTCAGGGGTGCTGTACTGGCACGGCTGGAGTGGCACGTCTGGCAGGCGCGCGCATACTTTTGCGCCAACTGCGGTTCATCCGGAACCGCCCGCTCGGCCACGCGCAGATCGGCGCTCTCCGGAACCGAAGGCACCTTCTGGCAAGCCCCCAATGCCAGGCTGCAAAACAAAACAAAATACAGACGCGGAAACATTCGCATGGTCAGACGTTTTCCATCCCACAGATACCCTCCACAGGCACCGTTGTTGAACAAGTTGCCCAATATTACAACGTTGTTCTATTTAAAAACAGTGTTTTTTATCGGGACAAACCCGCCCCTGCCCGGGCACCCCGTTACCGTGCCGAATGTGCAACCTAGTTCTGATAAATTGGGCCCTATCGCACCCCATAAAAATACTCCATGCAGCACGAAGAAAACAGCAGTTCCGTCGTTGAGAAACTCTCCCTGAAAGCCCTAAAGCTGCGCGCCGGCATGGCGCTGCAAACCCGCCGTCTCGTGGAAGGGGCCAGCAAGAAAGAAGCCCAATTTTTTGGTGCCATCGAAGGCAAAGGCGTGATGGTCGGCCCAACCGGGCCCGATGGTGCGCAAACCGGACTGAGCGAAGGTGAAGTCTGCGTCGTGCGCGGCTTCACCGGCCAGCATGAATTCTCGTTCCTGAGCAAGGTACTGCAAACGTTCGAAAAACCGTTTGCCTACGCCCTTCTGGCCTACCCAGCCCAGGTGGACGCCCGGCTGGTGCGCCAATCCATGCGGACCAAAACCTCCTGGCCCACCACGGCACATCGCAATGGCGGTGCTTCGGCACCCGGCGACCCGCAGCCCCTGGACGTGACGCTGGTGGACCTGAGCACCGCAGGGGCCATGATCAAGGCAGCCAGCGGGCTGGCCGCCATTGGCGAGACCGTCACATTGCGCATGGCAGTCACCGTCGACCAAGCACCCGTACAGCTAACCTTGGCCGGACGCGTCTGCCACAACAACCAGGGCAGCAACGACCCATCCTTCTACATCGGACTGGCATTCAAGGATCTCTCCCAGAACGACAAGCTGGTGCTGCACTACGTTACACAGGCAGCGTAGTACGGGGTATCTGCAGGAGTTCAGTCAGGTCGGACGCCTCCATGGCCTTGGCAAACAGCCAGCCTTGGTAGACCTCGCAGCCGTGGGTGCGCAGGAACGCCAGTTGCTCGGTGGTTTCCACACCTTCTGCCACCAGCGTCATGTCCAGGCTGTGCGCCAAAGCGATGATCGATCGGGAAATCTTTACATCGTTGTGGCCGTGGGGAACATCCTTGATGAATCCTCTATCGATTTTGAGTACGGACACCGGCAAGGCCTTGAGGTAGGCCAGCGATGAATACCCGGTGCCAAAATCGTCCAGCGCCACGGAGCAGCCCAACGCAACCAGGGCGTCGAGTTGCTCGCGCGCCTGCACCGGTTGTTCCATGGCAATGGACTCGGTAATCTCCACCTCCAGCCATTGCGCATGGGCGCCCGCACGGGCCAGGGCCTCACGCACCTTGGTCGCCACGTTGCCCAGGCGAAACTGGTGCGCCGAGAAATTGACGGCAACACGCAGCGGTGTGCCATTGCGCTCCCAGGCCGCAATCTGCCGGCACGCCGTCTCCAGAACCCAGTCGGACAGCGGCAGGATCAGGCCGGTCGTCTCCGCCATCGGTATGAACCGTGACGGCGACACGTCACCCAAAACCGCATCGTGCCAGCGCAGCAGCGCCTCCACCCCCACGATATGTCCACTAACCACATCCACCTGGGGCTGGTAGAAGAGCTTCAGTTGCCCCCTTTGGATGGCCTCCTTCAAACGCACATGCAACTGCATGTTCTCATGGGCTTTTTGATCCAGCTGCGTCGAGTAACAGGCGTAGCTCCCCCTTCCCGCGCGCTTGGCTTGGTACATCGCCATGTCCGCGTATCGCAGCAGGTTTTCGCCGTCCTGGGTGTCATCGGGGTAGAACGCCAGACCGATACTGCCGCCGGCATACACCTCCTGATCCAGCAGACGGTACGGGGGGTCCATGGCCAACAACAAATTCTCGGCTACACCAATGGCTTCGTCGGCGCTCTCCATGTCGGCGAGCAGGATGGCAAACTCATCCCCACCCAAGCGCGCCAGCAGGTGATGTTCGTGCAATGCCCCGCGCAAACGCTGGCCAACCTGGGCCAACAATTCGTCACCCGTCAAGTGCCCCAGACCGTCGTTCACCGTCTTGAAATCGTCCAGGTCCAGAAACAGCACCGCCACCGGCCGCTTGCTGCGTTTGGCCTGGACCAGCGCCTGATTCAGCTGGACATGGAACAGCCAGCGGTTGGGCAACCCTGTGAGCTGGTCATGCGTGGCGCGGTGGCGCAACGATTCTTCAAACCCCTTGCGTTCCGTCAGATCGCGGACGTAGGCAATGGCGTGCTGCTCGTCTTCCTCTTCCCAATGCCCGAGGGAGATGTCCACCGACACGGAACGGCCGTCCCGGCGCGTGAGCTTGAGGTCCATGTTCCCCATGGCACGGGTTTGCGGTGCGCTGAAATAGCTCCGAATGTGCTGGGCATGCTGGGTACGCAAATGGGAGGGCAGGAAAAGGTCGACGTTCTGCCCCACCAGTTCGTGCGCCGCATAGCCGCAGAGCGCCTCCATGGCCGGATTCACCATCAGAATAGTCCCCTCCTGGTTCACCCACAAGACGCCGTCCGGAGCGGCATCCAGTACCTGCTTCTCGCGCAAATGCTGGATGTTGAGCCGCTCAAACGGGCGGCGCAGCGCCTCGTTGAAGGTCGCGTGGAACAAGTAGAGGTAGGCCGCAATCTTGTAGAGATGACCCATCACGTTGGCACCATCCTTGTCGATTACCCCCAGCATGGTGAAAAAAAGCTCTGAGGTGGCCGACAAAGCCACACAAAAACCCAGCGCCATGACGCATTCGCGCTCCAGTGCCCGGCGGCGGTACCAATAGACCGCCAGGGCCAATAAATTGAGCGCAATGATCAACCACTCCACACCAATCTTCAGCGGCGTCAAACCCTTTCCCTCGACAAACAGGGCGGGCACCTGGTCCGGCCAGACCAGGCCCACATACGCCAGCACAGCCACCATGCCCAGCATCAGCACCAGCGCCGACCGCTTGCGCAGATTGCTGACATCGGGGATGGCCGGCAACCCGGCGTAGGCCAACAATGCGACGGCCGCGAGCAAACGTGCCGCAAGCCAGAAGAAAATGGACTTCTGTGACGAGTTACCCGTAATGGCGTCGGGCATGCCGACATAACTCAAGGCATGCAGGAAATCCAGCAAGCCCACCCCCAGAAACGCGATGCCGAGCAACACAACCGCCGCCTTGCGCACCGACAGGATGGCACGGTAGCCGGTGACAAACACCAGCAAGGACACCACCACGGCGAACAATTCCGCCACACTGTGCAGGAAGACAAAAAAGACCGGCTCCACGACCGTATGCCGGGAAGGGTGCGAAACCCACCACAACAGGGGCATCGCCGCCACCAGCAGGGTCCAACCAATGGCGCTTTGATACGGGTGATGATGGGATTTGTGGGCTGGCATGGCGCTTCGCAAGGGGTCGACAGGACGGATAAACGTGTAGGCTGGTCTTAGTTGGAGAACACCTGAACAGCTGCCATGAGGCGTTGCGCCTGTTCACTCATGCTGGTGGCGGCCGCGCTGCTTTGCTCCACCATGGCGGCGTTCTGCTGTGTCATCTCATCGAGCTGGGCCACCGCCTGACCGACCTGCGAAATGCCGATGGCCTGTTCCTTGGAGGCGGAGGTAATTTCAGCGATCAGGTCATTCACATGTTGAACCTGCTGGACCACTTCCCCCATGGTCTGGCCGGCCTGCGCAACCAGCCGGGTGCCGCTGTCGACCTTGCTGACCGAGTCGTCAATGAGCGCCTTGATTTCCTTGGCCGCTGCGGCCGATCGGCCCGCCAGGGAACGCACCTCACTGGCCACCACGGCAAAGCCGCGGCCCTGTTCACCGGCACGCGCGGCCTCCACGGCGGCATTCAGGGCCAGGATGTTGGTCTGAAAGGCAATGCCGTCGATCACGCTGATGATGTCGGCGATCTTGCGGCTGGAACCCGAAATGAGATCCATGGTGGACACCACATTGCCCATGGCCTGGCCACCGCGCGCAGCGACCTCGGTCGTGGCGTTGGCCAGCTGGCTGGCCTGCTGGGCGGTGTCGGCATTCTGGCGCACGGAAGCGGTTTGCTGCTCCATGGCGGCCGCGGTCTCTTCCAGGCTGGAGGCCGTCTGCTCGGTGCGACTGGACAGATCGTTGTTGGCCGCAGCAATTTCCTTGCTGGCAATCTGGACGCCGGAAACCTGTTCCTGCACATCTGCCATCAGGGACTGCAGGTTCAGGCCCGCCTGGTTGATGGCCCGCGCGATCAGAGCAATATCGTCACAGCGGTTGAAATGCAGGTCGTCGCCGGGTTCTCCGCTGGCAACCTGCTGGGCCACCCCCAGAACCTGACGCAAAGGGCTTGTCACTTGCGCCTCAATCATTCCCCAGGCCAGCAGCAGACTGGCGGCCATGGCCGAGCCGGTCGCTGCCAACGCCAGGCCGCCCAGACCCGAGAAGCCCAGGGTGGCGCCCATGAGCGCAGCGCACAGCAGCAAGGGCAAGCGCACGCGCCAGGCGGTGGGCAGCAGCTGCAAGGCGCTGGCCCAGCGCATCCACCCGGTACGCACAATCAAGCCACGGTGAAAGGCCAGACCCGCAGCGCGGCCTTCCTTGAAACGGGCGTACAGCGCCTGTGCGGCATCGATGGCGTCGCGAGAAGGCTTGGTCCGCACCGACAGGTAGCCCACGAGCTGGCCTTTGCGCCGCATCGGTGCCGCATTGGCGCGCACCCAATAATGGTCGCCGTTCTTGCGCCGGTTCTTGACCAGGGCCGTCCAGGACTGGCCTGCCTGGAGGCTGCGCCACATGTCGGCAAAGGCTTCCGCCGGCATGTCGGGGTGCCGCACCATGTTGTGCGGCTGCTCCATCAGTTCCTCAATGGCATAGCCACTGGTGCGGATAAAGGCGGCGTTGGCGTAGGTGATCTTGCTGGACGTGTCTGTGGTGGATAACAGCGTTTCCGTGCCAGAAAATGCATACTCATTCTGGGTAACGGGCAGGTTGATTTTCATGGGTAAGGCTGTTTTCCAACGTTAAATAAAACGCGCTCGACTCAAAAACTGGTCCACTCTTCGTCATCGCCTTTTCCCTGGGGTGCCGCGGCCAGCGCGACACGAACAGGTTTCTGCGGTTTGGGAGCTTGCGATGCTGCGGGCGACGACTTGGGTAACTTGACAGGAGCGTGCTGAACGGCGGCTGCGCGTGCCGGCGCGACGCTTGCTACCGGCGGGCTCGCCGGTGCATCACCCGGGCGCAGCTTGAACACGGCCACGGCGGCCACCAGGTCCTGGGCCTGGGCGTTGAGGCTGGAAGCAGCCGATGCCATCTCTTCCACCAGGGCTGCATTCTGCTGCGTGACCTGGTCCATCTGCACAATCGCTTCGCCCACCTGGGACACGCCCGCCGATTGCTCGTTGCTGGCAGCGCTGATTTCACCCATGAGATCGGTCACCCGCCGGATGGAGCTCACGACTTCCGACATGGTGGTGCCTGCCTGGTCCACCAGTGCGGTACCGTGCTCCACGCGGTCCACACTGGCCCCGATGAGGTTCTTGATTTCCTTGGCCGCTTCGGCCGATCGGCCCGCCAGGGAACGCACCTCGCTGGCCACCACGGCAAAGCCGCGGCCCTGTTCACCGGCACGCGCGGCCTCCACGGCGGCATTCAGAGCCAGGATGTTGGTCTGGAACGCAATGCCGTCAATCACGCTGATGATGTCGGCGATCTTCTTGGACGAATCGTTGATGCCCTTCATGGTCTCCACCACCTGCGCTACCACTTCGCCGCCCTTGATGGCGACGGTACTGGCGCTCATGGCCAGCTGGTTGGCCTGGCGGGCGCTATCGGCGTTCTGCTTGACCGTGGCGCTCAACTCTTCCATGGAGGCCGCAGTTTCTTCCAGGGCGCTGGCCTGGTTTTCGGTGCGGGCGGCCAGGTCGTTATTGCCCGACGCAATCTGCGAGCTGGCGGTCGCCACCCCTTCAGACCCCGAACGGACATGGGATACCACGTTGATCAGACTGGTCTGCATGGCGGCCAGCGCATTGAGCAGCAGCCCCACCTCATCCTTGCCGCCCAACTGAATCGGGTGGCTCAAATCACCGGCGGCAACGGCATTGGATACGCCCACGGCCTGGTTCATGGAGCGCGTAATGCCGCGCACCAGCGAAGCGCCAAACCAGATGGCAAAGATGAGTCCCGAGAGAATCGAACCGATAGAGATATTGCGAATCAGCGCATAGCGTTCCATGGACGCGTCGTAATCCAGCTTGCCGTGGTCGAGCTGGTACTTCATCAGGGCGTCAATCCCCTGGTTCACGGGCGCATACAGGGGACGCACAAATTCGACGACCACCCGGTTGGCTTCGGGAATGTTGTTGGCCCGCAAAGCGGCACCAGCAGGCACGAGCCCCTGCTGCACAAACTTCTTGCGGCTTTCAAAAAAATCCTTGGCCAGCTTTTCCTCTTCCGGATCCAGACCGGTAGCCATGTAGGAGTCCCATATTTTGGTGATGGTCGCAATATTGGCGTCCATCTCGGTCATGCTCGGCGCAATCGTTTCCGGGGTCGGCGTGATGATGGAAATCGCCAGCAGCAAACGCTGACGCAACAGCAGGCGCTGGATCTCGCTGATTTTGGCAACGACCACCAAACGGTCTTCGTAGACCGACTGCGTCGCCTCATTGGATTTGCTGATGCCCAGCAAACCAATTCCGCCAATGACAACCAAAAGCAGTGACATGGCGCCGATCAGTAGTGCCAGACGGGTCGAAATTTTGAGTTGGTTCATGGTTTAGTCTCCTCGGGGTTTCTCAGGCTGGGACTCTGGTCTTTCTGCGGGCCAGTTCTACAAAATCGTTCAGGGGCATGGGCCGACCCGCCAGGTAACCCTGGTAGGCGGGGCAACCAAATTGCTCCAGCAATGCACGCTGCTCTTCGGTTTCCACACCTTCCGCAATCACATTCAAATGCAAGTTGCGGGCCATGCCAATGATGGTTTGCACAATCACCGAATCATTTCGGCTGCCAACCATATGGGAGACGAAGCTGCGGTCAATCTTGAGCTGGGAAATGGGCAGCTGGTTCAGCTGCGACAGGGAAGAATGCCCCGTGCCGAAGTCATCCATCGAGAATTGAATGCCCCGCTGGTTAAGCAGCTTCATCTTGAGAATCGTGTCAGCCACGTTATCCAGCACCAGGCTCTCGGTGAGCTCCAGCTTGAGACGCCGTGTGTTGATGCCGGTCTGCTCCAGCAGACGGCGCACCATCGGCACAAAATCGGGCTGCCGGAATTGGCGCGCGCTCACGTTCACGCTCAACGTCCAGTGCGCGGTCAACGGATCGTCTTCCCAGCGCTTGAGCTGTTCGCAAGCCCCGCGCAGAACCCACTCGCCAATGGGAACGATCAGGCCTGACTCTTCGGCAATGGGAATGAAGTCGACCGGGCCCACCATGCCCCGCGTGGGATGGCGCCAGCGCAGCAGCACCTCAGCACCCAGCACGTCCTGTTCACTGTCAACCTGTACTTGGTAATACAGTTCAAACTGGCCCTGCGGCAGGGCGTTGCGCAACTCGAGTTCCAGGCCCAGGCGGACCTCCAGCGCAGCCTGGATGCGGGGGTCAAAAAACCGCTGGGTATTGCGGCCATTGTTCTTGGCCTGGTACATGGCCAAATCGGCGCGCTTGAGCAATTCGTCAATGGTGGCGCTCTGGTCCACGAACAGGGTAATGCCAATGCTGGCGGAACTCTGGTGCGACTGCTGGCCCAGCATGCAGGGCTGCACGATGGCTTGCAGGATTTTTTCTCCCACACCCTCGGCCTGGACAGCAGCCAGATTGGCGTCCGGCCCCAGGTTCACCAGCATGACCACGAACTCATCGCCACCCAGGCGGGCCACGGTATCTGCCTGGCGCAGGCAACCCTTGAGGCGTTGGGCCATTTCGACCAGCAGATCATCACCCACGTCATGCCCCTGGGTGTCGTTAATGATCTTGAAGTCGTCCAGATCAATCATCAAGATAGCACCGTAGGTCTGGCTACGAGCACTCGCACCCAGCGCCAATTGCAGGCGGTCACGCAGCAAGCGCCGGTTGGGAAGATTGGTCAGCGGGTCGTAAAAGGCCAGTTGGTGAATGGCATTTTCATGCGAGCCCAGCTTGGTTTGCATAGCCTGCAGGGCCTGCATGACCTTGCTGATTTCATCGCTACCCTCAATCGTAATTCGCGTGTCGTAATGCCCCAGCGAGATCTGTCGGAACGTATTGATCACCCGCTCCAGCGGACGCACGATGGAGCGAATCAGCATCCACCCCAGCCCCCCCATGGTCAGCATGGATGCGGCCAATGCCACCAGCGCCCAGAACCGGGTGTTTCGGTAGCGTTCAACGCCCGCCTGGTAGCCGGCATCCGCCAATGCGAACTGCAGGTCAATAAGATGCTCCAGTTGCGACGCCAACACCTCAAAGTGCGCCCGCCCCTGATCGGCGGCACGCTGGGTCAGCGGGTAGTTGTTGGCCCGCAACGCAACCACCGCCGGCACCAGCGCATCTTCCAGGTAGCCCTGGCGCACCTGCTCGAAGCGCGCGGCCTGTGCGGCCTCCTGCTGCGCCAGCGTCTTGCTGGCGTAGGCCTGCCACTGGTCATTGATCACCTGAATATTGCGATTGATCGACGCCGCCGCTGCCTGGGCAGCATCCCGATTCATGACCAGGACGGGAGCGCCCGATCGCCCCGCTTCGGTATGCACCGAACTGAGTGCCGACTGCAGGATCAGCCGATTGGAAAGAAAGAGCCCGTGGATTCGGGAAAGTTCGCGCACCGGAACCATGCGGTCCTCGTACACCGAGCGCAGGCTTTCATTGGACGCCGCCAAGCCGGCGATTCCCATACCGGCCAGCAACACCGAAACGGCGGCGGCCAGCCCCATCATGGCACCCAAGCGCTTGCCGATGGGAAACTGCAGGTAATGCAGCCGCATCCAGACGCGCCAGGACCGGGCAACGCTCAGCATGCGCGCGTATCCCGCAAGGCGGGAGTCATTGGCAAAAAAAGGAACCGGGCAGATTCGGACATGAACAGCGTCACCCGCGTGAAGTGCACGGGCGTTTCGTCAAAAACTCCACACCGCTACGCGGCATAGGGGGCAATCAACGAGGCATGTTCAGGGCCTCAGGAAATGTCAAGCATCGGGATCAAGGATGTTGACAACAATGTGTACTTATACCAAAGAATAAAGTCAGAACCGGCGGGATAAACGCCTATTAAGTTCCGTGGAGGGTCTCAATTGAACGTATCAGATCGCTGGCCACATCGGCCAGCTTGCGACGTTGGGACCGCGAGGCATCCCGCAACAGTTTGAATGCGGCATCCCGTCCCAGACGGTACTGCACCATGGTGATACCGACAGCAACACTAACGGCGCGCTCGGTATTCAGTGCATTTTGCAGCTGGTCCCCCGTGGTTTTCAGGCTGCGCAGTTCGCTGGCACGAACCAGCGCCGCTTCAATGCTGGGCACCAACTGGTGAACATCCAGCGGCTTGACCAGATAACCCAAGGCGCCCTGCGCGGTGGCCTTATCCACGGTCGGTGCATCACTGTAGGCGCTGAGCATGATGAACGGGATCCGCTCGAGCTCACGCAGCCGCTGCGCCAGCTGCAGTCCGCTGCCCTGCGGCATGTGCACATCCAGAATGACCAGATCCGGCCGTACGCCACCAGCAAGGAACGCCTCCGCATCTTCCTGCGAGTCGGCGGTAGTCACCTGATAGCCCGCCCGACGCAAGCCGCTGGCCAGGGAGGACAAGATCAGCCGGTCGTCTTCGACGAGCAAAAGATGCGACGAGCCCGATTCAGAAGAAGGGTTGTTCATGTTGATTCAGTGCCCGCCAGGTACAAAACAGGAGGACTTAGTTCCAGCGTGGTGTAAATGCAATCACCGCGTACTTCGCGCAGCAGTTTAGCGCCATGGCGCGGCATCAGGGTTTCCACCAGTTGCAGGCCAGCGTGCGCACCTTCACTACTGGGTTGCCACCGCCCGCCATTCACAATGTCAATGCGGACGGTGCACGGCGCGTCCATTTTCTGCATGCTGACTTTTACCCCTCCCAGGGAAGGGTCCCCATGTTTGACCGCATTGAGAATCAACTCATTGAGGACCAGGGCAACCGGTACGGCCTCTACCTGCGCCACCAGAAGGGGGTCCCGGGGGTCCGGAATGTCCACCACAATGGAAGCGCTCCACAGGGAGTCAATACCGGATGCAACGGCCAGCGTCAGTTCACACAAGCGCACCTGACCAGACGACGCCCTTCCCTGCAAGCCGTGGATCACGGCCACACTCTGCACCTGCCCCACCACCTGGGAAACCGGCTCCGCAGCCTCGGGATGCTGGCGCCCGAATTCCCGCAAGATGCCAATAATGCCCTGCAGATTGTTATTGATGCGGTGGTGCACCTCCCGCACCAGCGCATCGCGCTGGGCCATCTGGTCGATCCGCTGCTGCTGCTGCATGCGCCTGCGCTCGGTGATATCGGTATGCGTACCCACCATGCGCACCGGCCTGCCGCCCGCATTCCGCTCCACCACCAGACCGCGTGCCTCAATCCACTTATAGCTGCCGTCCTTACAGCGCATGCGGTACTCCTGCAAAAACGTGGGGGCGAGGCCATCGAGATGCTGCCGAATGCTCGCCAGGGTCGCTGGCAAGTCCTGCGGGTGGATGCGCGAGGACCAGGCCTCCAGTTCGTGAGGAACATCCCCCTCGGCGTACCCGAGCATTTTCATGCAGCGGGCAGAATAAAAAATCGCTCCCGTGGCCACATTCCAATCCCATACGCCATCCCCCGCGCCTTCCAGCGCAAACCGCCAACGCGTCTCGCTGTCGCGCAACGCGGCTTCCACCTGGGTCCGGGCGTCGAGCATGTGGTTGAACTGCTGGGCGACGGCTTCCAGCTCGGTGGGTCCGGCCACGCGGGCACGCGCTGTGGTGTCGCCCTCTGCCACGCGCACGGAGGTCTCCGCGAGCGCGCGCACCGGCCTGGAGATCACCGATGCAATGCGCCATGCCAGCATGATTACCAGCAGCAGCAACACCATGCCAATCGCCAGCCCCTGGTTGCGCAGTGTGCGGTAAGCCGCCATGGCATCCACTTCTGGCACCCCCGCGACGACACGCCAACCGGTGCTGGGAACGGTCACAAAGGCCACCATTTTCTCAACCCCGTCCAGGCCAACCA
>JBAQKO010000034.1:0-5598 GCA_049301075.1 Rhodoferax sp.
GCTTTTGGTACCGCACACCGGGCCGAGGCTTCCACCTACGGCATTGCCCAGTACGCGCCCATCGCCTGCGCCGGCCCGCTGCTGGCGGCGGAAATGGACGCGATCAGCAAGGCGCTGCTCAACCCGAAGCGCCCGCTGGTGGCCATCGTGGCGGGCTCCAAGGTCTCGACCAAACTCACCATTTTGAAGAGCTTGGCCGCCAATGTGGACCAGTTGATCGTGGGCGGCGGCATTGCCAACACCTTCATGCTGGCTGCCGGCCTGAAGATCGGCAAGAGCCTGGCTGAACCTGATCTGCTGAGTGAGGCCACCGCCGTGATCGAGGCCATGAAGGCCCGCGGCGCAGCCGTGCCCATCCCCACCGACGTGGTGACGGCCAAAACCTTTGCCGCCGACGCGCCGGCCACCATCAAGGCCGCTACCGACGTGGCCGACGACGACCTGATCCTGGACATCGGACCACAGACTGCGCAGGCCCTGGCCGAGCAACTCAAAAAGGCCGGCACCATTGTCTGGAACGGCCCGGTCGGGGTGTTCGAGTTCGCGGCCTTCGAGAACGGCACCAAGGTGATCGCCCAGGCGATTGCCGAGAGCAGTGCTTTCTCCATTGCCGGTGGCGGCGACACGCTGGCCGCCATTGCCAAATATGGCATCGAAAAACAGGTGGGCTACATCAGCACCGGTGGTGGCGCGTTTCTGGAAGTGCTGGAAGGCAAGACCCTGCCGGCATTTGAGGTGCTGGCCCGCCGCGCCGCCAGCTAAAGTACGCGGTCAGAACAGCTCCACCTCGCCGGTCTTGGGCTGCGCCTGGAGCAGGCCGCGGCGCACCAGGTCCGCATCGCTGCACACCTGGTTGCGGCCGTGGTGCTTGGCGTAGTACACCGCCTGGTCGGCGCGTTCGCAGGCGGCCAGCGGGGAGTCCCCGGCCACGATCTCAGTGAGCCCGACGCTGGCCGTGATGTGGCCGACCTGGGGGAACTCATGGGCGGCCATGCTGGAGCGGAAGCGCTCCGCGGCGGCCATGGCCGCTTCGTAGCCGCTGCAACGCAGGACCACCACAAATTCCTCGCCGCCAAAGCGGTAGATCCGGTCGTACACCCGGAAGGACGATTTCAGGATGCGGGCAACCAGCAGCAGCACTTCGTCGCCGATCAGGTGGCCATAGGTATCGTTGACCTGCTTGAAGTGGTCAATGTCGATCATGACCAGCCAGAAACTGGCCGTTGGCGTCGCGCGGTGCTCGACATCCGTCGGCGCCAGCGTGGCGGCTTCCACCAGCGGCATGGTCTTGTAGAACAGATCGTCAAAAGGCTTGCGGTTCCACAGGCCCGTCAGGGCGTCGCATTCGCTGTAATCGAGCATGTCGAGCATGTTGCCGTACATGCTGATCAGTCGGGTGGTTGCCGCGATCTCGGATTGGCACAGTGGTGCGCTGGAATGCATCTCGACCACGCCCCAGGGATGGCTGCCACCGGCCAGCATCACGGGGAAGCGCGTCAGGTAGCTTTGGCGGTCGGTGTCTGGCGGGGTTAGGGTCATGGCCTGCTGGTCCAGGCAGGCCAGCCGGTCCGGCTCGTGGTGGGACGGTGTCATGGTGTCCCAATCGGAGCGCAGGGGGTCCGACAGGAAGCGGACCCCGGAGTCCGTCAGGGCCCGGGTGAGCGGCAACCAGAAGCTCCGGTCTTCGTCCTGCACCAGGCTGTGGATATCGACCTGGTGCACGTTGATCGCCTTGGCCAGCGCCTGGGTCACGCAGTGCAGGAGGGAGTCACGGTCCCGAACGCTGCTCAGGCGTATCAGGTGATCGACCAGTTCGGCTGATCGCGTGGTGGGAAGGTGCTCCATAACCTTCCATTACACAATATTCACCCCTTTTTGTGGGGGGTTTTTAGTAACAAGGGATTCGCACTATTTGGCAATAACGGTGTTTTTTCACTATCCTGCGCGCAGGGCGCTGATGGGCGGGGCCCGCCACTATCCGTGTGAAAATGGCAGACTCACCACAAGGAGACTGTTGCATGCCACGTCGCGCCACCAAGATTGTTGCCACCCTGGGCCCCGCTTCCAGTGCCCCGGAACTGCTGGAGCAGATGATTCGCGCGGGGGTCAACGTCGTGCGCCTGAACTTCAGCCACGGCACGGCGCAAGACCACATTGACCGCGCACGGCTGGTGCGCGAGGCAGCCCAGCGCGCGGGCCGTGAGGTGGCCATCATGGCCGACCTGCAGGGCCCCAAAATCCGCGTCGGCAAGTTTGCCGACGGCAAGGTGGTGCTGGAGCCGGGGCAGAAATTCGTGCTCGATGCCGCCCGTGTGGAGTTGGGCGACATCAACGGCGTGGGGCTCGATTACAAGGCCTTGCCGCGCGAGGTCAAGGCCGGCGATGTGCTGCTCTTGAACGATGGCCTGATCGTCATCACGGTAGACGCCGTCAAGGGCGAGGCGGTGCACACCACCGTCAAGATTGGCGGCGAGCTGTCCAACAACAAGGGCATCAACAAGCAGGGTGGGGGTTTAAGCGCGCCCGCCCTCACGGCCAAGGACATGGACGACATCCGCACCGCCATGAGCTTCCAGGCCGATTACGTGGCGGTGAGCTTCCCCAAGAACGCCACCGACATGGAAATGGCGCGCCAGCTGTGCAATGTGGCCGCTGCCGAGTACAACCACAAGCCCGGTCTGATTGCCAAGATCGAGCGCGCCGAGGCCATCCCCAAGCTGCTGGAAATTCTGCTGGCCAGCGACGGCATCATGGTCGCCCGGGGCGACTTGGCCGTGGAGGTGGGTAACGCCATCGTGCCGGGCCTGCAAAAGCGCATGATCAAGCTGGCCCGCGAGCACGACCGCGTGGTCATCACCGCTACCCAGATGATGGAGTCCATGATCACCAACCCGGTCCCCACCCGGGCCGAGGTGAGCGATGTGGCCAATGCCGTGCTCGACGGCACCGACGCCGTGATGCTGTCGGCCGAAACCGCAGCCGGCAAATACCCGCTGGAAACCATTGTGGAAATGGCCAAGATCTGCCATGCCGCCGAAGGCCATGAAGACTTCGAGCTGGAGGCCGACTTCACCGGCAAGACCTTCCACCGCATCGACCAGACCATTGCCATGGGGGCGCTGTTCACCGCCCACCACCTGGGTGCCAAGGCCATCGTGGCCATGACCGACAGCGGGTCGACGGCCCTGTGGATGAGCCGCCACCTGATTCGCGTGCCCATCTACGCCCTGACGACCAAGGTGGCCACGCAGCGCAAGATGGCGTTGTACCGCAATGTGCGCCCCCTGTTTGCCGACACCAGCGCCGACCGCGACACGGCGTTGAAAGAGGCGGAAAACCACCTGAAGTCCCGCGGCATCGTGCAAAGTGGCGACGTGTACGCCATCACCTGCGGCGAACCCATGGGCTCGCCCGGCGGCACCAATATGCTGAAAATCTGCGCCGTGGGCTGAGCGGCGGCGCCGGCGTAAGGTCCGGGTGTGTCACGGACGTTTAAAATCCCCCCAACGGTACCAGTTACCAAGCGGTTACCAAACGGGTAACGCAAGCGGTTTTCAACTTCCCTGGGGATTCAAAATGGCACTCGTCTCAATGCGCGAACTGCTGGACCACGCAGCCGCCAATGGCTACGGCATTCCGGCCTTCAACGTCAACAACCTGGAGCAGGTGCAGGCCGTCATGGCCGCTGCCGACGAGGTGGGCGCACCCGTCATCCTGCAGGCCAGCGCCGGTGCCCGCAAGTACGCCGGTGAGCCCTTCATCAAGCACCTGATCCAGGCTGCGGCCGAGATGTACCCCCACATCCCGCTGGTCATGCACCAGGACCACGGCACCAGCCCCAAGATCTGCGAAGGCGCCATTGGTCTGGGCTTTGGCTCGGTCATGATGGACGGTTCGCTCATGGAAGACGGCAAGACGCCCTCCAGCTTTGACTACAACGTCCAAGTCACCCGCAAGGTGGTTGACATGGCGCACAAGAGCGGCGTCACCGTCGAAGGCGAACTCGGCTGCCTGGGCAACCTGGAAACCGGCGACGCCGGCGAGGAAGACGGCATCGGCGCTGTCGGCAAGCTCGACCACAGCCAGATGCTGACCGACCCCGAAGAGGCTGCCACCTTCGTCAAGGCCACCCAGCTCGACGCCCTGGCCATTGCCATCGGCACCAGCCACGGCGCCTACAAGTTCAGCCGCAAGCCCACCGGCGACATCCTGGCTATCAGCCGCGTGAAAGAAATCCACGCCCGCATCCCCAACACCCACCTGGTGATGCACGGTTCCTCGTCGGTTCCGCAAGAGCTGCTGGCCATCATCAACCAGTACGGTGGCAAGATGAAAGAAACCTACGGCGTACCGGTCGAGGAAATCCAGGAAGCCATCAAGCACGGCGTGCGCAAGATCAACATCGACACCGACATCCGCCTGGCCATGACCGGCGCGGTGCGCAAGTTCCTGGCCGAGAACCCCGACAAGTTCGACGCCCGCGAATGGCTCAAGCCCGCCCGCGAGGCCGCCAAGGCCGTCTGCAAGCAGCGCTACCTGGAGTTCGGTTGCGAAGGCCAGGGTGCCAAAATCAAGGGCGACAGCCTGTCGGTCATGGCCACCCGGTACGCCAAGGGCGAGCTGGCGCAAACGGTGCAGTAAGCGATAATTCGCCGGAATGGTTCCAGGCCCGTTGACTGTTCAGCGGGCCTTTTTCTTTTGTTGTTTCTCTTTGCGCCCACCATGAGCTCCACCGTACACACTTCCGCCCTGACCTCCCTGCCGTTGCTTGCCCGTGGCAAGGTGCGCGACAACTACGCCGTGGGCGACGACCGCATCCTGATGGTCGCCAGCGACCGCCTCAGTGCCTTCGACGTCATCATGGGCGAGCCCATTCCGGGCAAGGGCAAGCTGCTCACGCAAATGGCGCTGTTCTGGTTTGACAAGCTCGGCCCCACAGGCTGGAACCTGTGTCCCATTCACCTCACCGGTGAAGTGCCCGAGAGCGTGGTGACGCCGGCCGAGGTGCCCCAGGTCGAAGGCCGCTCCATGCTGGTCAAGCGCCTGAAACCCATTCCCGTGGAAGCCGTGGTGCGCGGCTACCTGGCCGGCAGCGGCTGGAAGGAATACCAGGAGAACAGCGCAGTGTGCGGCGTCAAGCTGCCCGCCGGCCTGAAGAACGCCTCCAAGCTGCCCGAGCCCATCTACACGCCGGCGGCCAAGGCCGCGGTGGGTGACCACGACGAGAACATCACCTTCGAGAAAACCGTGGGAATGATCGGCCTGGACCTGGCCACCCGCATCCGCGACATCAGCATAGCCATCTACAAAGCGGCGGCCGAATTTGCGCTGACCAAGGGCATCATCATTGCGGACACCAAGTTCGAGTTCGGCCTGGATGCCGACGGCACCCTGACCCTGATGGACGAGGTGCTCACCCCCGATTCCTCGCGCTACTGGCCGGTGGAAAGCTACGTCGAGGGCAGCAACCCCCCCAGCTACGACAAGCAGTTTGTGCGCGACTGGCTGGAGCAGGCCCAGGTGGACGGCAAGCCCTGGAGCAAGACCCCGCCCGCACCGCGCGTGCCGGACACAGTCATTGCCAAGACCGCCGCCAAA
>JBAQKO010000035.1:0-1919 GCA_049301075.1 Rhodoferax sp.
GTCCACACCACTACGAAAGCGCCGGAAGCGGAAATGGAATTCCCAGACCAGAAAGCAGTGCGCGCCGTCCACCACCCATTGCGTGACCACAAAACGCGGTTCAATCAGCGCCTCATACATGTGCAGAAACACGCCCTGGATCGCCGCCAGCCCGCGGATGTCATTGAACGGGTCCTTGAAGTGCGCGTGCTCCGTGTAGATGGCTCCCATCTGGGCAACAGCCGCGGGCGTCAGCGACTCAAATACCTCGACGATGCGTTCCACCGCACCGGCGGGAGGGCTTTCGCCACGGTTGAAAGCGGTGGTTGCGGTGGGTTGGGACATGGTGGGAACGGTCTCGCAGGTGGATGGGTGGGACATGGGCATCAGGCGCCGGCCATGCGCCGGGTGAGCGCAAAGAAGGCGCGGTAGGGTAGCCATTGCAGCAGTTTCATCCAGACCGTGAAGCGCTTGGGGAAATGGATCTCGAACGCGCCACTGGCCCAGCCCTGCAGGATACGCCGGGCGGCCACCTCGGGCGTCACCAGGGCTGGCATGCGAAACGTGTTCTGCGCGGTGAGCGGCGTCGCCACAAAGCCCGGGTTGATCAGGGACACACCGATGCCGCGCGGGCGCAGATCGGTGTAGAGACTTTCCGCCAGATGGATCAGCGCGGCCTTGGTCGGCCCATAGGCCAGGCTCTTGGGCAGGCCGCGGTAGCCGGCCACGCTGCCGACCAGGCTGATATGCCCTTGCCCCTGTGCCAGCAGGACCGGCAACACGGCGTCCAGCAGGTTGAGCGCGCCGACGTAGTTGACGGCGTTGTGGCGCAACATGTCCGGCAGGTCGAAGGCTGTGGCCGTGTGGGCGCGGTAGTGGCCCGCGCAATAGACCACGCAGTCCAAGCCACCCGCCTCTGCCAGCGTGTGTGCGGCGGAGCGCAATGCAGCCGCATCCGTCACATCCAACGGCAGCGCGATGGCGCCCGGATGCTGCGCCACAAACTGCTGCAGGGCGGCGCCCTGGCGCGCAGAGACGATCACGACAGCACCGCGTGCATGCAGCGCGGAGGCAGTTGCCCGGCCAATGCCGCTGGAGGCACCAACCAGCCACACCCGCTTGCCAGACCAATCCTGCATGACCGGATTGAGCGCCATCTACGTGCCCCGCTTGATGAAGCTGAGCGTCACATCACCCAGGTGCACGCCCCACTTGGACATGGCGGCGCGGTTGAGCATGACGCGGTTGTCCATGCGGTACATCCAGTCGTCCATGTCCACCTCCACCGTTTTGCCGTCCACCGGCACGCGCAGCACATAGCGCCAGCTGAACGCATTGCCGCTCTGCTGGCCGCGGGCCTCTCCCACCACGTCGTCGGCACGGCCGCTGAAACGGCCATCGCCCAGGTCGGTCAGGCGCCAGATGCGGCGCTGGGTAGTGCCATCCGAATACGTGAAGGCTTCGTCCAGCACGCCGTTGGGACCGTCCCAATGGCAGTCCATGACCACGGTGAAGCGCTTGATCACCTTGCCGCTGCGGTCGGTAAACAGGCCGTAGGCGTCGAGCGTGCCGTTGAAGTACTCGCGCAGGTCCAGCAGCGGCCGCTCGCTGGCGTAATCGGTTACGGCGGGGGTGCTGCATCCGGTCAAGGCGGCAGCGAGGGCGCCCGCTGCGCCCAGCATCAGTTGTCTACGTTGCATGGTGGCTAACTCCCGGTTTGGCGATGAAGTGGAAATACAGTGCAGCGGCGGCCACGAGCTTGAAGGCACAGGGCACCAGACAATAGACCCCTGTCAGCGCCTGCAGGGCTTGCGGCTCGCGCACGCCGGGCGCGTAGCCCAACAGGTTCAGTAAAGGCAGGGCAATGCCGGCAGCCAGTGACAGGTTGAGCTTGGACACCAGGTTCCACCAGCCGAAGTACAGGCCCTGCAGGGGTGCGC
>JBAQKO010000036.1:0-3157 GCA_049301075.1 Rhodoferax sp.
GTCGCGCACCGGGCTGACCAGCACCGGCGCCCGCAAGGCCGGCAGCAAGTCCGACCGTTCGCGCGCGCGTGAGTTTGCCCTGCAAGGGCTGTACCAGAGCCTGGTCGGCGGCAACGCCGTGGACGACATTGACACCTTCACCCGTGACCTGGCCGGCTTCAACAAGGCCGACGCGGTGCATTTCGATGCGCTGCTGCAAGGCTGTGTGGCCGAGGCCGCCCAGCTCGACGCCCTGATCACCCCCCTGCTGGACCGTCCGATGGGAGAAATTTCCCCGGTCGAACACGCCATCATGTGGATCGGCACCTACGAAATGGCGCATTGCCTGGAGGTTCCCTGGCGCGTCGTGCTCAACGAATGCATCGAACTGGCCAAGGAATTCGGCGGCACCGACGGCCACAAATACGTCAACGCCGTGCTCAATGGCATCGCCCCCAGCCTGCGGGCTGCCGAGGTGCAAGCCGATCGCGGCCGGGACAGGAAACCGCGCGACTGAACCGCGCACCGCCCATGCAGATTTCCTCGCGCGCACGGAAGATAGAACCCTTCTATGTCATGGAGGTGGCCAAGGCTGCCTCCGCCCTGGGCGCGCAGGTGGCGCACACCGATGCGCCCATGATCTTCCTGAACATTGGCGAACCCGATTTCACCGCCCCGCCACTGGTGCAGGAGGCCGCCGAAAAAGCCATCCGCGACGGCCGCACCCAGTACACCCCGGCTACCGGCCTGCCCGCCCTGCGCGAACGCATCAGCGGCTGGTACACGCAGCGCTTCGGCGTGGACGTGCCGGCTAGCCGCATCATCGTCACGGCGGGCGCATCGGCCGCGCTGCACCTGGCGTGCATGGCCCTGATCGAGGCCGGTGACGAGATCCTGATGCCCGACCCCAGCTACCCCTGCAACCGGCACTTTGTCAGTGCCAGCGCGGGCCGCGCGGTGCTCATCCCCACCACCGCCGAAGAGCGCTTCCAGCTCAGCGCCGACAAGGTCAAAGCCGCCTGGGGCGCGCGCACCCGCGGTGTGCTGCTGGCCTCGCCATCCAACCCCACCGGCACGTCCATTCACCCCGATGCCCTGCGTGACATCCACCAGGTGGTGCAAGGCCACGGCGGCATCACGCTGGTCGATGAAATCTACCTGGGTCTGAGTTTTGCAGCCCAGTTCGGCCAGACCGCCCTGGCGCTGGACGAGCACCTCATCAGCATCAACAGCTTTTCCAAGTACTTCAATATGACCGGCTGGCGCCTGGGCTGGATGGTCGTGCCCGAGAAACTGGTGTCCGTGATCGAACGCCTGGCACAGAACCTGTTCATCTGCCCCAGCAGCATTGCCCAGCACGCCGCACTGGCCTGCTTCGAGCCGCAGAGCCTGGCCCTGTTTGAGGAACGCCGCCACGAATTCAAAACCCGGCGCGACTACTTCCTGCCCCAGCTGCAGGCCATGGGACTGCACGTGCCGGTGGTGCCCGATGGCGCCTTCTATGCCTGGGCCGACTGCTCGCAAGCCTGCGCCAAACTGGGTGTTGCGGATAGTTGGAACTTTGCCTTCGAAATGATGAACAAAGCCCAAGTCGCCATTACGCCGGGGCGTGACTTTGGTACCGCCCAGACACACAACTTTGTCCGTTTTTCAACCGCCAGCTCCATGGCACACCTGCAGGAAGCCGTGGCCCGCCTGCGTGCGCTGCTGCTGTGATGCGGGCGTGCAACCTCTGTGTACCTCCCCTGAAACGCTGAAATGAACCAAGACCTCTCCATCCTCCACCTGGTTCTCAACGCCAGCATCGTGGTGCAAGCCGTCATGCTGTTGCTGATGCTGGTGTCCATCTCCAGCTGGGCCGCCATCTTCCGCAAGCTGTTTGCCCTGAAACGGATCAAGGGGCTCAACGAATCGTTCGAACGCGAATTCTGGTCGGGCTCCAGCCTCAATGACCTGCTGGCCACCGCCAGCAAGAACGTCAGCCACTGCGGCCCCATGGAGCGCATTTTTGCCAGCGGCATGCGCGAGTTCCAGAAACTGCGCGAGCGCCGCATCAGCGATGTCGGTACGCTGATGGACGGGGCCCGGCGCGCCATGCGGGCCAGCTTCCAGCGCGAGATGGATGTGGTGGAGAGCAACCTGTCGTTCCTGGCCTCGGTCGGCTCCGTGTCTCCTTACGTGGGCCTGTTTGGCACCGTGTGGGGCATCATGCACGCCTTCAGCGGCCTGGCCGCGCTCACCCAGGTCACGCTGGCCACCGTGGCACCCGGCATTGCCGAAGCCCTGGTGGCGACCGCCATCGGCCTGTTCGCCGCCATCCCCGCGGTGGTGGCCTATAACCGCTTTGCGCGCGACATCGACCGCATTGCCACGCAGCAGGAGACCTTCATCGAAGAGTTCTCCAACATCCTGCAGCGCAACGTGGGCGCACAACCCAGCAGTACAGGCCGCTGACCATGCCCGCCGTCTCACACCGCGGCCGGGGCCGGCGCACTATCAACGAGATCAACATGGTGCCCTTCATCGACGTGATGCTGGTGCTGCTGATCATCTTCATGGTCACCGCGCCGCTGATCACGCCCAGCATGATTGACCTGCCCAGCGTCGGCAAGGCCGCGCGCCAGCCCGACCAGATCATCCAGATTGTGCTGGGCAAGAACGACAGCCTGGAGATGAAGATCAAGGACCAGACCACCGTGCTGCCGCTCAAGGAGCTGGCCGGCGCCGTCAAGCGCGCACAAGGCGCCCGGGACAGTGCGGCCGCTGCCAACTCGGCCGTGGTCATCAGTGCCGACAAGAACGTGAAGTACGAAAGCGTGGTCAAGGTCATGGACACGCTGCAGCGCGCCGGCATCCAGCGCGTGGGCCTGTCGGTACAGCTGGCCAACTGACGGCACCGCCACACGGTTCTCGCACCGCCGCCCCGCATGAGCAGCAGCCACACCCGCAGCGAATTTGCACCACCGCCCACGCCGGGGCTGCTGCGGGCGCTGGCGCTGGCCATCGTGGCCCACGCCCTGCTGCTGCTGGTGCTGGCCGTGGGCGTGCAGTGGAAGCGCGATGCCACCCCCGTCACCGTGGAAGCCGAGCTGTGGTCGGCCATTCCCGAGCAGGCCGCGCCACCGGCGCCGGAACCGGTGCCACCGCCCGAGCCTGCCATTCCGCCGCCGCCCGCACC
>JBAQKO010000037.1:0-5053 GCA_049301075.1 Rhodoferax sp.
CACCGGCGCCGGGCGGCTGGTCCACCGCCACAAACTGCCCCAGCGCGGCGCTGCGCTCGCCGTGCACCAAGAGGCGCATGGCCAGCTCCACCTGCGCGGGTGTCACAGCGGGCTCCGGTGTGTGCCCCTGCAAATGTTCACACAGCTGGGCGTAATAGGCGAGGTAATTGCCCGGCACATCCGGTGCCGGGGTCACCACCGGGCCGGCGTCGGTCTGAACCGTCACGCAGCCCACTTGCGTGTCGCGGCCCCAGCCGGATGTTGCCAACCGGTTGCTGCCGTCCCACTGGGGACGTCCGCCGGCCTTGAGCGCGTCTTCCTGCACATCCAGGCCATGTTTGACAAAGGAGCCCCGGGTACCGTGCACCACCAGGCGGGGCCCCACCGCCGGCACCAGCGCACTACCGTGCAACAGCACGCGCAGGCCCGCATGGTGCGTGGTGTAACGCAGCTGGGCATGGAAATAGTCGTTCACTTGCGCGCCATCCCGCTGGCACGCCAGGTCCACCAGCAGGTCGTCGGGCGCCCCAAAGAGTTGCAGGCACTGGTCCACCAGGTGCGCGCCCAGGTCGAACCACAGGCCCGAGCCCGGCAGGTTCTGCTCGCGCCAGCGGTCCGGCACCACCGGACGGTAGCGGTCGAAATGCGACTCAAAATGCACGATACGGCCCAACACCCCGCTGTCGAGCACCTGGCGCAGGGCCAGAAAATCGGCATCCCAGCGGCGGTTCTGGAACACCGTCAGCACGCGGCCCGCGGCCTGGGCGGTTTGCAGCAGGTCCTGCGTCTGCTCCAGGGTCACGGTGCAGGGTTTGTCCACCACCACATGCTTGCCTGCCAGCAGGGCGGCGCGGGCCAGGAGGTAGTGGCTTTCGTTGCCGGTGGCAATCACCACCAGATCCGTGTGCGGGTCGGCAAAGGCATCCTCGGGCGTGGCCACCACGGCCACCTGCGGCCAATCCGCCTGCACCTGCTGGGGTTTGGACGAACACACGCACGCCAGATGCAGGCCCGGTACCCCACTGATCAGCGGTGCGTGGAATATGCGGGCGGCATTGCCGTAGCCGATGAGGGCCACGCGCACAGGCGCCGGGAGATGGGGGGGGGACGAAGGACGTGCCATGGGTCCATCATCCCACCGAAGGGCCCGTTACCCCCAATAACCGTAGAAACCCCAATGCCGGACCGGCTCCTGGCACCCAATTTGCATGGCTTAACCCGTAGAATGATTTTTTTCTTTTTCAACCTGCCGGGGCACGACCCCGGATTCACAAAGGACTCTCCCATGAAGAAACTCCTGCTGGCTGCTGCGCTGGGATCACTGTGCGCCGTGGCGTTTGCACAGGGCAAAGACCTCAAGGTTGCCATTGACCCGACCTACGAACCCTTTACGTTCAAAACGGCCGACGGCAAGCCCACCGGCTTTGACGTGGACATTGCCAGCGCCCTGTGCGAGCAGGTCAAGCGCAAATGCGTGTTCGTGGAACAGGTCTGGGACAGCATGATTCCCGGCCTGCAAGCCAAGAAATACGACGTGATCATCAGCTCGCTGTCCATCACCGAGGACCGCCTCAAGGTCATCGATTTCACCGACAAGTACTACAACACGCCCAGCCGCGTGGTGCTGAAGAAAGACGTGAAATACACCGGCCCGGCTTCGACCAAGGGCAAGAAGATCGGCGTGCTCAAGGGCAGCACCCAGGAAAAGTACGCCATGGGTGAACTCAAGACCGCCGGCGCCGACGTGGTGCCCTACGAAGCCCAGGACCAGGTCTACCTGGACATCAAGGCTGGCCGTCTGGACGGCACGGTAGCGGACTATGTGGAAGTCACCGGCGGCTTCCTGAGCAAGCCTGAAGGCAAGGACTACGAGTTGAAGGGCGAGGAGCTCTACACCAAGAAGTACTTTGGCGAAGGCGTCGGCATTGGCCTGCGCAAGGGCCAGCCGGCCTTGAAGACGGAGCTGAACGCGGCCATCAAGGCCATCCGCGCCAACGGCACCTACAAGAAGATCAACGACAAGTACTTCAAGTTCGACGTTTACGGTAAATAATCCGGCCCTAATCCTGGCGTCGACGCAGGGGGTTGCCCCGCGTCGACGTTTCTTTTTGTTGGGTCCGACATTTTTATGAACGGTTATTTCACCGCCATCCTGCAAGGCGCCGTGCTGACGGTGGGCGTATCGCTCTGCGCGCTGCTGGTATCGATCGTCCTGGGCTTGCTGGGCGCCGGCGCCAAGCTCTCGGGGAACCGGATGCTGGTGGCGCTGGCCACGGTGTACACCACCATCATCCGCGGCATCCCGGAACTGGTGCTGATGCTGCTGGTCTTCTACGGCGGCACGATCGGCTTGAACAACCTGATGGAGTGGATGGGCAGCGAGGACACGGTGGACATCAACCCCTTCGCAGCCGGGGTGCTGACCATCGGCTTTATCTACGGCGCCTACATGACCGAAACCTTCCGCGGCGCCATTCTGTCCATTCCCAAGGGGCAGATGGAAGCCGCCTGGGCCTTTGGCATGGGCCGCACGCAAACCTTCCTGCGCATCACCGCCCCGCAGATGGTGCGCTACGCCCTGCCCGGCTTCACCAACAACTGGCTGGTGCTGATCAAGGCCACCGCCCTGGTGAGCCTGATTGGCCTGCAGGAGATGACCTACATCGCCAAGCAGGCCAGCGCCGCCACCCGCTCGCCCTTCACATTCTTCCTCTTCACGGCGGCCCTGTTCCTGATCTACACCACGGTTTCGCTGTACGCGCTGCGCAGGATCAATGCGCGTTACAGCCTGGGTACCAAGCGGGGGCAGCTGTAAATGAACTGGGCCGTCATTTTTGAGCCGCAGAACCTGGCGCTGTACGCCAGCGGCATCGCCACCACGCTGAGCCTGCTGTTTTCCTCGCTGGCCGTGGGCGCGGTCATGGCACTCGTGTTTGCCCTGCTCCTGACCGGTCCCTGGGCGCCCTTGCGCTGGATCGTGGGGGCTTATACCTACGTCATTCGGGGCACGCCGCTGCTGATTCAGGTTTACATGATCTATTACGGTCTGGGCCAGCTGGAGTGGATCCAGGCCCGCTGGGACAGCGTATGGCCGTGGACCCACTTCAAGGAACCCTTCTTCTGTGCCCTGCTGGCCTTCAGCCTGAACACCGCGGGCTACACCGCCGAGATGCTGGCCGGCGCCATCCGCGAGACCAGCGCCGGTGAAATCGAGGCCGCGCAGTCGTTTGGCATGAGCCGGTTCCAGACGATGCTGCGCATCGTTCTGCCCAGCGCCCTGCGGCGCACCCTGCCGGCCTACAGCAACGAGGTGGTCATGATGCTGCACAGCACCAGCCTGGCCAGTGCCGTGCCGGCCATGCTGGATGTCACGGCCGCTGCCAGCCGCATCTATTCGGACTACTATCTGCCCTTCGAGGCCTATTTGGCCGCAGCCTCGATCTACCTCACGGCATCGTTTTGCCTGATTGGTGTCTTCAAGCTCAGCGAACGGCGCCTGCTGGCCTATCTGGCGCCGAGAAAGCACTGACACTGCCATGCGCCGCATTGACCACCCCCTACTCGCCTCCAGCCTGGGCAGCCAGAAGTCGCTCACCAGCTTTCACTTCGGCACGCCGGGCCAGGGGCCCAAGATCTACATCCAGGCCAGCCTGCATGCCGAAGAACTGCCGGGCATGCTCGTCGCGCACCATTTGCGCGCCCTGCTGGAAGCGGCCGATGCCGCCGGAGACATCCGCGGGGAAATCGTCCTGGTGCCCGTGGCCAACCCGATCGGGCTGGCGCAGCGCGTCGACCACAAGCCCATGGGCCGCTTCGAGCTGGACACCTCCGAGAATTTCAACCGCCACTACCCCGACTTCGCCCAGGCGCTGCTGCCCCACATTGCAACCACCCTGGGCCCGGATCCGCAGGCCAATGTGACCGCGGTGCGCCAGGCCATGGGCGACTACCTGCGCGCCTGGAAACCGGCCACCGAACTGCAAAGCCTGCGCCACACGCTGCTGACGCTGGCCTTTGATGCCGACTGCGTGCTGGACCTGCACTGCGACTGCGAAGCCGTGATGCACTTCTACACCGAGGAGCCGTGCTGGCCGCAACTGGAGCCGCTGGCGCGTTTTCTGGGCAGTGAAGCCATTTTGCTGGCCCGCAATTCGGGCGGCAGCCCGTTTGACGAATGCCTGTCGGGCGTCTGGTGGCAACTGGCCGATGCGCTCAAGGCGTCGGGCAGCAGCGCACCCCTGCCGCAAGGCTGCTGCAGCACCACCATTGAGTTGCGCGGCGAAGCGGACGTGGACCACGCCCTGGCGCAGGCCGATGCCCAGGCCATCCATGCCTACCTGCAGCATGCCGGTTTCATTGCCTGTGCCGAGCGCCCCCAAGCGCCGCCCCTGCGCTGCCAGCCCACACCGCTGGCCGGCTCCGAAACCCTGAACGCACCTGCGCCCGGCGTGGTGGTTTTTGCCGCCCGGGTGGGCCAAAAGCTGCGCGCGGGCGAGCTCGTGGCCGAAGTGATCGACCCGCTAGCCGGCCAGGTACACCGCGTGGTGGCGGGCGTGGACGGCACCTTCTATGCCCGCATCCGCGAACGCTATGTCACCCGCGGCGGTGAACTGGGCAAAATTGCCGGTGCCACGCCGTTTCGAACCGGGGAGCTGCTGGGTGCCTAAGCCCACCCGTCTCCCGCTCCCCCTTTTCAGCTTTGTTTCATGACTTCCAAGCCCCTCAAACTCCAGGTCGACAACATCCACAAGCGCTTTGGCGCCAACGAGGTGCTCAAGGGCGTGTCGCTGTCCGCTTACGCGGGCGACGTGATCAGCATCATTGGCAGCTCTGGTTCCGGCAAAAGCACGTTTCTGCGCTGCATCAACCTGCTGGAGAAGCCCCATGAAGGCCGCATCATCGTGGCCGGCGAGGAACTCCGGCTGGCGCCCCAACGCAACGGTGAACTCGGTGCCGTAGACCCCAAGCAGCTGGCGCGCATGCGCACCAAGCTGGCCATGGTGTTCCAGCACTTCAACCTGTGGGCCCACATGACGGTGCTGCAAAACATCAT
>JBAQKO010000038.1:0-9766 GCA_049301075.1 Rhodoferax sp.
GCCGGGCGATCAGGGCCACGGCGCCGGGCAGGCGGGCGCGGTCCACTTCGGCCTGCAGCACCTGGGTGAGGTGGCGGGTGCGCTGCGGACAAAAGCCCAGGGCGGCGGGGGTGCCCGCAGGCAAAACGGCGGCAGAGGTCATGGCACAGGCTCCTCGGACAAGGGGGACACAGACGGCAACGGGGCACCGCAATGCAGGCAGTAACGGGCTTCGGCCAGTTGGCCTTCGGTCAGGCACTCCGGGCAGGTGCGCGTCGGGGCGTTGGAAGAAAAATGCCGGGCGGTCATCTCCGCGGTGACGATGCCGGTGGGCACCGCCAGCGTGCCCCAACCCAGCAGCATCATGGCCGAGGAAATGAGGCGCCCCAGGTCGGTCTTGGGCGTGATGTCACCAAAGCCCACGGTGGTCATGGTGGTGATGGCCCAGTACACGGCCGTGGGAATGCTGGTGAAGCCGTTGTCCGGTCCCTCCACCACGTACATCAGGGTTCCCATGACCAGCACGATCATCAGCACCGCCGACAGAAACACCATGATCTTGCGCCGGCTCGCGGTCAGGGCACGCCCCAGGGACTGGTACTCCACCACGTAGGCGGTGAGCTTGAACACCCGAAACACCCGCAGCAGGCGCAGCACCCGCACGTCGATCAGGGCATGCACCTCCGGCACCAGCAGGGCCACATAGGTGGGCAGCAGTGCCAGCAGGTCGATGATGCCAAAGAAGCTCAGCGCATAGCGCCAGGGGTGGCGCGCACAGGCCAGGCGCGCCAGGTACTCCAGCGTGAAGGCGGCGGTAAAGACCCACTCCAGCACCGCGAACACCAGACGGTGGGGCGGTGCAATGCCCTGCATGCTGTCGATCACCACCACCAGCACACTGGCCAGGATGATGCCGATCAACCACTGGTCAAACAGGCGCCCGGCCCGCGTGTCCGACTCAAAGATGATGCGGTACAGCCGCTGCCGCCAGGCGGCCTGCGGTGGGAGCGATTCGGTACGGAGTGTGTCTTGCGTCATTAACCCTCAGCTTCCTGCAAGTGGCGCCACATGACTTTTCCGGTACCACTTTTGGGAAGGGTGCTGGCGAACTGCACCACGCGCGGTACCTTGTATACCGCCATATTGTCGCGGCACCAGTCGATGATGTCCTGCTCGGTCACCAAATCCTGGTGCGAAGGCCGCAGCACCACCACCGCCTTCACCGATTCACCGCGGTAGCTGTCCCGGGTGGAGATGATGCAGGCCTCCTGGATGGCGGGGTGGCGGTACATCAGCGCCTCCACCTCCGCGGGCCAGACCTTGAAGCCCGAGGCGTTGATCATGCGCTTGAGGCGGTCGGTGATGAAGAAGTAGCCGTCTTCATCGACCCGGCCCAGGTCACCGGAACGGAAGAAGCGCTTGCCGTCGATCTCGACAAACGCGTCGGCCGTGGCTTCCGGGCGTTTCCAGTAGCCCTGGAACACCTCGGGGCCGTGGATGACGATTTCGCCCTGCTCGCCCACCGCCATTTCCTGCAGGGTATCGGGGTCCACCACGCGGGCGTCGGTGCTCATGAAGGGAATGCCCAGGCACTGCTGCTTGGGCGCGTCCGGCGGGTTGCTGTGCGAGGGCGCCGCGGTTTCGGTCAGGCCATAGCCTTCCACGTAGCGCAGGTCATATTGCTCCAGCAGGCGCTGGGCCACGGCCTGCGGCATGGCCGCGCCCCCACCGCCAATGTAGACCAGGCTGCTGAGGTCGAAGCTGGCGAAGTTGGGGCTGCCCAGCAGGTCGATGACCATGGTGGGAATGTTGGTCCAGTGCGTCACCTTCCAGCGCGAGATCAGGCGCCCGGCCAGGTCGCGGTCCCAGCGCGGCATGACGATGAGCGTGGCCGAGCCGCGGATGCTGCTGTGCATCAGGCTGACCATGCCGGTGATGTGGAACATGGGCACCACGGACAGCACCACGTTCTCGGCCGAGCCGTTGCCCCACAGGCCGGTGGCAACGGCGTTGTGCATGATGCTGGAGTGCGGGTGCATGCAGCCCTTGGGCAGCCCGGTGGTGCCACTGGTGTAGGGCAGGATGGCCATGTCACCGGGGCCGACCGTCAGCGCCGGCGGCGCATCGGTCACGCCCAGGGCGTCGTCCCAGGACAGCACCTGCCCGCCCTGCAGCGACGGCAGGGGGTGGCGGGTCAGCAACCAGTCCCGCCAGGCGGCGGGGGGCGCGTTGTCGCCGCTCACCGTGGCGTCAAAGGCGTCGGTGAAATGCGTCACGACCATGTGGCTCAGGCGGTCCTTGGCGTCCAGCGCGTCGCTGGCGCGGGCCAGTTCGGCCGCCAGGTCGGCCGTGGTGATGGCGACTTTGGCGTCGGGGTCGGTGATGTAGTGCTTGAGCTCCTCGGCCCGGTTCATGGGGTTGACCGGAACCACCACGGCATTGGCGCGCAGGATGGCGAAGTGGGCAATCACCAGCTGCGGGCAGTTTTGCATGTTGAGCACCACCCGGTCGCCCTTTTGCACACCCAGCCCGTGCAGACAGGCCGCCAGGCGCTCTGCTTTTTGTAGCACCTCAGCGTAGCTGAAGACCCGGCCAAAAAATACCAGGGCCGCCTTGTCCGGGTAGCGCCGGGCACTGGTCTCCAGGTTGTCCCAGAGGGATGTGGCAGGAAGCGTAATGGCATGGGGTAGCCGCTTGGGCCAGAACTTGTAATGGGCGCGCACGAAAACTCCTGGTGCAAATGGGAATGCAGCTAGCCTAGCGCGCAATGGCAGCGCCCGCATCCGGGTCACCCCCCGAAAACCCTCCGCGCAGTCACCCACGCGACGCCCGCAGCGGCTACCATTCAGGCATCGGGTAGCGCTAGGCGGAAATGCGGCGCTCCCCCTTCACGCATTGACAGGAGAACCCTTGATGACAAAACGACAGGTCCCATTGGCAACAGCGTTCCTCACCCTGCTGGGAGCCCTGCTGCTGACAAGCCCGGCCCACGCCGGCAAGACACTGGATGCCATCAAGGCGCGCGGGCAGGTGGTGTGCGGCGTGCACACCGGCCTGGCGGGTTTCGGTGCGGCCGACTCCAGCGGCAAGTGGACCGGGCTGGACGTGGACGTGTGCCGCGCCATTGCCACCGCCGTGCTGGGCGATGGCGAGAAGGTGAAGTGGGTTCCCCTGCCGCCGGCGGCACGCTTCACGGCGCTGCAATCGGGTGAGGTGGACATCCTCTCGCGCAACACCACCTTCACGCTGTCCCGCGACACCTCGCTGGGCATGCACCAGACCGCCGTCACCTACTACGACGGCCAGGGCTTCATGGTGCCGGTCAAGAGCAAGATCAAGAACGCCAAGCAGCTCAAGGGCCAAACCGTGTGCGTGCAAAGCGGTACCACCACCGAAAAGAACCTGACCGACTATTCCAAGGCCAACGGCCTGGCCATCAAACCGGTGGTATTCGACAAGCTGGAAGCCGCAGAGAGTGCCTACTTCTCGGGGCGCTGCATCGCGTACACCACCGACGCCTCCGGCCTGGCTTCAGTGCGCAACAAGTCGGCCAAAAACCCGGCCGAGCACCTGATCCTGCCCGAGCTGATCTCCAAGGAACCGCTGGGCCCGCTGGTGCGCCGCGGTGACGACGAATGGTTTGCCATTGTGAAATGGGTGATCTACGGCCTGCTGGAAGCCGAAGAATATGGCATCACACAGGCCAATGTGGACCAGTTGAAGGCCACCAGCAAGGACCCCGTGGTGGGCCGTATTCTGGGCACCACGGAAGACACCGGCAAACTCCTGGGCCTGGACCGGGACTGGATGGCGCGCACCATCAAGGCCACCGGCAATTACGGTGAAATCTTCGAGCGCAACGTGGGCTCCAAATCCGCTCTGCAACTGCCACGCGGCCTGAACAATCTGTGGAACAAGGGCGGCATCATGTACGCGCCTCCGGTACGCTGATGCCTGCAGTGGAAGAAGCCCGCACGCCCGGAAAGAAGTCCTGGTCCTGGCGCAGCCAGGC
This sequence comes from Rhodoferax sp., assembly GCA_049301075.1. Lineage (GTDB taxonomy): Bacteria > Pseudomonadota > Gammaproteobacteria > Burkholderiales > Burkholderiaceae_C > Allorhodoferax. Next base: position 3,992 of record JBAQKO010000038.1, read on the forward strand.
GTTTCGCGCCCTGATGTACCAGGGGGGCGCCCTCGCCATCATTGCGGTGGTGTTGCTGTTCCTGGAGTACAACACCAGCGCCAACATGCGGGCACGGGGCATTCGCACCGGTTTTGACTTTCTGAGCAGCGCTGCCGGGTTTGACATCGGCGAGAGCCTGTTTCCCTTTGATTCGAGCGAGCCCTACTGGCGCGCCTTCCTGATCGGTTTCACCAACACCCTGCGCGTGGCGGTGCTGGGCATCCTCCTCACCACCCTCATCGGCACCCTGGTGGGCGTGGGGCGCTTCTCGCGCAACGCCCTGGTGCGGGGCCTGTGCATCGCCTATGTGGAATTCTTCCGCAACATCCCCGTGCTGCTGCAGTTGCTGATGTGGTATCTGATGTTCACCCAGGTGCTGCCCTCTGCGTCCGAGCCGCTGGTATGGGGGCCGCTGTACCTGAGCAAAGGGGGGCTGAACTTTCCCATTCCCGTGTGGGCCCACGGCCATGTCTGGGCGGCCTGGGGGCTGCTGGCCGGCGGGGTGATGGGCGGACTCTACCGCCGCCACGCGCGCCGGTCGTTCGAGCAGACCGGCCAGCCCCGGAGCCTGGTCTGGGTGCCCCTGGCACTGGTGCTGGCCGGTGGCGTACTAGGCTGGCTGCTGGGCGGTGCACCCACGGCCTGGAACACCCCGATGCAGGGTGAATTTGCGGTGGAAAACGGCGGTGCCCTCACGCCAGAGTTTCTGGCGGTGCTGCTGGGCCTGACGACGTACACCGCCGCCTTCGTGGCCGAGGTGGTGCGGGCTGGTATCCAGTCGGTGGCAATCGGGCAGGTCGAGGCCGCCAGTGCCCTGGGGCTGAGCCGGGGGCAGACCATGCGCCTGGTCACGCTGCCACAGGCCCTGCGCGTGATCATTCCGCCGGTGACCAACCAGTACCTGAACCTGACCAAGAACTCCTCCCTGGCCGTGGCCATCGGCTACCCGGATGTGGTGTCGATTGCCAGCACCACCATCAACCAGACCGGCCGCGCGATGGAATGCATCGCGGTCATCATGCTGGTGTACCTGAGCACCTCGCTGCTCACATCCCTGTTGATGAACTGGTACAACACCCGCGCAGCAATCCAGGACCGTTGACCACTGCATATGCCTGGCAATACCTACCAACCCATCTCGCCCCGGCCGGCTCCTTTCAGGAGCGAAGGCCTGCCGGCGTGGGTCCGGATCAACCTGTTCAATGACTGGAAGACCACGCTGGGCACCGTCGTGATCGCCGGCCTGCTGCTGTATGTGCTGCCGCCCCTGGTTCAGTGGGCGCTGTTCCAGGCCCACTGGCTGCCCGATTACGAGGCCTGCCACACCGCCGCCGCAGGTGCCTGCTGGGGCGTGATCGCTGAAAAATACCGGCTCATCCTGTTTGGGCGCTACCCGTTTGAAGAACAGTGGCGCCCGCTGGTGGCCACGCTGGCGCTGCTGGGCCTGGTGGTGGCCAGTGGCATACGGGCATTCTGGAAACCCTGGCTGGCGGCACTGTGGGTCGCCATGCTCAGCCTCTTCTTCGTGCTGATGCTGGGGGGCGTGCTGGGCCTGAGCCGGGTGGAAACCGACCGCTGGGGTGGCCTGCCGCTGACGATTCTGCTGGCCCTTCTGTCCATGGCACTGGCCTTTCCCCTGGCCGTGGTGGTTGCGCTGGGACGGCGTTCCGACATGCCCGCCATCCGCAGCCTCTGCAGCATCTATGTGGAACTGGTACGCGGGGTGCCGCTGATTTCGGTTCTGTTCATGGCATCTTTCATGTTTCCCTTGTTGATGCCCCAGGGCTTCAACATTGATGTCCTGATCCGGGTTCTGCTCGGCATCACGCTGTTTGCGGCGGCCTACATGGCCGAGGTCATTCGCGGCGGGCTGCAAGCCATTCCCAAAGGCCAGCTGGAAGCGGCGGCCACGCTGGGCCTGTCGTACTGGCAGACCCAGCGCCTGATCGTGCTGCCGCAGGCCCTGGCCATGGTGGTACCCGGCATCATGAACGGCTTCATCTCTACCTTCAAGGACACTTCGCTGGTGACCATCGTGAGCCTGTACGAACTCACGGGCGCCATGGGCCTGGCGCTCAACGCGGACGCCAACTGGCGGCCCTTCAAGATCGAGGGCTACCTGTTCATCGCCCTGATCTACTTCATCTTCTGTTTCTCCATGTCGCGCTACAGCCTGTGGATTGAAAAGCAGCTCAACCAAGGCCAACACCGCGCATGACCGCCCATGACTGAACCCATCATCCTCTTCGACAAAGTCAACAAATGGTATGGCAACAACTTCCATGTGCTGCGCGACATTGACCTCTCGGTGGCGCGTGGCGAACGCATCGTGGTGTGCGGGCCGTCGGGCTCCGGCAAGTCCACGCTGATCCGCTGCATCAACCGCCTGGAAGAACACCAGCAGGGCCGCCTGCTGGTGGACGGCGTGGAGCTCACCGACGACGTCAAGGTCATTGACGACGTGCGCAAGAAGGTGGGCATGGTATTCCAGCAGTTCAACCTGTTTCCCCACCTCACGGTGCTGGAGAACCTCACGCTGTCGCCCATGTGGGTGGGCAAGCTGCCCAAGAAGGAAGCCGAAGAAAAAGCCATGGAGCAGTTGCAGCGCGTGCGCATTGCCGAGCAGGCCGGCAAGTACCCGCTACAGCTCTCCGGCGGCCAGCAGCAGCGCGTGGCCATCGCCCGCGCCCTGTGCCTCACGCCCAAGATCATGCTGTTTGACGAGCCCACCTCCGCGCTGGACCCGGAAATGATCAAGGAAGTGCTGGACGTGATGGTGGAACTGGCCAGCCAGGGCATGACCATGGTCTGCATCACCCACGAAATGGGCTTTGCCAAGGCCGCCGCCGACCGCGTGATTTTCATGGACGAGGGCCAGATCGTGGAGCAGAACACGCCCTACGAATTCTTCACCCACCCGCAAAACGCACGCAGCCAGAACTTTCTGGCCAACATCCTGGGGCACTGAGGCCGCGCCCGCGCGGCGCCGTTACGGGGACGCGGTCGACAGGCCGGGACCCAGCCGGTCCGTCGTCCAGCGCAGCAGGTCCAGCCACATCTGGCGGATTTCGGCTTCCTGCGGCGTGCGCGAGGCGCTGGTGAGTTCAATCGTCACCACCGGCACGCCCTTGTGGATGCCGCCGTAGTTGCCCAGCGAGCCGGGATAAATGCCCACCTGATCCAGGTACAGGCGCCCCAGCCGACTGGGGGGCGAGGCCGGGCCGTCAAAGTCGAGCACGCCGTAGGGCGCGTGGACGCTGACGATGAGGTTGGGCTTGAAGTGCTCCATCTGCTCCAGCAGGAAGCGCGACTCGGGTTCGGACAGCGGCGTATTGCCGGGCCAGCGGCGGGGGTCGCGGTGGGTGCGGGTTTCCCAATACACCTTGGCGTCGCGCGCCCAGTTGGGCGTGGGAAAGTTGCGGTTCAGGTCCACGCCGTGAGCGTTGACGCGCCGGGAGGGCCGGGAAAACAGGCCGTCCGGGTTGAGCACCGGAATGAAGCGCCAGTGAATCGGCAGCGGCATGTCGGCCGGCGGCGTCTGGGCCAGCGCAATCCAGTGGAACACCAGGGAGCCGGACGACATTTCATCGCCATGGATGCCGCCCAGCACCAGCACGCGCAGGCGCGGGTCCCCGGGGCGGATGTCGCGGCTCCAGATGGTGCGACCCAGGACCGAGCGGGCCCGGGTGTCCTGCAACTGCGCCGCCTCGCACAGGGTCGTGCCCAGGTTCGGAATTTTGGAAGAAAAATCGCGGCAATACCGCTCTGGCATTGCGTGAACCGCTATGCTAACCATAGCAAGCAGGCCGACAAGTAGATGGGGCAGGCGCATGGTGCCATTGTAGGGCTACCCTACGCGGATACGGGGTTGTTGGCGGCGGGCCGGCGCGCCGGTGCCAATTTCAGGTAAATTGCGCGCATGCCTTTGTCAGCCAACCCGTCACGGGCCCACCCTCCCAACTTCTCCCAACCCGAATTCCGCAAAGCCCTGGGCATGTTTGCCACCGGGGTCACGATCGTGACGGCCCGCTCGGCTGACGGGACGCTCATCGGCCTCACCGCCAACTCGTTCAACTCGGTCTCGCTGGCACCGCCGCTGGTGCTGTGGAGCCTGTCGCGCGCGGCCGGTTCCCTGGCCGCCTTCAGCACGGGCTCGCACTACGCCATCAACATCCTCAGTGCCGACCAGCAGGATCTGGCGCGGCAGTTTTCCCACCGGGGCATCGACCGGTTTGCCGGCGTGCGCTTCACGCCCGGCGCCGGTGGCGCGCCGCTGCTGGAGGGGGCGGCAGCCACGTTTGAATGCTTCAACCGCAGCCGCTACGAGGAAGGCGACCACGTAATCTTTGTGGGCGAAGTGGAACGCTGCGCCCACCGCCCCGGCGCCTCGCCGCTGCTCTACCACGGTGGCAAGTTCTACGCAGAGCATCCCCTGTGAGCCCGCGCAAGACCCATCTGGACCCACTGGCCGTGGGTCTGCTGCTGGCCTGCTTTGTGTTCTGGGGGTTCCAGCAGGTACTGGTCAAGGCCACCCTGGCCGAAGTGGCGCCGGTCTTCCAGTCGGCCCTGCGGCTGGCCGGTGCCACCGTGCTGCTGGTGCTGTGGTGCCGCTGGCGCGGCATACCGCTGTTCACGCGCGACGGCACGCTGGGCGCTGGCCTGCTGGCAGGAACGCTGTTTGCGCTGGAATTCGTGTGCCTGTTCATCGGGCTGCAGTATGGTTCGGCCTCACGGCTGACGCTCTTCCTGTACACCTCGCCACTGTGGGTGGCGGTGCTGGTGCCCTGGGTCGCGAAATCAGAACACCTGTCCCGCGTGCAGTGGTTTGGGCTGGCGCTGGCTTTTGGTGCCGTGGTGCTCACGCTGCGCGAAGGCCTGACGGTGGCCGGGCAACCGCTGCAATGGCTGGGCGACGTACTGGGCCTGGCCGCCGGCATGTTCTGGGGGTTGACCACGGTGGTGATTCGCAGCAGCAGCCTGTCGCGCATTTCGGCGGAAAAACTGCTGTTCTACCAGGTGGGCCTGAGTGCCGCCGTGCTGCCGCTGATCTCCTGGGGCCTGGGCGAACGCTGGCATGCCGACTTCAGCGCCTTTGCCACCACCTCGCTGGTGCTGCAAATCGCCGTGGGCGCGTTTGCCAGCTACCTGGTGTGGATGTGGATGCTGGGCCGCTACCCCGCCACCAAGGTCAGTGTCTTTGCCTTTCTGACCCCCGTTTTTGCCCTGGTCTTTGCCGCCTTGTGGCTGGGCGAATCGGTGACGCCCACCCTGCTGGCCGCGCTGGCCCTGGTGGGCGCGGGCATCACGCTGGTCAACCGTGGCGCCCGCCCGCTACCAAAAGCATAGCTGGATGCGCAGTATCTGCGCGGTCTGCAGGCCAAAAATAGCCTGATTTTTAGTGTGATTTAGAGCGCAATGTCCATGCTGTTGCGCATGGCCGTCTGGGCCACGGCGTCCAGCGCGCCATCGACCACCGGTTGGCCCGAGATGATGCGCAGGCTGCCCACCGCCATCAGTTTGTCGCGGGAGCGGCGCGTCATGGACTGGGTCGTTCCCACCGCGCTGGTGAACAGGAACAGCGTGCCATGCGGACTGGTCCAGGTGAGCTGCGTGCGCATCCACTGGCCGTTGATGCGCAACTCCACCCAGGTGCCCAGCGCCAGTTCCGTCGCGTCCGCCTCGGCGGCAGCCGGCGGCATGTCCGGCAACTCCATGAAGTTGGAGGTGCGGGCCTCTTGCGGCGCCACCCAGGGG
>JBAQKO010000039.1:0-8672 GCA_049301075.1 Rhodoferax sp.
GTCGCGGTCGCCGTCCCAGCGGCCGGTGGCCAGGGTGCTGGCCGTGGTCTCGTAGAGCCGGATGCGGCGTTCCTCAAGGGCCTCGTCCGACAGCGGTGATGCATACCGGTTGGCGGTGGCAGGGGACGGGGCGTCGTCGTCCGCATCAAACAGTTCATCACTGCCGGCGCCGCTGCCCACCAGGCGCTCCAGTTTCAGCTTGCACACGTAGCGGCCGCGGCCCTTGGCCAGGGCAAATGCAAAAGGCTTGTCCATGGTGCGCGCCAGCGCTGGCAGGTCCTTGGTCATGAGCTGCTCCTGCAGCGCCACGGTGGCGGTGGAAATCATGACCCGCGTCTTGCGCTCCAGCGCCAGCGCAATGGCCGTGGAGGCATACGCGGCGCTCTTGCCCACGCCGGTGCCAGCCTGTATGACGGCAATGGCCTTGGTGGGAGCGGGGTGTTCGCCCAGGTCGGCACGGGCCAGCGTGGTGGCCACGCAGGCGGCCATGGCGTGCTGGCCGGGACGGGGGCGAAAGCCGGGTGTGGCGCCCACGACTTTTTCAAAGGCGGCCAGTGCCAGATCGGCCAGAGACTCAGAACTCAAACAATGTCATCCAGAAGGGGCGCGCAAAGGCGCGAGGGAAGGGAAATGGTGTGCGGGGGAGCCTGAATATACCGGGTGCGGCGATAATCCGTGCGCTGCGTCCGGCGCGTCCGGGTGTGGCCAGTGCCAAGTTCGGAGTATTTTGACCTACGCCGATTGCGCCCGTTTATTCCCTATCCGGAGTTCTTTGAATGACCACCGTTCCTACTGGCGTGCCAACGCCTGCGCGCACTGACGCGCGCCGCATTTTCCTGAAAAATTCGGCTCTAGCCCTGGCTGCCACTGCGCTGCCTGCTATCAATTTTGCACAGCCGGCAGCCGCCACCCCGCGCCAGTTCAGCCCCCAACCCGGCACCTGGCGCACGTTTGAAGTCACCACGCGGGTCGCCATTGCCCGGCCACAGGGTGTGACCCGCGTCTGGCTGCCCATTCCCTCCGTCAACAGCGACTGGCAGCAATCGCTGGAAAGCCGTTTCTCCAGCAACGGTTCCAGCACGGTGACCAGCGACGGCCGCTACGGTGCCCGCATGCTCTACGTAGAGTTCGCGGCCGATGAGGCCAAGCCTTTTGTCGAACTGACCAGCCGCATCCAGACCCAGAACCGCGGCGTGGACTGGACCCGGCGCACCGCCGAGCGGGAAGATGCCGCCAGCCTGCGCTACTGGACCCAGGGAACCAGCCTGCTGCCCATCGACGGCATCGTGCGCACGACGGCGCAAGAGGCCATTCAAGGGGCCCGCACCGATGTGGAGAAGGCGCAGAAGCTGTTTGACTGGATCGTGGCCAATACCTACCGCGAACCCAAGGTGCGCGGTTGCGGCGAAGGCGACATCAAGACCATGCTGGAGACCGGCAACCTGGGCGGCAAGTGCGCCGACCTGACTGCGCGGTTTGTGGGCCTGTGCCGCGCGGTGGGGCTGCCGGCACGCGATGTGTACGGGCTGCGCGTGGCGCCCAGTGCCTTTGGTTACCGCGAGCTCGGCGGCAATCCGGCCAGCCTCAAGGGTGCGCAGCACTGCCGCGCCGAGGTCTACCTGGCCGGCTATGGCTGGGTGGGCATGGATCCGGCCGACGTGGCCAAGGTCATGCGCATGGAAACACCCGAGTGGATCAAAACGCCCAAGGACCCGCTGGTGGCGCCGGTCAACCGGGCGCTGTTTGGCAGCTGGGAAGGCAACTGGATGGCCTACAACACCGCCCACGACGTCACGCTGCCGCATGCCCAAGGGCCCCGGCTGGGCTTTTTCATGTACCCCACGGCCGAAACGGCCGCCGGGCGCCTGGATTCTTACGCGCCGGACGATTTCCAGTACCAGATCACGGCCCAGGAAATCAAGGCCTGACGGGTTTTCCCTGTCGCTCGGCCAGCGGCGGTGCGGTACGCTGGCGGCATAACAAACAGGAGACAAACCATGGCCGTACCCAAGCTGATGCTGGATTACGTTTTTGACCACGAAGCATCCCGCCCAGATACGGTGTACCTGACCCAGCCCACCGGGGGCGGGCAGGTGGTGGATTACACCTGGGGGCAGGTGGTGGACCAGTCCCGCCGCATGGCAGCACACTTGCAGGCGCAGGGGGTCGCGCCGGGTGCGCGCGTCGCCATCCTGTCCAAGAACTGCGCCCACTTCATCATGGCCGAGCTGGCGATCTGGATGGCGGGCGGCACGACGGTGGCCATTTTTCCCACCGAAACGGCTGACACCATCCGCTTTGTGCTGGAGCACAGCGGTGCCAGCCTGCTGTTTCTGGGCAAGCTCGATACTTGGGAACACCAGAAACCCGGCATTTCGGCCGATCTGCCGTGCATCGCCTTGCCACTGGCGCCCCGGACCGACTACGAGACCTGGGATGCCGTCGTGGCGCGCACCGCGCCGCTGACCGGGCGCATCCAGCGTGCGGGTACCGACATTGCCATCCTCATGTACACCTCGGGCTCCACGGGCCAGCCCAAGGGCGTGATGCACAGCTTCGAGCGCATCACCCGCGTCAGCGAGCTCATGCAACGCGACATCAAGTCGCGGATCGGCGACCAGGCGGAAATCCGGGTGTTGTCCTACCTGCCACTGGCCCATGTCTTTGAGCGGGCCTGGGTGGAGTGCCTGTCGCTGCTGGACGGCTGCACCCACGTCTACTTTGCCGAGGCGCTGGACACCTTCCTGCAGGACCTCAACCGCGCCAAGCCCACCACCTTCATCTCGGTGCCGCGCCTGTGGCTCAAGTTCCAGCAGGGCGTTTTCTCCAAGATGCCGCCCCACAAGCTGGACCGTTTGCTGGGTATTCCCATCCTGGGCCGTCTGGTCGGGCGCAAGGTGCTCAAGGGGCTGGGGCTGGACCAGGTCCTGCTGGCGGGCAGCGGTTCGGCGCCCATTCCTCCGGCGCTGATCGTGTGGTACCGCCGTCTGGGCCTGAACCTGATCGAAGGCTACGGCATGACCGAGGACTTCGCCTACTCGCACAACTCCACGCCCACCATCAATGCGCCGGGCTGCGTCGGGGTGCCGCTGGAGGGGGTGCAGGTGCGCATCAGCGACGAGGGGGAGATCCTGATCAAGTCCCCGGGGCAGATGGTGGGCTACTACAAACGCCCCGACCTGGATGGTGAAGTTTTCACCGAGGACGGCTACTTCCGCACCGGTGACCGTGGCGAGCGCCGTGCCGACGGGCTGCTGAAGATCACCGGACGGGTGAAGGAGCTGTTCAAGACCTCCAAGGGCAAGTACGTGTCGCCAGCGCCGATCGAAAACCGCATCAACGCCCACCCGATGGTGGAGACCAGCCTGGTGTCGGGCGTGGGGCAACCGTCGGCCTACGCCATGGTGGTGCTGGCCGAAGACCTGCGCCCACGCCAAAGCGACGCGGCCTTCCGCGCCGAAGTGGAAGCGCAGCTGGCCCAGCTGCTGGCGGACGTGAACCGTGAGCTGGCCGACTACGAAAAGCTGCAGCTGATCGTGATTGCCAGCGAGCCCGGGCCCAGTGAGAACGGTTGCCTGACACCCACCATGAAGATCCGGCGCAGCCGCATTGAAAGCGAAGTGACCACCCGGGTGGAGGGTTGGTACGCGGATCGTGCCCAGGTACAGTGGGCATAAAGCCCCGCGGATGACGCCCGGCAGCTAGACCGTGCGGGGCATAGCCGCTATGCTGTGCGCTTAGCTGTACGCGCCGATGCAAGCCCACACCCCCACCATGTTCCTGATGCTGCTGATGGCCAGCGCGACGCTGACCGTCGCCGCCATGGTGGCGGTGCGCTTCAAGGAGCGCAATGGCATGGTGTTCTGGGCGTTGTCCATGGTGGCGCAAACGACCAGCTACATGCTGCTGAGCCTGCGTGGCCATTTGAGCGATGGCGTGACGGTCTATGGCGCCAATGTTCTGCTGTCCGTCGCCATTGCCCTGTTCGTTGAAGGCTTGTTCGAGTTCCTGCAGCGCCCGCCACCCCGCTGGCTGGTCTGGTCGCCGGTGCTGGTGCTGGCGGTATTTTTCGCTTTTCTGGTGGATCGGGTGGCCGAGCGCATCCTGCTGAGTGCGGCCATTGCCATAGTGCAGTGCGTACAGGTGCTGTCCGTGCTGTGGGAAACACGCCACCAGTTGGCTGGGCGGGGCAAATACACCCTGGCCTTTGGCTGGGTGATGCTGATGGGCCTGTATGGCTACCGGGGCGCCGCAACGGCCCAGCACATGGGCGAGGTGAGTTTTCTGGTCGTGGCCAACCCGCGTATCCAGGCCGTTACCTACCTGTTGGTGAGCATGTGCCTGATCGTGATCAGTCTGGGTCTGGTCATCATGCTCAAGGAGCAGGCGGATGCCCGCAACCGCGACATGGCCATGCGGGATGAGCTTACTGGCCTCACCAACCGGCGTTTCCTGCTGGAGTCGCTGCACCAGAATCTGGCGCTGGCCCAGCGCGCCGAGCAGCCGTTGACGGTGCTGATGATCGACATCGACCATTTCAAGCGGGTCAACGACACGTTCGGGCATCTGTCGGGCGATCTGGTGCTGAAGAAACTGGCCAGCACCCTCATTTCGCGCGTGCGCGACCAGGACATCATCGGTCGCCTGGGGGGGGAGGAGTTCCTGGTGATCCTGCCCGATACCGCCACCGAAGGGGCGTGCCAACTGGCCGAGGACTTGCGCGCCTGCATTGAAGCCACACCGTTCTTTGGCGAGGACGGAACGCTGATCCCGGTCACCATCAGCGTTGGCCTGTACGAGCGTCAGCAGAGAACCCATCAGCGCAGCGACGACATGATTGGCGGAGCCGACCAGGCCCTGTACCGCGCCAAGGAAAACGGCCGCAACCGCGTGGAAGTCTTCCGGGGCGGCGCTGCCTGAAACGCTGGCGCAGGCCAAAGACGCCGCGGTAGGCATCCCACGCGCAGCACCCTGCAGTTTTTTTTGCCTGACCTTGACGCAAACGCTACACGGCGTTTACCTAGCAGGGCTACAGTGGCTGCAGCCCCTTGCAGGGGCGTGGTGTGGAGGAAAAATGAAGAACATCAAGAAGAGTTTCTGGGGCCTGCTGGCGGTGTTGACACTGTTGTGGCTGTGGGCCGATACGCTGGCTTCTGGAGCCTGGACGGTGTTCGCGTTGCGTCCGCTGGCCCTGCAATACAGCGGGGTGCTGGGCATGGGTGTGATGAGCGTTGCCATGATGCTGGCGGCGCGGCCGGTTTTCTTTGAGCCCTACTTGGGCGGGTTGGACAAGATGTACCGCCTGCACAAATGGTTGGGCATCTCCGGCCTGGTGATTGCCGTCACCCACTGGCTGTGGGTCGAAATGCCGAAATGGATGGTGGGCTGGGGCTGGCTGGAGCGCCCGGCGCGCCGGGGCCCGCCGGGCGGCCCTCTGGAGGGCGTCGAGGGGCTCTTGCGCAGTCTGCGCCACCCCGCGGAAGGAGTGGGCGAATGGGCTTTTTACGCGGCCGTGGCGCTGATCGTGCTGGCGCTGGTGAAGCGGTTTCCGTACCGTTATTTTTTCAAGATCCATCACCTGCTGACCCTGGCCTACCTGGTGCTGGTGTTCCACTCGGTGGTGCTCTTGCAGTTCAGCTACTGGCGTACGCCGCTGGGCGTGGTCATGGGCCTGCTCATGCTGGGGGGCTCAGTGGCCGCGCTGGTGGTGGTGCTGCGCAAGGTGTCCATTGGCCGCCAGACCGTGGGCGAGATCGAGGGCGTCATCCGCCATGCCGATCTGCAGGTGCTGGAGGTGGACATTCGGGTCCGGGGGCGCTGGGCGGGCCACGAGGCCGGGCAGTTTGCTTTTGTGACCTTCCATGCCGAAGAGGGGGCGCACCCCTTCACCATTTCCTCGGCCTGGAAGGGCGATGGCCACATTGCCTTCATCATCAAGGAGCTGGGCGACTACACACGCACCCTGCCGGCCAGCCTGAAGCTGGGCGAGGTGGTGAAACTGGAAGGCCCGTACGGGCGCTTCAACTTCAGCGGCAGCAAGCCGCGCCAGATCTGGGTGGGGGCGGGTATCGGCATCACGCCGTTCATTGCCCGCATGAAAAGTCTGGCGCGCACGCCCGACGGCAAGACGGTGGACCTGTTCCATCCCACGGCCGTGTTGGACGAAACCGCCATGGGCAAGCTGCAACGGGATGCCCAGGCCGCGGGTGTGAATTTGCATGTCCTGTGGGACGCGCGCGATGGCCGGCTCAACGCCCAGCGCCTGTGCGAGACCGTTCCTGACTGGCGGAACGCCGACATCTGGTTTTGCGGCCCGGCCGCTTTCGGGCAGGCCCTGCGGCGCGACCTGGTGGCCCTGGGGTTGAACGCCGATGACTTCCACCAGGAACTGTTCGAGATGCGTTGAACCGGCGGGTCAGCCGGTCTGGGCAATGGAGTCCAGAGGGCGCAGCGTCCGGCGGCTTTCGAACTCCCGCGGTTGGCCGCTGAGCGGGTCCGTGAAGGCAAGGGAGCGTGCCAGCAGTTGCAGCGGGTTGTTGTAGTCGGCCGTGCCTTCGGGCGTCAGCACCGGGTAGATGCCGTCGCCCACCAGCGGCAGGCCCAGCGCGGCCATGTGCACACGCAGCTGGTGGCGGTGCCCGGTTACCGGCTTCAGGGCGTAGCGCGCCAGCGTGCCGTGCACCTCCAGCGGCGTGATGTGGGTGAGGGCGTTGGGTGCGCCCGCCACCTCGGTCTGCTGCATGAAGTGCGCAGCCGGGGCGATGCGGGTCTCGCGGTGCAGGGGCCAGGGCAGGTCGGGGTTCCACGGTGCAATGGCTTCATAGGTCTTGTCCACGGCGCGCTGGCGAAACAGGTTCTGGTAGGCGCCGCGTGTGGCTACCTGCGTGGAAAACAGCACCAGCCCCGCCGTGTCGCGGTCTATGCGGTGAATGGGTGACAGGTCGGCCAGGCCCAGCGCGCGCTTGAGCCGCACCAGCACGGTTTCCTGCAGATACTTGCCGGACGGCAGCACGGGCAGGAAATGCGGCTTGTCCACCACCAGCAGGTGCTCGTCCTGCCACAGCACCGTGGCTTCGAAGGGGATGGCGGGCTCCGGCGCCAGGGCGCGGTAGTAGTAGAGCCGGCGGCCCGGCTGGTAGGGCGCGTCGGGTGTCACGGGCACGCCCTGGTCGTCCACCACCAGGTTGGTCTGCATGCGCTCCTGCCACTGCGCGGCGGACACGCCGGCAAAGCGCTCGGCGAGGAACGCCAGCACCGTGCCCCAGGGACCCGCCGGCAGCACGACGCAACTGGCGCTCACGCCTTCGCGCGGGGGCGGCGGGTTGGGGCGGTAGAGGGTCACACCCGCTCGAACACCAGGTCCCACACGCCGTGGCCCAGCTTGATGCCCCGGTTTTCGAACTTGGTCAACGGCCGGTAGTGCGGCTTGGGTGCGTAGCCCGCCAGCTCGGGGTGCGTGGCCAGCGCGCGGTTGCGCAACAGCGGCTCGGCGGTCAACACCTCCAGGATTTGCTCGGCGTAGGGCTGCCAGTCGGTCGCGCAGTGGATATAGCCCCCCACCTTGAGGCGCTGCGCCAGCTTGGCCACCAGCGGCGACTGGATCAGGCGGCGCTTGTTGTGCTTGGTCTTGTGCCAGGGGTCGGGAAAGAAAATGTGCACGCCGTCCAGGCTTTGCAGCGGCAGCATGTGGTCAATCACCTCCACGGCGTCGTGCGCGCAGATACGGATGTTGGAGAGGTTCTGCTCCCCGATGCGCTTGAGCAGAGCGCCCACGCCGGGTTCGTGCACCTCGCAGCACAGGAAGTGCGTGTCGGGCAGCACGCCCGCGATGTGCGCCGTGGCCTCGCCCATGCCAAAGCCGATTTCCAGCACGACGGGGTGTTTTTGCCCCTCGTTTGCGCCGGCAGAGAGCGTGGAATCTGCGAAGACAGCTTCCAAATTGATAGCGGATGGCTGGTAGGGCAACAGGAATTTGGGCCCCAGTTCCTCAAACGCCTTGGCCTGGCCGGTGGTGGTGCGGCCAGCGCGCTTGACGAAGCTCTTGATGGTGCGCATGAAGGGCTTGCTGGCGTCGGGAGCGTCTGGAGCGTCGGTGTCGGTGGGTACGGAAGTCATGGTGAGCCGATGGTAAGTGTGGCCTGCATTGTAGGGAGCGCGGCGCAGGGGCTCCCGCGCGCAGGGCCTTCACGGTGGTTGCCGGATGAACTCCATTTATGGATAGGTTATGTGTCCATATTGAAAAATATGTCCAGATATTATGTTTTGCATGTCTGTGGCAAGACTTTATTTGTGGAATATATATATTGAGTTAATGCGGTTTTTCCAGCATTTGAAGTAACTGGTTTTGCCCTTTTTGATGGGAGGTTTCCTATTTATTGCCCAACTTAATATTTGCTCGTCTCTTAACGCAAACAAAGGGGAATATTGTGAGCAGTATTAATTCGGTTTCTTCCTATCTTCCGTCCATCACGACGTCCAAAGCCAGTTCGAGTAATTACGACGTCAATGCCCAGGCCTATGGCCCGGTGGTGGCGTCCATCGCCGGAGCGGCCGATGCCGTAGGGGATTCCGTCAGCGCGATCTGCTCGTTCAGCGCGGAGAGCCTGGGCAAGCTGGGCGACGCGGTCGAATCAGAATACACGGCCCTTGGCAACGCGGTGGAGGGGGCCTGG
>JBAQKO010000040.1:0-1665 GCA_049301075.1 Rhodoferax sp.
CAGCAGGGGTGCCACGGCCACGCCGCGCGCGGCCAGCAAAGGCACCCAGGCACCGTTGGAGCCCAGGCGCGCCCAACTGCCGCCCCCCAGCGCCAGCACCACGGCGCGGGCCGCCACCTGCACCGGGCCTTGCGGCGTGTCGAAACACAGGAGGCCGTCACCGGCATCGGCCGGTTGCGCCCAACCGGTCCAGCGGTGGCGCATATGGAACTGCACGCCGGGGCCCTGTGCCGGGCGGCGCAGCCGCTGCAACCAGGCACGCAGCAGGGGCGCCGCCTTCATGTCCTTGGGAAAAACCCGCCCGGAAGATCCGACAAAGGTCTCCACCCCCAAGCCCTGCGCCCAGGCACGCACAGCGCCGGCGTCAAAGTCACGCAGCAGGTCTTCGATGGCCGAGCGGCGGGCGCCATAGCGTTCTGCGAACGTGTCGGCCCCTTCGGAGTGGGTGAGGTTGAGCCCGCCCTTGCCGGCCAGCAGAAACTTGCGGCCAATGGAGGGCATAGCGTCATACAGATGCACCGGCAAACCGGCGTCGGACAGGACTTGGGCGGCCATCAGGCCCGCGGGGCCACCGCCAATGACGACAACGGGAAGTTCGGAATTCATGCGTTTGGTAGTTCTATCAAGGTGCCCTGGGCCGTCAGAAAGGCGGCGCGTACGGGTTGCCCGGGTTGGGCCTGTGCCACCGCCGCGCGGTAATCCAACAGCTGTGCGCACAGCTCCGGCTGCAGCTGGGGCTGGGCGGTCGATTTGTAATCCAGCACCCACCATTGTCCCTCACCGCCGTCACCGCCCCGGCGCTGCACCAGCCGGTCGATGCGCAGCATGCGCCCTTTGTGCACCAGACCCACTTCGTTGCCCGCCCAGGCGAGCTGGCCGGCGTCCCACGCCCAGGCGCCCTCGCCCTGCACAATGGCCTGCGCCATGCCATGGGCCATGCCGGCCTGCGCCGGCTCCAACGCAAATTCACGGCCAACGGCATCGAGCTGCTCGGCGGACCACGGCAGCGGCGTGTGGTCCGCACCGTGCGCCGGCAGCCACTCCAGCAGGCGGTGCATGGCCTGGCCGATGCGCGACTCCAGGCTGTCGGCGTCCTCTTCCGGCGTCAGCGCCCCCTCGTTACTTGCTATGGTTTTGGTAGCTGTCTGCGCAGTATCTGCGGTGGACAGCGGCATATTGGGCAAGGAAAGCAGGGTGTAGTCTTGCGGCGCCACAACGGTATCCGCCGCCACGGGCGTCGCAGCCACCTGCCACGGCGCGTCCTGCGCCAGTGCCTGCAGGCGCTGCCACCAGCTGGCCGGACTGCCCCGGTGCGGCTCCAGGCTGGACACCACCAGCGTGCGCTGGGTGCGCGTCAGCGCCACATACAGGGCGTTGAGTTCCTCGCGGTTGCGCGCGGCCTGCTCGGTGGCCAGGGCATCTGCCACGCAGGCCGGCGGGTTCGATTCACTGGCCAGAAACACAAAACGCTGCGGGTGCGTGGCCTCGCCCGGCCAGTCCACCAGCACGCCCATGGTCTGGGCCTTGAGGCTCTCGCCATCGGTGTCGAGCAGGAGCACCAGCGGCGCCTCCAGCCCCTTGGCTCCGTGGATGGTCAGCAGGCGCACGGCCTGTGCATCGGCGCGCACCGGCGCCTGGATGCCACCGGCGCGCAGTGCCCGCACA
>JBAQKO010000041.1:0-13256 GCA_049301075.1 Rhodoferax sp.
GGAAACGACCATGAACAAGAACCAAGCCCACGGTACCGCTGAGAAGATTGTCGGCAAAGTCCAGGAGCAAACTGGAAAACTCGTAGGAAGTACGGAGCAGCAAATCAAGGGATTGCAGAAGCAGGCCGCAGGCCAGGCAGAAAAAAGCCTGGGCGATGCCAAGGCAGTTATCAAGGACGGTCATCAAATGCTCAAGGATGCCGTCAAAACACGCTAAACGTCCCTAAAAAAAGGGCAGGCGGCAACGTGCCGCCTGCCCTTTTTTTCTGGCCAGATTCCTCAGAGCTTGCTGACTTCGTGGCCAATCACGCCGGCCGCGCCGGCACCGTCGGGCAATCCCGTTGTCTATGCCTATTGCTTGATGACCATGTGGTTGCTCACCTTGCGCACGCCTTCAACCCCGCGTGTGACCTGGATCGCACGGTCCATCTGAGCCTGGTTATTGACGTATCCGCTGAGCTGCACCTCGTCTTTGCGCGTCACCACGGAAATGTCAAAGCTCCTGACGGACTCGTCGCCGAGCAGAGCGGCCTTGACCCGGGTTGTGATCACACTGTCGTCGAGCTTGTTGCCCGCCGTTGACGGAGCGCCCTTCAGTGTCACGTTGTTCTGGACGTTCTTGACACCGGTCACAGCGTGGGCGGCAACCGTAGCGCGGTCGAGCTGTGCCTGGCTGTCGACAAATCCACTCAGGAGCACGTCGCCCTTGCGGGTTTCGACCTTGAAGTCGAAGGCTTTGATGTCCGGGTCGGCGAGCAGAGCCGCCTTGACGCTGCTGGTGATGACGCTATCGTCAATTTCTGTTCCCACGCTGATGGCCGGTGGTGGTGCCCCGATACCGTCGGAAGCCTTTCCGCAACCGACGACGGAAATGGCCAAGACACCCATGATCGTGGTGCCAAGGGCGAGTGTGTGGATGCGGTTCTTCATATACGGTTCTCCGATGATTGATCGTGCGTGCAAGTACCCTGAACTGCCATCAGGCTGTCCAGGGAGCGCCTGCCTTATGGACGAACGGTGATTTCGTTCTTGACGCCCTTGACGCCCTTGACACCCCATGCGATGGTCTCGGCCGTGCTGCGTTCAGTGGAATTCTTGGCAAATCCGGAAAGCATGACGACGCCCTTCATGGTCTCTACGCTGATAGCTGCGGCATCGACTTGCTTGTTCTCGACAAAGCGCGACTTCACCATGGTGGTGATGCCGGTATCGTCCACGTAGGCTCCCACGGTTTCCTGACCGCGCTGAACGGCACAGCCGGTGGCAGTCAGCATCACGACGGCAGTCATTGCGATAGCGAGTTGGGTACGAATGTTCATGGTAAATCTCCGGTACAGGTCAAGGTTGACTTGGGGTTGCTTGATGGTGAATGGCCCCACCATCGATGGGCAATAAGCAGCTAACCAGCGGACTATAAAAATTCGCGCCGCCCCTGTCGGTGCGGTAGAACACTTAGGCAGGCGGCAGGGGAATCACAAATGAAGCGGTATCTGGCAGACCGGGCCATCGCAGTGGTTGCCCGGGGAGCAGCACACTGGCATCGGTGGACACCGCCATTGCCTGGGCGCTGTCCAGGGGAACCCGCACCAGCAGGAAATGCAGGGTCTTGCCGTTACGCTGCAGGGTGATTTCGGACTGCTGCCAGTGCGTAGGCAAACACGGATGGAATACCAGCCTGTCCGCCTCCATCCGCAAACCGAACATGGATTCGATCGCCGCGCGGTGCATCCAGGCGGCTGCGCCTGTGTACCAGCTCCAGCCCCCTCTTCCGACATACGGTGGCTGTGTGTACACATCACCTGCGACAACATAAGGCTCGATCCCGTAGGCTTCGCCCCACGTAGCGTGGGATGCCCGGTGGGCGGGACTCAGGTAAGTGAAATAGCGATAGACGTCGTCGGGCCCGAGGGTTGCGGATGCCTCATGCAGGGACAGGTCTGCCACAGCCATCAGTGCCCAGATGCCCGCGTGGGAATACTGTCCGCCATTCTCGCGAACACCCGGGGGGTAGGCCTGTATGTACCCTGCACTCGGTAGGGACTGGCCCAACGGGGGATCCAGCAGCTTGATAAATCCGTTGTTGCGGTCCACCAGTTGCGCGTCCACGGCATCCAGTGCGACGCGCTGCAGTGCAAGGGGCGCAACGTGGGACAGGACCGACCAGGCCTGGGCAATCAGGTCAATTTTGGCTTCGGGGTTGGTATGCGATCCCAGTGCCTGGCCATCGTCAAAGTACGCGCGCTTGAACCACTGCCCGTCCCAGGCGGGGCCGGTCAATGCGGCCTTCCAGCCCGCCGCCGCTGCTTCCCAGGCATCAGCACGGACATCCTCACCACGTGCACGTGCCCAGGGCGCAAACTCCTTGACCACCTGGCACAAAAACCAGCCCAGCCAGACGGACTCTCCGCGCCCGGCAATGCCGACCCGGTTCATGCCATCGTTCCAGTCCCCACCCCCCATCAGGGGCAAGCCGTGCGCCCCGACCTGCAGACTGCGATCGATGGTACGCGCGGCATGCTCAAAGACCGTGGCATCCCGCGGGGCGGTAACTGGAACGTAGTAGGCATCCTCACGACCTTCCGCAATGTCCGGCCCCTCCAGAAAGCCCACGCGCTGATCCAGCAGCCCGAGGTCTGCGGTAGCACGCAAGTAGTGGGCGCAGGCATAGGGCAACCAGAGCAGATCGTCTGAAAACCGCGTACGCACCCCGGCCCCCAGTGGGGCGTGCCACCAGTGCTGCACATCCCCCGCTTCAAACTGACGTGACGCACACACCACAATCTGCGCCCGCAACATGGACGGTTGGGCCCAGGCCAGGGCCATCGCATCCTGCAATTGGTCACGAAACCCCGTGGCACCACCGGCTTGGTAGAAACCGGCCTTGGCCCACAGACGGCAGGTGACCGTCTGGTACAGCAGCCAGCGATTGACCAGGGCATCGAACAGCGGGTCCGGGGTCTTGACCGTGGTGCTGCCCAGCAGCGGGTCCCAGACGGCGCGCACGTCCTCCATACGCTGGTCTACGGGCACGGATGCTGCCTGCACAGCCGCCTGCAAGGCAGCTTCTGCGCTTGCGGCGTATCCCAGCAGAAAGACGCGCTCGCAGGTCTCCCCAGGTAACAGATCCAGGCGCAAAGACAATGCCGCACAAGGGTCCAGTCCTACCCCCTCCCGCTGGCCCAAATGGTCAGGGACCACCAGGTACCCTCGCGCATCCAGGAATTCACGCCGGTCGCAGGTCCAGTCGGCGTCCCCTTCTGCGCTGCCTGTGGTGCAGAAAAAAGCCGTACCACTACCAAAACCAACAGAGCTCTCCCGCTGGGTGCAGGTCAGCACCTGCAGAGCGCCTGCCGATTGTCCAGGCTGATGGAATGCCGTCAGCACGGTACTACGATCGGCGCGGGTTGCGCCCATGATCCACTCCACCATGCCGATCAGCCGCAGACGCTGCACCCGGGCACCCCGGTTGGCCAGCGTGATGCGGATGTGCTTGACGGACTGGCGGACATCGACACACCAGGTGAGCGCAACCTCCAGGTCTGCGTGTCGATGACTGATGGTTGTGTAGCCCTGCCCGTGCCGAACCTGGTAGCTGCAACCCTCCTGCGCCCAGGCGTTGGGCGTGGCGCTCCAGGTGTTCCGTGTCCGCCGGTCCTGCAGCAGGAACCACTCGGCAGGAGGATCTGCTACCGCATCATTGCTCCAGGCCGTCAACTGATTTAGACGGCTGTTGATAGCCCAGGTGTTCCCGCTGCCTGACTCGGATACCAGCGCGCCAAATTGCGGGTTGGACAGCACATTGACCCAGGGCCGCTGCGGGCGTGTCACGGTGCTGACCGCAAACTGGTACTCGCGGGCATCCTCCGTGAAACCACCGGTCGGCGTGGCCAGAGCGGCTCCCGTCACAGCGCCCAGTGCAAGGGTGGCTGCGGATACCGCATCACGTTCGACCGCAGCCAGTTCGTGTTGCTCCACCCAATCCTGTACGTGGTGCGTCAGCGGCCGGCCGTCAACCTGAAACCGCAGGCAGGCATGCACCCGCAAGGTCTGGAACTCGGCATCGGTCAATGCCTCGGATCGCAGCAGATGGAACGCGGTAACCGGGCTGCCAGGCTGTCCACGGACATCCATGTCGTGGCGTTCTTTCAATGCGGTGATTTCGCGCTGCAGAGTCATCATGTAGGACTGCGGCTCGGAGTTCACGACCACCAGGTCGCAGGCAACGCCACTCCAGGACCAAAGATGGAGTGCATGCGCAAGGGACCGCAGCAAACCCAGGCCCTGAGGCACTATCGCCGAAACCAGAATGATGGGCCGGTCTCCGGATATGCCGAAGCGCCACAACAGACGCCGGTCGCAAGGTTCGATGCTCACGCCCATGCCCGTTGCGGACAAGCCTTGTTGCTGCGTCAGGCTGAACAGCAGCGCGGTGGACAGGGTCTGCATGACAGCCAGGTTTTCTGTCCGGATGCGCAACGCCCGCAGGCGGATGCCGGTGAGCGTTGCGGACATCAACGATGCGCGGGCGACGTTGTTGTATTGCCGGTATTTGTCCATCACGGCATGCAGCGTCGCCGCGTTGTCCGACGCGGCGGTGGCGTACGTCAACTCCAGACGCGCCTGGGGTGCAATGCGCACACGCACCACCAGCGCGGCGACCGGATCGAGCCCGGTCGCCAGCACGGTGGCGTCGTCCGTGGGGGGCGCCTCGGAGGCGGCCAGCGGTTGCGCAGTGCTGCGGTTGCGGCCGAGCCAGCGGAGCCGATCCGTCTGAATGCGGACATCGATGACGTGCGGATCGGTCGTCGCCAGGAAGTGCGCTGCCAAAACGGGGAGCTCAGCTTCCAAACGGGGTTGGCGCTGGAACAGGAGCGCCTGATGGGCGGAGCTCCATTCGGCACGCACGAACATGTTCGAGAACGCGGGATGGCTTTCATCGCCCTGGGGCGCAGCCAGTGTCACTTCGCAATACGACATCAATTCGATGTCAATCTCCTGGTTGCCCAGATTGCGCAACTCCACCGTGCGCAGTTCGATATCGTCCTCCGGGCTCACCCACACCGTGATCTGGGACTGCAAATCAGGCCAGGTGGATTCAAAGCACACACGGTCTGCGTGGTACACGCTCCGGTAGGCCGCTTGCGGGTCCGGCGCCGGATGTTGCGTCAGCGAAACCGGATGGAGCTGGCCCGCCCGACGCACATAAAAGAACGTTCCGTGTGCATCACGCAGGATGTCGTTGCGTCGGCGTGTGATTCCCGTCTGACCCCATTGACTCCAGCCAGCGCCATTGGACCGCAGGGACACACAGTAGCGGCCGTTGGACAGCAAGTGGGTTGGCTCCACGGCCGAGGCGCCCGGCACCACTTCGCGCAGCAGGCCTGGTGCGCGCCGTCTCCGGCGTGCCATGAGCCGGTCTTCGGCGGGAGGTGCGTTCAGCACCGACACTTCGCGCGGAACGCGCTCGTGCAGCAGGGATGCCACCGCCCGAATGGGCGCATTCGTCATGCCCCACCTGCGGGCTGGGGCGTGCAAAAGCACATTGGCCAGCGCAACGATGCTCATTCCCTGGTGGTGGGCCATCGCGGTGTCCACAATGGAAAAAAGCGCGCTTTCCTCCCTGCGCGACGGAGTGTAGTCCAACGCTTCGACAAATCCGTACCGGCCGCGCGCACCAAGGGCTTCCAGTGCGCGAAAGTTCTCGGCGGCCTTCTGTGGCGACACCATGGCAGCCAGGGCGGTTGCATAGGGCGCGATGACCAACTCGTCAGCAGGTGTCCTGCGCAACGCCAGGCGCGGAACACCTTGTGGGGCATATTGGTAGGCCAGCGTGTGGTCGCTTGCAGCATAGGCGGACTCGGAGATGCCCCAGGGCACCGCCATCGCTTTGGCATAGGCCATTTGCTCGCGCAAGGCGCACTCGCTGGCGGCCCACAGCACACTGCCCCGCGGTTCTTCGAGCACCAGGCCCGGCATCAGGTACTCAAACATGGACCCCGTCCATGAACGCAACCCAACCCTGGTTCCCACCGCAAAGAACGGCCGCCCGAGCGACACCCAATGGCGCGCAGGGATTTCGCCTTTGGCTATCGCCAGCAGGCTCGTCAGGCGCGACTCGGAGGCCAGCAGGTCGTAGAAACCCGTATCAAGCTGACGCTCTGCCACCCGGTATCCAATGTGGAGCAGGTGTCGTTTGGGGTGGTAGAGGAAACTGAAGTCCGCCTCCCATGCCAGTTGCGTCAAGGCATCTGCAACCGTGCGCAATCGGCGTACGGTATCGGAGACCCCGCTGGGCTCATGCATTCCAAGTGCAACAACCCAGGCCCGCGCATCCCGTGCGGCAGATTGCCGCGTGGTTCGATAGTCCGCCAGGGCCCACTTCAGGATGTCACGGGCTGCTGGAGAAAGCTGCATGCGCTTCGATGCCAGCGATGTGGCACGCACACGCGCAGCCTCCAGAGCCCGCTTGGACGCATTGCCCTTGAGCGGCGCGTGGGTCAACTCCAGGCAGGCCTGGGCGACCGCCAGCAGGTGGCCTGACAGGTTGCCGCTGTCCACCGTCGAAACGTACGCAGGCAATAGGGGGGCGCAGGTCTGGGTGTCATACCAGTTCAGGAAGTGCCCCTGGTGACGTTCGAGCTTCTGCAGCGTGGCCAGGGTGTTCTCCAGGCGAGCGAGCATGTCCTGCGTACCGATCCATCCAAATTCCCGGGCGCAGGCAACGCTCAGAAGGTACAGGCCGATATTCGTGGGCGAGGTTCGATGGGCCACCATGTCAAAAGGTGCGCTTTGCACGTTATCCGGCGGCAAATAGTTGTCCTGTGCGACAACACAGCGCTCGAACAGGCGCCAGGAATCGCGTGCAATATTTTCCAGATACGCGGCATCCTGGACGGACAGCCCCTCTTCAATCGCACCCGGGCGACTGGCCCACCATATCCAGACCGGCGATCCTGCCCACAGCAGACACATGGCGGTTGCAAGGAGCAGCGTGGGCGCAGGTGTCCATTGCAATGCCACCAGCAGTGCCAAAGCCCACGCAGGCTCTATCCAGTGCTGACGCAACAGGGCTGGCAGCGAGGTCTTGGCCTGGGACTGCGCCGCGGCCGCAGTAGTCCACTGCAGCAAGCCGCGGTGGCTGAACCAGGTGCGGTACAACGCTAAAGCAATGGCATTGATGGCCAGCAGAGATTGCTGCAGCAGTTGTGCCATTTGCCACACGCCCCCTCCGGCCGCGCGAAGGATGTCGATCGCGGCTTCATAGAAGAAATGCCGTTTCGCGAGGCCTTCCATTCGTGACAAAAGACCCGCCACCGCACCCAGCATGGGGCCTGCCACAAATGCGGCGAATACCAGCATCAACGCAAGCCAGGGTGACAGAAAGAATCCTGAAAACGTGATGAGCAGAAATACCAGCGACATCGGAGCAATCAGCGATCGACGCAGGTTGTCAACCATCTTCCAGAGATTGACTGCGCGAATGGGGTTCTGCAGGGGATGCAACACCGACGCCGCAAGCACCGGCAACAGCTGCCAGTCTCCCCGCATCCAGCGGTGCATCCTCGAAGCCGCGACATCGGCGTGAGAGGGTGAGTCTTCAATCAGGGTGAGGTCGGTCACGACGGCACATCGTGCGATGGCGCCCTCCAGCAGATCGTGGCTCAGAATCAGGTTCTCGGGCAGACGACCTGTCAGGACGGCGTGCATGGCCTTCACATGCAAGAGAGCCTTGCCTGTATACGCCCCCTCAGAAAACAGGTCCTGGTAAATCTCCGAGCTGGCCATGCTGTAGGGGTCCGTTCCACGTTGTCCGGAAAACAGCCAGTGGTACCAGGTCGTCTCCTCCACAGCCGGCAGTGGTGTCACGATGCGCGGCTGGAGAATTCCGTAGCCCTGCTCCACGGCCGTGCCATTCGCGTTGAGCCGGGGCTTGTTGTTCGGATGCGCCGCTACCCCGACCAATTCACGCAAACGGCCCGGAGGAAGTTGGGTGTCACTGTCCAGGGTAACGATGTACGGGATGTCCGGGGCGACGCGCGACACGTCCCCCAGATGCAGAAACAGTGTGCGTGATCCTGTGGCCAGCGCACTGACCAGATGCTCCAGCTTCCCCCGCTTGCGCTCCCACCCCATCCAGCGCTGCTCGCTCTCACAGAATTTGCGATCACGGTGCAGCACAATGAACCGCGGGGCACCAGAGAAATCGTCGGCGTCCCGTGGGTAGCGGACATTAAGCTGGTCAATGCACGCGACCGCCCAATCCAGCGTCACTGGATCGGTCGGCTTATGGGCGGCATCTGCGTCGCCCCAGTCGGATAGCAGCGCAAACTGGGCCTGAGGTTCCGGATTGGCCAGATAGTGAAGCTCCAGTCGGTTCACCACCTCCTGAGTGCTGTCTGCGCTGGTCAGCAGGCAGGGGATCGCCACCAGGACCCGGTGTTCTGGCGGTATTCCGTTCACAAATGCCAACCGGGGCAGGTGTTGCGGACGCGTCGATTCACTGATAAGCCGGTTCACCAGAGCAACCACGACTTCAGAAGCCGGAAATAGCATGGCAAGAATGCCAGCCCAGGTTGTCCATTCCCGAGGTTCAAATGCAATGTGGTGTCGAAGCAAACCCCACACCAGCAGTGACAGGAGCGCCAGCAAAGACAACAGGTAAGCCGGCAATGCCGCCTGGTGACCCAGAATTTTCCAAGCGGCGTGTCTCTTGCTCCGTAGACCCAACTTCGCCATGAACGCAGACTGCCCGCCGCCTCGCAGCCAGTGGTGGGGAGCCGCAGACTCAGCGTCCTGTGCGCCACCCATCAGTTCCAGCAGTAACTGCGCAACCTCCAGTTCACTGAGCTTGCTGCGCTTGCTCAGACTCTCAATGGCATGCAATGTCTGGTCGCGTGTCGCGGTATCTTCAGAGGCAAACAGGGAAGAAGTCAGCATCAGGCGCATCAGGACGCTGGTATGCCCGACCAGCTCGGTCCAGTCGGCGTCACCGATCGCCCGCAGCGAAGTAACGGCATTGCTGACGCTGAGGTTGTCCGCAGCCTGATCGGCACTTTGTCGCGCTTGTGCGGAACCGTGGTCGGGCAATGCAGAACGCAACCATTGGCGCGTGGCTAGCTGAATGTTGGGCTCACCTGTGGTTTGGCGGTCATGCAGGCGCTGTGCCATCTGTGTCAGAAAGACGTCACGCACCCCCCGCTGGGTCAGCAGAGCAAGAAGCTGATCGAGCGCTTCCTGGTCATAAGACGCAATGCGGTCGAAACAGATATTGGCAACTTCGCGCGCAGCCTTGTTTGTCGCGACGCGCTCGGCAAGCCGTCGCAGGTTTTCAATCAGAACAACGCGCAGCGTGGTGGGCAACGCCCAGATTTCGCACAACCGGAGTTCGCGAGTTTCCTGGTATGCCAGCAGAAACTGGGTGAGCAGTTGCTCATCGAAGGCGCCATCCGTGTGCGCGACAAAGGCCCATGCCACGCCATAGATGCGTGGAAGCCCCGCCAGGGGTGCATCGGTGAGCATGGGCAGGGAACGAAAAAAACTGCGCGGCAGTCCTTCGTGGATTTCCTTGAACTGGGCCTCGATGGTATGAAAGTTGTCCAGCAGCCATTCCGCCGCGGGACTGATGTCATAGCCGGTACGGGCCTGCATGCCGATGTAGCCATGGGCTTCACGCAACACGTCCATATTGCTTTGCAGGCGGGGAAAGAACGTGGCTGCACGCAGGGACATCCGGGAAGCACGGTGGGTCGCGCCCAGACTTCGACCATGCTGTGCGAACCGCTGGGCCCCGAATATTTCAGAACGAATCAAAGGGGGGACAGGACCACGCGGCGAATCAAGAATGGCGTACAGCGCCTCCGGGGCTCCGGGCACCAGGTTGCGCAATGCGGACTCCCCCATCACTACAGCACCAAAGTGGTCAAGGCAATGAGCAACGACGCAATCACAAATGTCGTCACGAGCCGCGAAGCGATGAACCCATGCATGGATTCCGCAGCACAATGCAGCGCAAAGAGACGTCCGTGAGGGCTACGGCACAGGCCGAGGTGGTCGCCCAGCACCAGAAGTTCAATGGAAGACACATCTGTGGCGTCCCCTAAGGAAGAAGTGCTCCAAGGCGTGAATAGGTGTTTTCTGGATTTCATGGATGGTTCCTTCCGTGCCGTGGCGGCTTGGGTAAAAAGGCGTCGCAAGGGAAGTTGCCGGATCCACAGCGTCAACTCATCCAGTTATGTGCATGACTTTTCAGTGAACGGGGTCCCTCGAGAGACCGGACCAGTGTGTTCGCGAAGACACATATCCGTCCGTACGGTGGCACACGGACAGAATCAGGACCGGTCACTAAGCTGAAAACCGGACGGGAAAGGCAAGGGCCACTCCCTCGCCGAACACTGCATTTCAATCCTAGAAGGAAGAATCATGAGCTTGGGAACCGTACTGTTGATCATTTTGATCTTGATGCTCGTCGGAGTATTGCCGACATGGCCCCACAGCAGCGGCTGGGGTTACGCTCCATCCGGTGGACTGGGCATCGTGGTGATTGTCATCATCATCCTGCTGGTGACCGGTCGCCTGTGAACCTTTGAACCCGGATGGGATCATCCCGTATGTACCGTGCGGTACGGTCGGGTACATAAACCTCCAGAATATTGGAGGGAAGCAAAAGGAGTGCGCCCGGACGAACGCACTCCCGCAGCGATTACTTGCCGAAGCGTGCTTTGGCCTGAGCGACACAGTTGTCGTTGGCCGCACCAGCAAAGGCGTCGCATTTCTCTTTCGCCACCTTGTATTCGGCCTCCAGCTTTTCCTTGGAAGCGTCTTTGGCGGCATCCGTGCTTTCGCTACGGGCTTCTGCGCGCGCATCGCGGCTCTTTTCACTTGCCTTGGCGTTCGCATCCGTAGTCTTCATTTGTACCTTGGCATCGGCCTTTGCCGCAACTTTCGCTGCCTTGGCTTCCTTCACGCAGACATCCTTGGTATTGCCCGCCAGATCGTCACACTTCTCGTTTGCCAGCGCATAGGTTGCCTCAGCCTTCGCGATGCGCACCTTGTAATGGTGTTTCACGGAGGGTTCATAAGTAGCGTCCAGCTCCGCCCGCGCGACGTTCTCTTTTCCTTTGGCTTCCACGATGCAAATATCTTTCGCGTTGCCGGACAGCGATGCGCAAGCGGTTTTCGCGGTCTTGTAGTCGGCAGAGATGCGATCCTTGCCCAGTTTGAAGTCTGCTTTGGACATGTTCTGGGCGATGGCTGGGGTTCCTAGTGCACAGCAAATGGCAACTGCCAGTACGTTGAAGTGGAGTTTGTTCATATGTATTCCTTAAGGGTGAATTGGATATTGATGCAGCGGCTCGGGCCTCCCCGCATTGACTTTTCATCGCCGTCAGCTGGCTCGGCTGTGGCAAGGTTATGGGTAGCACCGGATGATGTCGGTTTGCCACCGCACAGACGGTACATCGTGATGCTGAAGCGTCCTTGAAATCTTCAGCCCAGCCCAGGCCGGCACCTACCAAGCTGAGTTTCTCTGCTGACGCGCTATTCGGTTTCGACTAGTCGGAAATCAAGTCTCAAAGCAAGTTTCTGTCCTTTCCCAGATCGTCTTCCGGTAAGCCACCAGAAAACGGCCATGGCCCCGCACCGCGCACGATTTCGGACCGATCCACGCACACCGCCCTTATCTGGCGCATTTATTGCTTAATTTTGGTGCGGGTGCTAAAAATTCACCCTGCATGCACCAATTCACAGCGTTTCACACACAGAGGGTTATATGGAAGCACTCAAACAGGGCGCGGATGCCTTGTTCATCCTTCTCGGCGGCATCATGGTATTGGCCATGCACGCCGGTTTTGCATTTCTGGAGCTCGGCACCGTACGGCGCAAGAACCAGGTCAACGCCCTGGTCAAGATCCTGGTGGACTTCTCGGTATCCACCGTGGTGTATTTCGCCGTAGGCTATGGCGTGGCGTACGGAACCCATTTTTTCGTGGGTGCTGACGTTCTGGCGGCGAAAAATGGCTACGAACTAGTCAAGTTCTTTTTCCTGCTGACCTTTGCCGCCGCCATCCCCGCCATCATTTCCGGCGGCATTGCCGAACGAGCCCGTTTTTGGCCTCAACTGATGGCTACAGCCGTTATCGTCGGCTTTGTTTACCCATTTTATGAAGGCATTGTGTGGAACCAGCACTTTGGCGTGCAGGCCTGGATCAAGGCGCTGACGGGTGAAGAGTTCCACGATTTTGCCGGCAGCGTGGTGGTGCATGCGGTGGGCGGCTGGATCGCCCTGCCGGCCGTCATCCTGCTCGGTGCGCGCAGCAACCGCTACCGCAAGGACGGCGCCATCTCGGCCCACCCGCCCTCCAGCATTCCCTTCCTCGCCCTGGGCGCCTGGATTCTGACCGTGGGCTGGTTCGGCTTCAACGTCATGAGTGCCCAGACACTGGACAAGATCTCGGGTCTGGTGGCGGTCAATTCCCTGATGGCGATGGTGGGGGGTACGCTGGCCGCGCTGGTGGCGGGTAAAAACGACCCCGGCTTCGTGCACAACGGCCCGCTGGCCGGACTGGTGGCCGTGTGCGCCGGCTCCGACCTGATGCACCCTTTGGGTGCGCTGGTGGTGGGCGCGGCAGCGGGCAGCATTTTTGTGGTGATGTTCACGCTGACACAGAACAAGTGGAAGATCGACGACGTGCTGGGCGTATGGCCCCTGCACGGTCTGTGCGGCACCCTGGGCGGTGTGGCCGCCGGCATTTTTGGCAGCAAGGCTCTGGGCGGACTGGGCGGCGTGTCTTTCGGCGCCCAGCTCATCGGTACCGGCATGGGCGTTGCCTGGGCCGCATTGGGAGGATTCGTGGTGTACGGGGTGCTCAAGCGCCTCGTCGGCCTGCGTTTGAGCCAGGAAGAGGAATACGACGGCGCGGACCTGTCCATCCACAAGATCAGCGCCTCGCCGGAACGCGAAGCCAACTGGTAAAGCCCAGTGAATTGACGGGGCGCGGAAGAGGGACAATACGCCCCTTTTCCAAGATTACTGAATGCGCCCCTCTATGGATCCGTTAACGCTTCCCCGTCTGCCACAGACACTGGACCAGGTTCGCACGCTGGCCGAACTCTTTGCCTGGCGCGTGGCACAAACCCCCGATGCGGCAGCCTACTTGCAATACGACGAAGCGACGCACCAGTGGCGCCCTCTCTCCTGGCAAGCCACCGGCGAACGGGTGGCCCGCTATGCCGCGGCGCTGGCCCGGCTGGCCTTGCCG